>NZ_CP095742.1:3683571-3990535 GCF_023078495.1 Luteibacter aegosomatissinici | reverse complement strand
GAGACCGTCGCGGCCTGCTGGGCGATGGCATCCGCGGTCGAGCGGCCCATCTCGTGCAGGGTATCCATCTGGTGGCGGGTGAGCAGGGTGACGAGCAGGACGGCGCTGATGGCGGTGGGGGCAAGCGCCACGCAGGTCAGGCGCTGCACGAGCGACGTGCGCCGCCAAACCTTTTCAAGCCAAGAAGCCGATCCATCCCGCATGCCTTGTCCCCTGGCGCCGCGTTGGCCGGCGCGAGCCGTTAGCCTAGCGCAGTTTGCCGGGGGCGCGCTCAGCCCTGGCGGGCCGCCGCCATGCCTTTACGGCCGGTCGCTCCCCCAGGGGCGCGACCGGCTCCCCGGGACATGGGGGCCGCAGGGCCTTGCCGTCAGTAAGCGGCGCCGATCTCGCCGTAGTGGCGCAGTACGGCACGTGCGTCGTCGCGCAGGATATCGCGGCGTACCGCGATCCCGCGGCGCTCGAGTTCGCCCACCCAATCCGCGGGCAGGGGGCCCTCATCGAAGGGCGTGAGTTCTTCCACGTCGCTGGCGCGCGCACCGATCAGCAGGGTATCCACGCCGGCCCACACGGTGGCCCCATAGCACTGGCAGCACGGCTGGGAGCTGGTGGCCAGGGTGAACTGGCCGCCGTCCTCGTTCAGCCGGAAGCGCTGCATGCGCTGCTGGGCGAGCATGTAGGCCATCATTTCCGCGTGTGCCACCGAACAGCTGTGCGGCACTACGCGATTGACGCCCACGGCCACGATGCGATCGTTGCCGTCGAACACGGCCGCGCCAAACGGGCCACCCGTCACGCTGTCGACGTTGTGCGCCGAAAGATCGATCGCGAGCTTCACCTTGGCCTCGTCGCCCGCGTAGGGCTTCGATGCATCGACGAACTCATGCACCCAGGCGGGCAGGGTGAGGTGGACCTGTGCGTACAACATCAGCCCTGCTTCGCCCACGAGTCACGCAGGGTCACCACGCGATTGAATACCGGCGCAGCGTGCGTGTGGTCGTGCATGTCGGCCACGAAGAAACCAAGGCGTTCGAACTGCACGCGATCCTCGCGCTCCGCACCGGCGGCCGCAGGCTCGACATAACCGTGTACGACGCGACGCGACTCCGGATTCAGGTGATCCTTGTAGGTCTTGCCGTCGGTGTCGTCGTCCGGATCGTTCACGTCGAACAGGCGATCGTACAGGCGCACGACGGCAGGCACGGCGTCACGCGCGCTGACCCAGTGAATGGTTCCCTTCACCTTGCGATCGGCGCCCGGCATGCCGCTGCGCGATTCCAGATCGAGCGTGCAACGCAACTCCGTGACGTCACCGGCATCGTTCTTCACGACCTCGTCGCAACGCACGATACCGACGCCGCGCAGGCGTACTTCGCCTTCAGGCTTCAGGCGGTGGAAGCCCTTCGGCGGTACTTCCGCGAAATCCTCGCGCTCGATCCACAGCTCCGGCGCGAACGGCACGCTGCGCGTACCGAAGCTCTCATCCTTGGGGTGGTTCGAAAAGGTGAGCGTTTCGGTGTGGTCCGCCGGCAGGTTGGTGATCACCAGCTTCACCGGATCGATCACCGCGAGGCGGCGCGGCGCCTTCGCGTCCAGATCCTCACGCACGCAGCCTTCCAGCACGCTCATGTCGATCGTGCTGTTCTGCTTGCTCACGCCGATGCGCTCCCAGAACAGGCGGATGCCGGCCGGGGTGAAGCCGCGGCGGCGCACGCCCGCGATCGTGGGCATGCGCGGGTCATCCCAGCCATCCACCAGGTTCTCGGAAACGAGCGTGATGAGCTTGCGCTTGCTCATCACCGTGTAATTCAGGTTGCCGCGTGAGAATTCGATCTGGCGCGGCTTGCTCGGCACGGTGGGCAGGCCGGCGGCGACCAGCGTTTCCCACAGCTGCGGGTCGTTGGCCAGGTCCACCTTGTCCACGCACCAGTCGTACAGCGGGCGGTGGTCTTCGAATTCCAGCGTGCACAACGAATGCGTGATGCCTTCGACGGCATCGGAGAGCGAATGCGCGAAGTCGTACATCGGGTAGATCGACCACGCATCGCCGGTGTTCTGGTGGTGCACCTTGCGGACGCGGTACAGCGCGGGGTCGCGCAGGTTGATGTTGCCCGAGGCCATGTCGAGCTTCGCGCGCAGGGTCTTGCTGCCATCGGCGAACTCGCCCGCACGCATGCGCTGGAACAGGTCCAGGTTTTCCTCGATCGAACGATCGCGGTACGGTGAGTTGCGGCCTGCCTCGGTCAGGGTGCCGCGGTACTCGCGCACTTCCTCGGCCGAAAGATCATCCACGTAGGCCAGGCCGAGGCGGATCAGCTTGAGCGCGGAGCGATAGAACACCTCGAAATAGTCCGACGCGTGGCGCAATTCAGCCCACTCGAAGCCCAGCCATTTCACGTCGCGCTGGATCGCCTCGACGTATTCCACGTCTTCCTTCGACGGGTTGGTATCGTCGAAGCGCAGGTTGCAGGTGCCCGCGAACTCGCCGGCCAGGCCGAAGTTCAGGCAGATGGACTTGGCGTGGCCCAGGTGCAGGTAGCCATTCGGCTCCGGCGGGAAGCGGGTATGGATGACCGTGTGCTTGCCGGAAGCCAGGTCGTCACGGACGATCTGGCGGATGAAGTGCTGCTGCAGGACGGGCGTTTCGGTGGACATCGTCGAGTGACTCTGGGGTGGGTGCGGCGCAAACGTCCGAGTTTACCTCCCCTGCGGTCGCGATGCTTGCCGTGGGCACGGTGGCCGGGGTAGCTTGCCCCCATGCGGATCGCTTACCACGCCCAGAGCCTTATCGACGCCCACCTAGTGAGGGATGCGTTGGAGCAGGGCGGCATTCCCGCATTCGTCTCCGGCGAGTACCTGACGGGCGCCATCGGCGAGTTGCCTGTCATGGGCCTCGTCTCGGTCATGGTGCCCGACAGCGCGGCGGAAGCCGCGGAGGGTATCGTCCGCGCGGTTGACGCGGGGCTGGCCGAGGCGCGCGCCGCGGCCGCCGACGGCGACTTCGACGCAGGCATCCTGCCGGCCTGAGGCCGGCATTCCCACAGGACCACCCCATGCAGGCCATTTTCGACCTTGTCCGCGACGTGCCGGACTTTCCGCGCCCGGGCATCATGTTCAAGGACATAACCCCGCTCCTTGCCGACGCCACGGCCTTCGCCGCATGCATCGATGCGCTTTGCGCGCCGTGGCGCGGCCAGGGCATCGGCGCCGTGTGTGGCATCGAATCGCGCGGCTTCATCTTCGGCGCCGCCATGGCGCAATCGCTCTCGGCAGGGTTTGTGCCACTGCGCAAGGCGGGCAAGCTGCCGCCGCCGGTCGTTGGCATGGACTATGGCCTGGAATACGGGCTGGATCGCCTGGAGATCGGGATCCACGCCATCGAACCGGGCGAGCGGGTCATCATCGTCGATGACGTACTGGCCACTGGCGGCACGCTGGATGCCGGCCGCCGCCTGGTCGAGCGGCTGGGTGCGGAAGTGCTCGGTGCCAGCGTGGCGATCGAGCTGGGCGGGCTGAACGGGCGTTCCCGCTGGGGCGGCAACAGCCCCCTGCATGCGCTGGTTACTTACTGACCACGCCTGGCTTCTCTTCGGAAATACTTTCCACCAGCACGATCTCGCAGCCACCCGCGCCGGTATCTTCGCGGGTGAGCGAGGTATCCCAGTGCCAGCCATCGTCACGCTTCACATCCACGAGGAAGCCTTCGAAGTGGATGACCTCGCCCTGGCGCACCTCGCGCAGTTCGCGCGCCGCGGTGTCGTTGGCCGGGATCATGTGCATGTTCGCGCTGGAATCCTCGATCTCGTGGCGTGGGATCGGGAAGTTGTCGGTGTACCAGAAGTAAAAGCGGTTCGACTGGGAAATGCGGATCTTGTCCAGTACCGCTGAATCCGACATCCGGCCCCAGCCCATGGCGAGGTCCGTGGGCGCGATAGGCGCCAGGTCATCCAGCTGGTAATCCTCACGGGACAGCACGCGCCCGCTCATGGCAAACCGGGCGCGCGGCTCCAGCTTGAAATGGCCCCGGGCCAGTTCGGCGCCGCGCTGGATATCTTCCTGATCGGGAACGTCGCCCGCGACGATGCCCGGCGCATTGTGCACCGGCCTGTGCCGCCACCAGTTGTAGCCGCCCCAGCCGCACAGGACGACCAGCAGGACGACGAGCCATGAACGCATCAGGAAAAACCGTCAGGGGATCGGGAGGGCAACGTTCGAGGGCTTGCCCGGTTGACCGGTGGCACACCCCTGGGTGCTGAACAGGTCGGCGGGAACCCCCCGGACCACCTCGGCAAGCGCTTCGAAGAACGGCGTCATGGCCGAGCTCTTCCGCCACAACATGGCGATGCGCCGGCTTGGCGCGGGTGCTTCGAATTCGATGAGCTCCACGTTGGACGACTGGGCTACCGGCGGCTTCACCGCCAGGCTGGGCAACAGCGTGATGCCGACGTTGGCCGACACCATCTGGCGCAGCGTTTCCAGGCTGGTGGCCCGGAAGCCCGATTTTTCGCCCGCGCCCGCGAGGTGGCAGACCTCGAGCGCCTGGTCACGCAGGCAGTGCCCGTCTTCCAGCAACAACAGGTTCTGCTCGGCCAGGTCATCCATGCGCAGGCACGAGCGGCCGGATAGCGGGTGGCCCGTGGGCACGGCAAGTACGAACGGTTCCTCGAACAGGAACTCGGTGTGCAGCGAATCGTCGTGCACGGGCAGGGCGAGGATGCCTGCATCCAGGGTGCCTTCGCGCAACATGTGCAGCACCTGCTCGGTCTTCTCCTCGCGCAGGAGCAGTTCCAGCCGTGGGAAGCGATCGCGCAGGCGTGGGATCACGTGGGGCAGCAGGTAGGGCCCCAGGGTGGGAAAGATGCCCAGGCGGATCGTGCCCGACTCCGGATCGCGCGTGCGCTGGGCGATCGCCTTGATCTCGTCCACTTGCGACAGCACGCCACGGGCGCGCCGGGCGATCTCGCGGCCCGTCTCGGTCAGCAGCACCTTGCGGGGCGTTCGTTCGACCAGCGCGACGCCCAGCTCGTCTTCAAGCTTGCGGATCTGGGTGGAAAGCGTGGGCTGGCTCACGAAACTGGCTTCGGCCGCGCGGCCGAAGTGGCGATGCTCGGCCAGAGCCACCAGATAGGATAGGTCTCGAAGGTTCATGGGACGTCTCGAGAGGCATTGCGATAGCCATAGACTATCACATTCATGCCTACAATCGATTTGAGATATATGTATCCCTTCGTTAACCTTGCTCCATCGCTCGCTTCCCCAGGCGGGCAACCCTTGTACACCAACCCTCACTCTGGAGAGTCGATCCATGCTGACCATTGGCGATAAGTTCCCCGAATTCAACCTGCTGGCCGTCGACGGTGGCCCGCTGGCCAACAAGATCGAAGACGCGTTCACCACGATCTCCGACAAGTCGTACGAGGGTAAGTGGAAGCTGGTGTTCTTCTACCCGAAGGATTTCACCTTCGTGTGCCCGACCGAGATCAAGGGCTTCAGCGACCTGAACGAGCAGTTCGCCGACCGTGACTGCCAGATCCTGGCCGCCTCGACCGACAGCGAGTTCGTCCACCGCGCATGGCGCATGGACCACGCCGACCTGAAGGACCTCAAGTTCCCGATGCTTGCGGACATCAAGAAGGAGCTGACCTCGGCTCTCGGCATCCTGACCAACGACGGCGTCGCCCAGCGCGCCACCTTCCTGGTCGATCCGAACAACGAGATCCAGTTCGCCTACGTCACCGCCGGTTCGGTCGGCCGTAACCCGGACGAAGTTTTGCGCGTCCTCGACGCCCTGCAGACCGACGAGCTGTGCGCGTGCAACTGGAAGGCCGGCGACGAGACCCTGAAGGTCGCCTAAGCCTTAGCGTTCGAAGTCCCGCGCCGCATCCCTCCCTCCCCCGCGCGGCGCGGGCACCCTGTAGGAGCGCACCCTGTGCGCGACAGCTTTTCGCGTTACGGCCACAGGCCCTGTTGCTCGATCGCGAACAGCGTCGCCAACAGGGTGGGCTCCTACAACCCTTTTCGTTGCACCCCCGAATTTTGACAGGGGCGCCAGCCGGCGCTCCCTCGCGTGAACCGGTGCCCGCGCTCCGAGCCATTCCGCGATCCTTTCCCTAGTCCTTACTTACGATCTGGAGCACACCCATGAGCATCGCCGACCTGCGCAGCCAGCTGCCCGAATACGCCAAGGACCTCAAGCTCAACCTCGATTCCGTGCTGAGTGAAGCCGGTGCCCCGGGCCTCAACAAGGCGCAGATCGCGATGATCGCGCTGGGCTCCGCCTACTCCGCGCGCTTCAAGCCGCTGACCGAAGCTGTCGC
This sequence comes from Luteibacter aegosomatissinici, assembly GCF_023078495.1. Lineage (NCBI taxonomy): Bacteria > Pseudomonadati > Pseudomonadota > Gammaproteobacteria > Lysobacterales > Rhodanobacteraceae > Luteibacter > Luteibacter aegosomatissinici. The sequence goes on along the minus strand of NZ_CP095742.1, from coordinate 3,984,221 downwards.
CGCGTTCGCCGCCGAGCACGCCAGTGCCGAGCAGCTGACCGCCGCCAAGGGTTCGGCCGCGATCATGGGCATGAACAACATCTACTACCGCTTCCAGCACCTTGTCTCGCACCCCGAGTACGAAACCATGCCGGCCAAGCTGCGCATGAACGTCATCGGTGCCTACAAGGGCGATGCCAAGAACGATTTCGAACTCGTCTCGCTGGCCGTCTCGGCCGTGAACGGTTGCGGCATGTGCATCGATTCGCACGACCGCGTGCTCCGCGAAGGTGGCGTTTCGGTTCAGGCCATCCAGAGCGCGGTGCGCATCGCCTCGGTGATCCACGCCGTGGCCGTGGTGCTCGAGCAGGCTGACGCTGCCGGCTAAGATTTTTCGTAAACCCCGATTCGCCCACAGGCCACGCTCCAGGTAGGAGCCCACCCTGTGGGCGACATCTTTCGCGCAAAGGCTCAGGCCCTGCAGCTCTCGCGCGAACGGAGTCGCCCACAGGGTGGGCTCCTACCGGGCGGTGTTCTTAACGCGGTCTTTCCTTGAGCCGGCACATTCTCCGCCCACCACCCAGCGGAGGGCTTTGCCATGAGCTACGTCGATGGTTTCGTCATGCCGGTGCCGGAAGACCGGCTGGCCGACTACAAGAAAATGGCCAAGGTAGGCGCGAAGGTCTGGATGGACCACGGCGCCCTGGCCTACACCGAATGCGTGGCCGATGACGTCAAACCCGGCAAGGTCACCTCCTTCCCCCAGGCCGTGAAGCTCAAGCCGGGCGAGGTGGTGGTGTTCTCGTGGATCGTCTACAAGAACCGCCGCGACCGCGATCGGATCATGAAGAAAGTGATGGAAGATCCGCGACTTGCGAAGTACATGGATGCGAAGAACATGCCCTTCGACGGCAAGCGGATGTTCTGGGGCGGCTTCAAGCCCATCGTCGAGGCCTGACGCGCTGCGGCATCCGGGGGGTGCCTTCCGGCACTGTGTCAAAGGTCACCCCTCTACGCACGATGGGCGGGATTATCCACAGGGAGTCCCACCCGCCATGCGTCGTTTCGTCCGTCCCCTTGTTCTCACCGCGCTCGCCGCCTGCTGTGGCGCCGCGCTTGCCGCCGGCACGGACGCCGCGCCGCCGCTTGGCCACCTGCCTGAGTGGGCCCAGCCTGAAAGCTACAAGCTCGCCTTCAAGGTGGATCCCAAGCAGGAAGACTATTCCGGCTCCACCACCATCAAGCTCAAGCTCACCCAGCCGTCGGACTTCGTCTGGATCCACGGCAAGGAGCTGAAGGTCTCCAAGGTGGTCGTCACCGATGCCGCCGGCAAGAAGCACAACGGCAAGTACACCGTCGCCGCCGAGAAGGAAGGCGTTGCCCGCCTTGACCTGGGTGCCAAGCTCGAGGGCGAGATCACGGTCGCCATCGATTTCACCGCGCCGCTGAACAAGCAGCTGCAGGGCCTGTACAAGGTCTCGCATGAAGGCATCCCGTATGCCATGACGCAGATGGAACCGGTCTCGGCCCGCTATGCGTTCCCGGGCTTCGACGAGCCGCGCTTCAAGACGCCGTACGACATCAGCCTGACCATCCCCGCCGACGACCAGGGCGTGGCCAATACCGCCCAGGTGAAGGAAGAGAAGGCCGGTACCGGCTGGAAGACCCTGACCTTCTCCACCACCAAGCCGCTGCCGACCTACCTGGTCGCGTTCGCCGTCGGCCCGTGGGATGTGGTGAAGGGCCCGGACATCTCCCCGACCGAATACCGCACCACCGCCACCCCGCTGCGCGGCATTGCCGCCAAGGGTGAAGGCCACCGCATGCAGCACGTGCTGGGCGAAACCAATTCGATCATCCACACGCTCGAGGATTACTACGGCTTCGGCTACCCGTTCGACAAGCTCGATCTGCTCGCCGCGCCGGATTTCAGCGCAGGCGCCATGGAGAACGCTGGCCTGGTCACGTTCCGCGACTGGCTGCTGCTGATCGATCCCGATTCGGCCGCGAATTACGTGCGCGGTTCGTTCAACGTCAACGCGCATGAGCTGGCCCATCAGTGGACCGGCGATACCGTGACGATGGCCTGGTGGAACGACCTGTGGCTCAACGAAGCGTTCGCCACCTGGATGCAGCAGAAGGTGACGCAGAAGGTGCACCCGGAATACCGCGCCGACCTGGACCGCGTCCGTGGCGCGCAGGGCGCCATGAACAACGACAGTCTGGTCAGCGCCCGCAAGATCCGCCAGGAAATCACCGGCAACGGCGATATCGAAACCGCATTCGATGGCATCACCTACCAGAAGGGTGCCGCGGTGCTGGGCATGTTCGAAGGCTACGTGTCCGAGCCCACCTTCCAGAAGGGCATGCGCGCGTACATCCAGAAGCACAAGTTCGCGAACGCCACCGCCGATGACCTGGTCGATTCGATCGCCGAGGCCGCCGGCCAGGGCGAGCAGTTCAAGAAGGCGTTCAACACCTTCCTCGACCAGTCGGGCGTGCCGTACGTCAGCACCGAGGTGAAGACCGAAGGTGGCAAGACCGTGCTGCACGTGAAGCAGAGCCGTTACCTGCCGCTGGGCAGCACCGGTGATGCGAACCGCGTGTGGGGTGTGCCGATGTGCGTGCGTTATGCCGCCACCACCGGCGACAAGGTCAAGTGCGAGATCTTCGATACCGCCGAAGGCAGCATCGTGCTCGATGGCGCGGCGAAGAACGCCTGGGTCATGCCCAACGCGAACGGCCGTGGCTACTACCGCTTTGCCCAGAGCAAGGCCGACCTCGCCAACCTCGCCAAGGTGGTCACCAAGCTGACCGATGCCGAGCAGCTGGCGTACGCCGATGCCGTGCGCGCGGGCTTCCAGCATGGCGACATCAACGCGGGTGATGCACTGGCCGCGTTGAAGCCGATCACTGCTTCGGAAACGCGTGAAGTCTTCACCGCACCGCTGCCCACCTTCACCTGGATCATGGACCGCGAAGCCACCACCGATGCCCAGCGCGCCGTGCTGCGCAAGTGGGCCATCGATGCGTACAAGCCGAAGCTGGCGCCGCTGGGCTACCGCAAGAAGGCCGGCGAGAAGGATAACGACACGCTCACCCGCAATGTCCTGGTCGCGCTGCTGGCCGACAAGGACATCGCCGACAAGGAAGTGCGCGCCGAAATGCTGGCGCAGGGTGATGCCGCGCTGAAGCAGAAGGATGGCCACCTGGACCTCGACGCCGCCGATCCCGACCTGCTGGCCACCGCCCTTGGCGTGGCTGTCGAGGAACGTGGCGCACCGGCGGTCGATGCACTGATCGCCGAGATCCCGAAGACCTCCGACCCGGCCAAGCGCAATGCGATGCTTGCCGCGTTGGGTGACGCGCCGAACGAAGCCCTCGCCAACAAGGCACGCGACTTTGCCCTGGGCAAGGACGTGAAGGTGGGTGAGATGGCCATGGTGTTGATGGGTGGCCGCGACAACCAGAAGTCGCGCGATGAACTCTGGCAGTGGTTCACCACGAACTACGACAAGATCGTCGCCCGCACCGGCAGCTTCGCCGGCGGCAAGCTCCCGTCGCTCGCCGCGAAGGGTGGCTGCTCGAAGGCCGAAGCGGATCGCCTCAGCGCGTTCTTCAAGCCGCGCCTGGGCCAGGTGAGCGGCGCGGAACGCGGCCTCGCCCAGACCAGCGAAGAAATCCTGCTGTGCTCGGCGTTGAAGGATAAGCAGGACCCGAAGACGATTAAGTAAGTCAAAGCGACACGGAGTGAAAAGGGCCGAGGGTTACCTCGGCCCTTTTTTTGTGCGCTCGTCGTGGGAGCGCGCTTGCGCGCGGCAAATCTTCCGAGGCTACATGCCCGCCATCATGCCCATTGACGCCAGGCGTCCATCACCGTACCTGGAGCACAGTCCGCTGTGTGCTACCGCTCCCAGCTGGATATATGACGTACAGGAAATTCCCGCCCTGGTGACCGCTGGCATCCCAGGTGCGGCGGTATCCGGCGATTGTGTCGCCACGACGGCAGGGGCCAACACCACTGCCTGCGCGGCAAATAGGTTCCTTGGCTATCTCGCGAAGCGCGTTGCTGAGCAGGCTTGCTTGCGCGTGCTGTCCGTAGCCGATTTCGTCGGTAAGGACATGCATCCATGCACCGCCATGGTCACGGTTGGTTACGCTCTGGCCGTTAACCACTTCATTGCCACCGGTCGCCGACTTGACACTATGGACGTAGGCGCGTGAAAGGGAGTTCGCGTGCACGGGAAACGCGACCGCTGCCGCGAGAAGAGTCAGATAGGTTGCTTTCATGATGTGTCTCGATGGTCGGCTACATGGCCGGTAACCATGATCGTTCTGCGTTGACGGGTTGCGGACTCACTGGCGCTCGGCGTGATGCGTGGGTGTTCGACGGGATCGTGCGTAGGCGTCCGCGAAGGGCTGGAATTGTGTAGGCCTTCGGCGCAAATCGTTGTCAGCGTTCGCTGCGACTGCTGTCCCGATGTAGGCAGGGTGCGACTAAGCGTGTTTCGATTTGCGCACCTCTCCCGCAGGACACGACGCGATGCAGATTTCCATCTATTCGGCAGTTCCCGCTTCGCAGCTCAAGCCGCCTTCGCGCACTGAAGGTGCGCGCGCGATGCCTGACGCGGAGGCGAAGCCGACCTTGCGAAGGGGGATCGACTTCTCTCATGTCACCCCTCGCCAACTGCTCGCGTACGTCGATGAGCAGGAAGCATCGGGAGCACTCGACCCACTTGACGGGAGTTCGCTCCTCTTTCAGGTGCCATCAGGCGACTGGGAAGGCGCGCTCGACATCCCATTCAATCTTCGTGACCGCCTCGACGGCACCATGGCGTTCTACAAGGATCGCGGTGACCCTCTCGCCGTGTGGTACGCCGGCCTGATCAATCGGCTGGACGCCATGGAAGCCCAGTCCCTGGGCGTGGACGTTTTCGCCTAGCAACCGTGGCGCTGCCATGGGTTACGCTTAGCCCATGCACAGCCGCACCACTACCGCCCGTGATGTTGCCGAACTCGCCGGGGTTTCGATCTCGGCGGTGTCGCGCACGTTTACGCCCGGGGCCAGCGTGTCGGCGAAGACGAAGGAGAAGGTGTTGGCGGCGGCCGAATCGCTGGGCTACCGGCCCAACCAGCTGGCCCGTAGCCTGATGACCGGCCGTACCGCGCTTATCGGGCTGGTCTCCAACCATTTCGCGAACCCCACCTTCATGGAGGTGTTCGACCTGTTCACCCGGGAACTCCAGGCCCGCGGGCTACGGCCGTTGTTGGCGAACCTGGGTGAGGATGAGGATGGGAGCCAGGCGCTGGACATGATGCGGCAGTACAGCGTCGATGCCGTGCTTATCGCCACCTCGGCGCCTCCGGCGGGCTTTGCTGCTTCGTGCCGGGCGGCAGGCATGCCGGTGATCCACGTATTTGGCCGGGCAGGGCGGGGCTCACCTGTGCCCGTGGCGACGGTCGATAACGTCGCGGGCGGACGCCTGGTCGGAGAGGCTATGCGGGAGCGGGGCCTGAAGAAGCTGGTGTTCCTTGGCGGCTCACCGCACGATGCCTCGTCGATCGATCGTGCCACTGGCTTTGCGGAGGCAGCCGGAAAATTGCTGCGCCGCACGGTGTTCGCGGGCAACTACACGCACGATCACGGCCGCGATGCGATGCTGGCCCTGCTTGATGACGATGCGAGCATCGATGGCGTGTTCTGTGGCGATGATGTGCTGGCGATGGGCGCGATCGACGCGTGCCGCGAGCGCGGTGTGGATGTGCCGGGGCAGGTCAGCATTGTCGGCTTCGATGACATGCCGCTTGCCGCGTGGTCGTCCTACTCGCTCACCACCGTTCGTCAGCCGATCCGCGCGATGATCCTGCATGCGATCGACCGCATCGCCGTATGGATGGAAGACGCTAACGCCGTGCCGCGCAGCAAACTGTTCCCCTGCGAACTGATCGAACGCACCAGCCTGCGCTAAAACGCGCTCCTACAGTTCAGATATCGACCCAGCGACGCTCGCGGGCCGAGACCAACGCCGCCGCCACGACCCTGTCTACCTCATACCCATCCCGGAATGTCGGCCACACTGTCTCGCCGGTCTCCACCGCACGCAGGAAGTCCCGTAGTTCGATCACGATCTGATCGTTGTACCCGGTGCCATGGCCCACGCCCTGGCTAAAGGCCAGGTAATCGGGGTGGGCGGGGCCCATCAGCAGTTTCTGGAAGCCGCGTCGTGAAGGTTCGCGTGAGGCGTCGTACAGCCATAGTGCGTTCTGATCTTCCTGGTCGAAGTACAGCGCGCCCTTCGTGCCTGTGATCCGGTAGGTGTAGCCCATCTTCCGCCCCGCCGCGACGCGGCTGAAACTCAGGCTGCCGCTGGCGCCATTGGCGAAGCGCAACAGCATCTGGCCCTGGTCGTCGTTCTCGATCGCCTCCGGTCCCTGCGGGCCGGGCCGTTTGGCGTGGACGATCTGTGTATCGGCAACCAGGCTGCTTATCGGTCCCACCAGGCGCAGGGAGGCATTGATGATATGCGGCGCGACATCGGCGAGCGCACCGGCCTCGGTGCCGGTGCTGATGCGCGTGCGCCACGAAGCGGGTAGGGCGGGGTCGTGGAGGTAATCCTCGACATGCTCCGCGGTCACCTGGATCACGTCGCCAATCTCACCCGAGGCAATGATCTGTTTTGCCAGCTGGCTGGCCGGTGTGCGGATGTAGTTGAAGCCCACCATATTGGCGAGGCCGGCCTGCTCAATCGCTTCGACCATGCGTAGCGATTCGGCAGCGTCGCAGCCCAGCGGCTTCTCGCAAAGCACCGGTTTGCCTGCGGCTACGCAAGCCAACACCATCTCGAGGTGCGTGCGCGGCGGCGTGGCGATGATCACCGCATCGATCTCGGGATCGGCCACCAGCACGCGCCAATCGCCGGTGGAGCGTTTCCATCCCCATCGTGACGCGTTTCCAGCCGCGCCGCTTGCCGTGGAGGTCGCGATCATTTCGCAACGTGGCCGCAGCCCCGTCTCAAAGACAGCGCCCACCGACTGCAAGGCGATTGTGTGCGCCTTGCCCATATATCCCGCGCCGATCAACCCAACCCTCAGCTCCGCCATGTGAAGTCCCATGCATGCTTTCAGTAGGAGCGCGCTTGCGCGCGATAGCCGCCCAAGGCGACGGACACCCCGATACTGCCGATGCTGCACTGCAATTTGCAAGCGCTTGCAAAATGGCCTAGCGTAACCCCCATCGCCGCCCTGACGCCGCCATCCGCGGCCGGAGACCCGCCATGAACGCCGTCCGCCAGTCCGCCGTCGTCCCGCCCGTGTTCACCGAGGCCAACCTCGATACCGATGCCATCGTCCGGGAGCTGCTTGAGGGTGCCGGTGCCGTGACGCTGCGCGGCCTGTTCAGCAAGGCGGAAATCGCGGAAGCGCGCGACATCGTCATGCGCGAATCCAATGCCGATGATCGGGGCGCCAAGGTCACCCATTTCCAGGGGGACGCGGAGAAGGCAGGGCGAATCCAGCTCCAACGCCGCGTGTGGAACCTGCTGGCCAAGGGCGACATCTTTTCGCGCATGGCCGCGCACCCGGTGATCATGAAAGTGATGCGTGCCTTCCTGGGTACGGAATTCATCATGGGCTCCATTGCCGCGAACCGCATCCTGCCGGGTGGTCCGGGGCAGGAGCCACACATCGATTACCCCTATTGGGATTTCCATTCGCCGGAAACACATCCGGTACGAATCAACTCGTCGTTTCCGTTGAACGGGCAGGTCACGATCATGCTGGACCCGTTTACCGAGGAAACGGGTGCAACGGCCTACGTCCCCGGCACGCAGCGCGAACTGCGCTACCCGGATGACGCCGATCGCTTCTTCGACCGTTGCGAGCGCATGTTGGGTGAAGCGGGTGATACGGTCGTGTTCTTCGGTGCCGTGTGGCATTGCGCCATGCCCAATCGCAGTACCATCGATCGCTCGGCGATCATCACCCAGTACCTGCCGAAGTTCATCAAGCCGATGGAAGACCTGCCGGCCGCGTTGCCGGAAGCCTTCGTGAAAGCGGCGAGTCCGAATATCAAGCAGTTGCTCGGGTTGAACTACCCGTACCCGGAGGTGCTTGATGCGGCGCGCGGAGGCAACGCGGAAGGCCGCAGGAAGTACTGATGCCTCTGCAGGAGCGCGCTTGCGCGCGATGCCACCTCGCGACGAGTACCCATCGTGCGCAAGCGCGTTCCTACAGGGCGCGCATGCCTCGGCCGACCTGGTAGAGCAGTGGTTTGTCGAACGGCGACCATGCCGGCACCCGCACACCACTCACGCTCAGCGCATCACGCGTCCATTGGTTGCACGTGACGAACAGGCTGTAGTGTCCCGTGCCTTCGTAGAAGGCATCCGTATCGCTGTAGGCATGGTCACGGATCCATAATGCATTGCCGTCCTTGCCGACCTGCGTGCTGGCGCGGATATAGGCGGCCAGGCGAACATACTGCTCGTGGGTAAGCACCAGGCGGCGCGCGTTCGCGCCTTCGACGGGCGGCGGTCCGTATTCCACGTGCATGGCCGTCTGGTCGAATCCACTTAGTGCGTAGAGCGCCGTCGATGCCTTGAGGTCGCCCCAAGTCGGCACATTGAGGAAGAAGGTGCGGTCGCCCCAGCCGATGTAGGCCACGTCACCGGCGCGAATCTCGCGCGGCGCCCGTGCATGCGTCGGCGGAAAGAAGCCCGTCCAGTCCATGGCCACGTCCCGCGCCGGCACTGCAAAGCCGGCATGCACGCCGTTGGTGGTCAACCATACGACCGTACCATTCAGGGGCGGTCGCCAGTCCCGATTGACGGGGATGAGGGCGAGCAGCAGGGCGGCGAGCAGGTAGGTGAGCGGAACTGCAATGACGCCAAGGAAGAGGACAAACAGACAGCGCAAGACGCGGCGTCCGCGGGTCATGCTCCCTCCGTTGCGCGTCATGGCGTGATCACGCGTTCACGTTCAATGGCCGGGATATCGGTGAATGAAATCGATCGTATCGGCCAGCACGCTGGCGCGCTGCTTCATGGGGCCGAACGCCAGTAACAGGGCTTCATGGCCAACGCCGGGATAGAGCCGCAACTCCGCGGGCTCACCGACATCGTCGTATCGTGACGCCATTGAAATCGCCTCGGCAGGGAAGACTTCGGTATCGTCCTCCCCCTGCAGCAGCAACGCGGGTGGCGCACCGGGTGTCACGAAATTCACCGGCTGCGACGCGACTTGCTGCTCACGTGTGGTGCCGAACATGCCCACGTAATCAGCATCATCGTCGATCGGCAGGAAATCGTACGTGCCGGCCACGCCGATCCAGCCAGACAGGTCCCTCGGCTGCATGTCTACCTTCGCCAGCCACTGGCGATCGGTTGCCAGCATCGCCGCCACGTGCCCGCCGGAGGAGTGCCCCATCAGGAAGAGGTTGTTGGGCGCACCACCGAACTCGGCGGCGTGATCGTGCGCCCAGCGCACGGCGTTGGCCGCATCGGTGAGAAAACCTGCCATGCCCACCGTGGGCCAGAGCCGGTAATCAGGCACGACGGCGACAACCCCCTGCTTTGCCAGCGCTTCGCCCATCCAGCGGTTCCACTGGCGCTTCCCTTCCTGCCAGTCCCCGCCAAAGAAGTACACGACGACCGGCGCGTGCTCGGCGTGCGCCGGGGCGTAGACGTCAAGCGCCAGGTGGTGCGTCGGGTCGTAAACCAGGCCATCGTGAGCGATCACACCTTCCCCCGATTGAGTCGCATTGATGCTCGCAAAGAAGGTCGCCCGGCAGGCCGTCAGGCAGAGGAGGGTGACCGCGATGAGGATGAGGCGCATGGGCGCATTGTAGGTGCGCCCGGCCGGTAGAATGCGCCGATGACCGATATCCGCACGATCCTGCGTACCGCCAGCCACGCCCTGGGTGACCGCCTGGAGGCCGAGCTGTTGCTGGCGCACGCCCTGGGGGTGAACCGGGCCTGGTTCTTCGCCCATGCAGAGGATGCGCTGGCCGCCGCCGACGAAACCCACTTCAATGAACTGGTGGCCCGCCGGGCGAGGGGCGAACCCGTGGCCTACATCACCGGCCGCCGCGACTTCTGGTCACTGCCGCTCGAAGTCACCCCGGCGACGCTGATCCCGCGCCCGGAGACGGAGCTGCTGGTCGAACTTGCGCTGGCCCGCCTGCCGGAAGGCGGCCGCCTGCTCGACCTGGGCACCGGCAGCGGCGCCATTGCCCTGGCCATCGCGAAGGAGCGGCCCGATGCGACGGTGCACGCCGTCGATGCCAGCGAAGCGGCATTGAAGGTGGCGCAACGCAATGCGCGTGCGCTCGGCCTGAAGGTCACCTTCTTTCATGGCAACTGGTTCGCCCCCGTCACCGGCGAGACCTACGATGTCATCGTCAGCAATCCACCGTATATCGAAGACACCGATGAGCACCTGGGGCAGGGCGATCTACGCTTTGAACCCATGAGCGCCCTGGCCTCGGGCGCGGACGGGTTGGACGATATTCGCAAGATCATTGCCGGCGCGCCGGCCCACCTGGCCGAAGCCGGGTGGCTGCTGTTCGAGCACGGCTGGAACCAGGGTGGGGAGGCACGCGCCTTATTCAGTCCGTCAGCGTGGGTGGATGTATCAACGCTACGCGATCTGGAAGAGCGCGACCGCGTCACGGGTGCCCGGCGCCCTTCGCTACAGATATGACGGCGAGGCGCTGGCGCCAACCGCGCTAACCCGCGTATCGTGCGAATGCCTTAGGGGAGGCAGGGGGGACGCACCGTGTCACTTGGCCGTTGTCTGTTGTTCGCCGCCATCGCCACCATCGCCGCTTGTTCGGATACCCACCGTTACGCATTCGCCGGCGCGCGCGGCGCCTTCTGCGTGCCTGATGCATACGCTATCGAAGCGCCGCTATGGTTGACGTCGGATATCGCCGAAGATGATGGTGGCTTTGCGTTCCGCGGATGCGGTTCTACGTACAAAGGTGACTGTGCCGTGCCTGCGAACGTGGCCGCAGGCACGGTCGGTCCACTCGATAGCGTTTCCCGCCGTACCTGGGCCGATTGGCAGCGCGGCGGTGGGCGTTACGACAGCATGGTGGCGTCGCTCGCGCGGCACGATTACCGTGTGTACCCCGATGGTGATGACCCCGCCGGCCGTATTCTCGCCATCGCTGACCGAAGCAGGGGCACCACGGCTACGGCCTACTGGCGAATTGGTGCGGAGGGCGAGCCGGCACTGGATTCCGCAAGCGTCGTCTTGGCCGAGTGTGATGGCGTCAAGGAGACACAGGTGGGCGATTCTGGCGAGGTCGCCTTTGCCTGCTCACGCGACCTCCGCGAGGGAGCGATGCAGGTTCGCTATGACTTCTACAACGGCGTCATTAGCTCTCGCTTCGTCGAAGCAACGGATCGAAAGGTCCTGGCGGGAATAGCCCGGTGGCGATGCGGGGACGCGGGGGGAGAAGGGCATGCGAGCTGAGCTGAAGGCCATCTACAGTGGCGATGTCGACATGAAAGCGTTCGAGCCAGACGAGCCGGGCGATTTTGGCGTGAGCTTCTATGCCGAGTTCGGCCCGCTAGGGGATGTCGGCGGCGACACCTTCACCTTCCTGGCGTGCTCACCCACATGGATGCAACGTGGCTTCGAAAATGGAACGTTTCCCGCATCATCCTTCGCACGGGGCATGATCATTCTCTTCGACTACGACTACACCGAAATCGAACGCCTGCTGGAACGCCTTACGGCCCGTTGTTCGGGGGCGACATGGGACGATATCGCTGCGCAGTTGAACCGCTTCGGCCAATGGGAGTTCGATGAATATCAGGGTGTGCGGTCTGAACGCGGCTAACCCGCGTCGGGTGATGCGATGGGGCGCAATCATGGCCCTGCTCGCAGCTTCCTCGGGAGTGTGGAGTCATGGCGACCCACCGCCGGGGTCGCGTGCCATTACCGGTACGTGGTATTGGCGAACCCTGAGCGCGGGCGTCAATCGCTGGCATTCCACCCAGGGTGAGGGAGTACTGGTACTGACCGGTGACCGGTTCGAACTGGATCTGCGCGACGGGACGGATGGCTCGCTCAATTACGTTGTAAAGGGCCGTGTCGCAGGTCGCCGCTTGCAAGGGACCGTTTCGAAATGGGCGACGGATCTCATGCCATTCCAGATCGCCGGCGACGTCGTGGGATCCTCCAGCAAGGATCACGGATCGTGGCAGATCATTACCTTCCGTCGTGACGGCTTCGTACTGGCGCTTACGCGCGAAACGGCGAACGTTTCATCGTCGGCGAGCGCGTGCGGCGATCCCAGGTATGACGCCTTAGCGGCCGAAGGGGCGCGCTCCGTCATCGTCACCCGGCCCTTTTCACTACCGCCGGAGGCATGGCGTCCTGACGTTGATGCCGCGTGTGCGACGGTGCTGCTCACGGTAGGAAAGGATCAGCGCGCGGAGAACATTCGTGTCGTCGAGGCTTATCCAAAACCCGCCGCCATTGACGCGGTTGAACGCGTCATTCACGCCTATACCTTCGACGACGCGACGGGCACCGAACTCGCATTGCGCTTTCACATCACGCCGCCCGACCAGACGCCGTGAGGCGTGATACGGCAACTAACGCGGTTAACCCGCGCTAGCCACCGCCGTCGCCACGAACTGCGGGAACCGCCCACGAATCGCCGCACGGATCTGCGGCAGATCCAGCCCGGCCATCGTCAGCACTTCCTCGCGGCTGCCGTGCTCGAGGTATTCGTCGGGCAGGCCCAGGTGGAAGATGGGAATCGTGATGCCCTTCGACGCCAGGAACTCGGCCACGCCCGCACCCGCACCGCCGGCGATGGCGTTGTCCTCGATGGTGACGAACGCTTCGTGCGTGCGCGCCAGTTCCAGGATCAGCTCTTCATCGAGCGGCTTGACGAAACGCATGTTGGCGAGCGTCGCATCCACTTCGGCCGCGATGATGGCCGCAGGTGCCAGCATGGTGCCGAACGAAAGAATGGCGAGCCCATGGTGGCCGCGGCGGCGCACCTCGCCCTTGCCGATCGGCAGGGTTTCCAGGCCTTCGGCAATCTTGGCGCCCGGGCCGGTACCGCGCGGGTAACGGATCGCGGCGGGGCCGTTATACGCATAGCCCGTGCTAAGCATCATGCGGCATTCGTTTTCATCGGCCGGCGCCATGATCACCATGTTCGGCAGCACGCGCAGGAACGACATATCGAAGCTGCCGCAGTGCGTGGCGCCGTCGGGGCCGACCACGCCTGCGCGATCGATCGCGTAGGTCACGTCGAGGTTCTGCAGGGCCACGTCGTGGATGGCCTGGTCGTAGGCGCGCTGCAGGAATGTCGAGTAGATCGCGACGACCGGCTTGGCGCCTTCGACGGCCATACCGGCGGCCAGCGTCACCGCATGCTGCTCGGCGATTGCCACGTCGAAATAGCGCTGCGGGTATTCCTTGGAGAAGCGCACCAGGCCCGAGCCCTCGCGCATGGCGGGGGTGATGCCCAGCAGTCGCTCATCGGCGGCGGCCTGGTCGCAGAGCCAGTCGCTGAAGATGTCGGTGTAGGTCGGCTTGGCCGGCGCACCTTTCTTCACCAGGCCGGCCACGGGGTCGAACGGACCCACGGCGTGGTAATCGATCTGCGCCTTTTCGGCAGGTTCGTAGCCCTTGCCCTTGGTCGTCATGACGTGGAGCAGCTGCGGACCGGGCAGATCCTTCACCATCTCCAGCGCCTGCACCAACTGGCCCATGTTGTGACCGTCGATGGGGCCGGTGTAATGGAAGCCCAGTTCTTCGAACAGCGTCGACGGCACGAACATGCCCTTGGCGTGTTCTTCCCAGCGCTTGAAGAAGCGGCCGAAGAAGGATTCGCGCGGCATGGCCTTCTTCGCACGCTCGCGCCAGGCATTGAGCGTGCGGCTGGACATGGCGCGGGCCGCCATCTTGGTCATGGCGCCCACGTTCTCGCTGATCGACATGCCGTTGTCGTTGAGAATCACCAGCATGTTCGGCTCGACGTCACCGCCATGGTTCATGGCTTCGAAGGCCATGCCCGCGGTGAAGGCGCCATCGCCGATCACGGCCACGACCTTGCGGTTGTCGCCACGGCGCTGCAAGGCGATGGCCATACCCAGCGCAGCCGAGATCGACGTGGACGAGTGGCCGACACCGAAAGTGTCGTACTCGCTCTCGTCGCGGCGCGGGAAGGGGGCCAGGCCGTCTTTCTTCTTGATCGTAGTGATGCGGTCGCGGCGGCCGGTGAGAATCTTGTGCGGGTAGCACTGGTGGCCCACATCCCAGACCAGGCGGTCCTTCGGGGTCTCGAACACGTGGTGCAGGGCCACGGTGAGCTCCAGCACGCCCAGCCCCGAGCTGAAATGGCCGCCCGACGAGGCCACGGCCTCGATCAGGTAACGGCGCAGCTCATCGGCGATGGCCGGCAGCTCCTCCGCCGGGAAACGGCGGAGATCCTCCGGCGAGTTGATCTGCGCCAGATAGGGGTAATGGGAAAGGTCGTTCATACCCGTATTGTTCGCCCTGAGCGGGGCTGGGGCAAGGGACGGGGTGTGAATCCTTGCGGGCAAAAGGCGGGCAGGGTTCAGCCGGGGCGGCGGTCCCGTGGCAGGTGGCTTACCAGGAACTCCATCTGGTCGGCCAGGATATTGCGGTTGGAGAGGATCAGGTGCTCCACCCAGCTGGGCCGGTAGGGCACGGCCAGGAGCGGCATGTTCGCCTGCTGCGGGGTGCGGTTGCTCTTGCGCAGGTTGCAGGCCAGGCAGGCGCTGACCACGTTCTCCCACTCATCGGCACCCCGCTTGGAGAGCGGCACCACGTGGTCCCGGGTGAGCTCATGGCGGGTGTACTGGTGGCCGCAATACAGGCAGATATGCCGGTCGCGGGCGAACAGGGCGGTATTGGTGAGCGCCGGGGCCGGGTCGATGGCATGGTCCCGGCAGTGGCCGGTGCTGGCCACGATCGGGTGCAGTTCCAGGCTGCTGCGCAGGCCCGAGGCCCGGCTGATGCCGCCGCGAACGGTGACGCAGGGATCGCCCAGGGTCCAGGCCACCACCCCCCGGACATACAGACAAACGGCATCTTGCCAGCTGATCCAGTCCAGGATGCGCCCTGATGCGTCGAGCGAAAGGACCCGGGTGGCGTGCAACGCCGCCACCTTGGGGAGGTCCTCTTGGAGCACTTCCATCGTCATCTAGTCTCGTCCTTCACGTGCGCGAAAGAGCGTTCCAGCAAGCCGAACTCCGTGCGGGCCAGTGTCCGGCCCCGCCCCACAAGGGGCGTTGGCCCGAGCATAGCCCATTATTGCTACAGAAAAGCACGGCACCGGTACGCTTCTTGCGGGGCTTTTCCTGTCACCCGGCGCTGATATAGTGGGCGTTCGATAAGAGCCCGCAGGGTTTGGAAGGGGGGCCGGGGTGGCTTCCCAGGCCTGGCGGGTCCCAGAGGGAATGAAAGTGGCTGAAGTGCTTTTCTACGAGCGTCCGGTTGCGCTGAACCGTACGACCCATCGCGACCTTCGCCTGAAGGCCGTCAACAACATCCATTTCGCCGCCAAGGCCCACTCCGTCCCGCTCACGGGCGTCGAGTTCGCCCCGGCCGCCCGCGATTTCCCCATCCTGTTCGCTGGCAACAGCATCGAGGACGCGGGCCCGATGGCCCTGCTCGGCCTGCGCCAGGGTGAAAACCTGCTGGTCGGCGAGAACGGCTTCTGGGAGCAGGGCATCTACATCCCGGCGTTCGTCCGCCGCTACCCGTTCGTGCTGGCCGAGAAGCCGGCCGGCACCGAGGGTGACGATTTCACCGTGTTCCTCGATGAGGCCTACGAAGGCTTCAACGAGACCGAAGGCGAGCGCCTCTTCAACGAAGACGGCACCGATGCACCGGCCCTCACCAACGCCGTGAACTTCCTGGGCGAGTTCCAGGACCACGTGGCCCGCACCCAGTGGTTCATGGGCAAGCTGCGCGAGCACGGCCTGCTGGAGGAGCGCACCATCACGCTGCAGAAGGAAGGCCGTGGCATCAACCTCAACGGCCTGTTCGTGATCAACGAAGAGAAGCTGCGCAAGCTCGACGACAAGGTCGCCGGCGAATTCCTGCGCGAAGGCGCGTTCGGCTGGATCTACGCGCACCTGGTGTCGCTGGCCAACATCGACCGCATGGCGGCTCGCCTGGACAAGCGCGAGACGGTGGAAGACGGCGCGAAGGCCAACGCCTGATCGTTGATTCGCCGCAGTGCGAAATCAAAAGGCCGCCCATGGGGCGGCCTTTTTTTGTTCCGGCGTTTCCGCTTCGCTGGCTTATCGCGCGCAAGCGCGCTCCTACAGGGCGGGCCTCAGCGTACCGGCCGTGCCATGCGCACCAGGTCGGTATCGAACCCGTGCTTGGTATAGAGGTCGCGTGCACGCTCGTTGCCGGGGAACACCGCCAGGGTCACGAACTGGCAGCGATGTTCCTTGGCCCAGGTGTAGGCATGGTCGAGCATGGCCTGGCCGACGCCGGAGCCCTCGTACCGCTCATCCACCGCGATATCCGAGATATGGCAGTTGTCGCGGTGGGTGAAGAAATCCTTGGTCTTCTGCAGGTGGATGAACCCCACCGCGTCGCCGTCGTCGTTCTCGGCAATGAAGATGTAGCTGTTGGAAGGCTGCTCGTCGAGATGGCGCACCAGGTCCGCTTCAATGCCCTTCAGGCAATCGGTCTTGGTACGGCCGTTCGGCAGCGGGAAGTGGATGAACCGGTGGACCAGGCCAAGGATGAAATCATCATCGTCGCTCTCGGCGAGACGAATCAGGAACGCTGGGTCGCTCATCGTTTCGGGAACCGTGGTTGGCTTGGGAGGTCCGGGCCCGTTCAGTTCTACACCCAAGGGCGTAATGGGTAAAGTGTGAAGCGTCAGCAGGATCGCGCGCGCCCAGCCCGCGATCCTGCTGACGATTTCCAGCCGCCCGTGGCGGCGACTCCCAGGCCGCAGGCGGCCGCCTTACCCCCTTACAACACCTCGGGCAGGGTCGCCACGCCCGCGTCGATCGCGGCCTTGTGCAGGTGGATGCGCGGCAGGATGCGGGCGAAGTAGAAGTTCGCCGTGTCGCGCTTGGCCTGCTTGCCCTCGGCATTGAGCAGGCTGCTGCCCTCGGCGGCCAACACGCTGCGGGCCAGGAAGTAGGCCAGGGTGATGTAGCCGGAGTAGTAGAGGTAATCGACCGCGGCCGCGCCCAGTTCCTCCGGGTTGGCCTGCGCCTTGCTGGCGATCTCGAGGGTCAGGTCGCCCCATGCCTTGGCCGCGGTGGCCAGCGGCGCGATGTAGGCCTTGACCGAATCGTTGGCCGCGTTGGCGTGGCAGAACGCCGAGATCTCGCCCAGGAAGTGCTTCAGGCCGGCGCCCTGCAGCTGCACGATCTTGCGACCAAGCAGGTCCAGTGCCTGGATCTGGGTGGTGCCTTCGTACAGGGTGATGATGCGGGCATCGCGGACGAACTGCTCCATGCCGTGCTCGGCGATAAAGCCGTGGCCGCCGAAGATCTGCAGGGCTTCCTTGGTGCACTCCTGTGCGGCCTCGGTAAGCAGGCCCTTGGCGATCGGGATCAGGAACGAAAGCAGTTCGCCGGCTTGCTTGCGTGCCTGCGGATCGGCATCACGCGATTCGATATCGCTTTGCAGTGCGGCGTAAGCGGCCAGCACGCGGCCACCCTCCACGAACGCGCGCTGGGTGAGCAGCATGCGGCGCACGTCGGGGTGCACGGTGAGCGGGTCGGCCGGCTTTTCCGGCAGCTTCGGGCCCGAGAGGGCACGCATCTGCAGGCGCTCACGCGCGTAGTTCAGGCTGTTCTGCAGGGCGCGCTCGGAGACGGCGAGACCCTGGATGCCCACGGCCAGGCGCGCCGCGTTCATCATGGTGAACATAGCCATGAGGCCCTTGTGCGCCGGGCCGATCAGCCAGCCCTGCGCGCCGTCGAAGTTCATGACGCAGGTCGCCGAGCCCTTGATGCCCATCTTGTGTTCGATCGCACCCGCGGCCGCGCCATTGCGCTCGCCCAGCGAGCCATCGGCGTTCACCTTGAACTTGGGCACCACCAGCATGGAGATGCCGCGGCTGCCGGCCGGCGCATCCGGCAGGCGCGCGAGCACGAGGTGGATGATGTTCTCGGCGAAATCGTGCTCGCCCGCGCTGATGAAGATCTTGGTGCCGGTCACGCTGTAGCTGCCATCGGCATTCGGCTCGGCGCGGGTCTTCAGCAGGCCCAGGTCGGAGCCGGCCTGCGGCTCGGTCAGGCACATGGTGCCGGTCCAGCGGCCTTCCACCAGCGGCTTCAGGAAGGTTTCCTGTTGCCATGCATCACCGTGGTGTTCGAGTGCATCCGTCGCGCCGTGCGAGAGCAGCGGGTAGATGCCCCAGGCGAGGTTGGCCGAGTCGATCATTTCCTTGGTAAGCGCGCCGAGCACCGCCGGCAGTGCCTGGCCGCCCCATTTTTCATCGGCGGTGAGACCGGCCCAGCCGCCTTCGGCGTACTGCTTGTAGGCCTCCTTGAAGCCCTTCGGCGTGGTCACCGTCGCGGTGGCCTTGTCGTAATGGCAGCCCTCGGCATCGCCGGAAGCGTTCAGCGGAGCGAGCACCTGTTCGTTGAAGCGGGCGGCTTCATCGAGCACGGCATCGAACAGTTCGCGGTTGTGGGCTTCGCCACCTTCGAGGCGGGCGAGCACGGCCTCGGCGCCGAGCACGTCGTAGAGCGCGAAGCGCATGTCATTGAGCGGGGCTTTGTAAATCGTCATGGTGGATCCTGGCGAATAGGGCTGGGTAGGGGATCAGGGCGAGCGGTAGGTATCGGGGATGCCGGGCACCGGCGATAGCCAGCTCCTGCCGTGCACCGGGAAGGTGCGTGGCTTGTCTTCTTTTTCCGGGGTGCCCGTGACCTGGCCTTCGATCGTGTAGGGCAGGGCGCCGCCGCTGCCCTTGGCGGCCAGTTCGGCCAGCGCTTTCGACATCTCCGGTGTCGGCAGGATGTCGATGCGGGTGACATCGGCGGCAAAGGAGGGAATGTCCTGGCTGATGTTCGCATCGAGCAGCACGCCGCCCAGCTGGCCCACCTGCAAGGTGCCCTGGATGCGATCGAACGACATGCCGCCGTAGCTGTTATTGCGCAAGCGCAGGGTCACATGCCAGGTGCCGCCAGGCTTCGCGGAGACCTCCGTGAGTGTGACCGCGGGCGGGAACACGCTCTTCTTCGGTGGCCCGCAGGCGGCGAGCAGGGCCACACCGGCAAGGGCCATTACGCGGAGGATCGGAAAGCGTCGCATCAAGGTCATTCCCTGGGCTTGGGGCATCGAACACTCGTTCGATGGTAGCGCCGCGCGGGCTTCCAGCGCGAGACGGCGTTTGAAACGCGGTTCCCAAGCGCGGGCCGAGCAGGCATCATCCGTGTTTGCCTTCCATGACGACTATTTACCCATGACCCGACGCATTGTTGCGCGCCGCTCCCCCATCCATGGCAATGGCGTTTTCGCCACCGCGCCGATCAAGGCCGGCGAAGATGTCGTCGAATACAAGGGCGATCGCATTACCCACGCCCAGGCCGACAAGAAGTACGGCGATGGCGGTGAAACCGGCCACACCTTCCTGTTCACGCTGAACGACAAGTGGATCGTCGATGGCAACAGCCACGGCAATACCGCGCGCTGGATCAACTACGGTTGCGACCCGAATTGCCAGGCCGTCATCGTGGAAGACGAACCGGGCAAGGACTCGAAGAAAGACAAGGTGATGATCGAGGCCATCCGCGATATCGCCCCGGGCGAAGAGCTGACCTACGATTACGGCATCACCATCGATATGCCGTACACGGCGCGCCTGAAGAAGATCTGGGCCTGCCGCTGCGGCTCGCCCAAGTGCATCGGCACCATGCTGAAGCCGAAGCGCAAGGCGGCCTGACCCACGCCGGCCGGTTCTCGTAGGAGCGCGCTTGCGCGCGATGGGGCTTTCGGTAACGCCCATCGCGCGCAAACGCGCTCCTGCAGGGGCCGTCCAGGCCGTACCGGCTTAATCGTCTTCAGCCTTGGGTTTCCACGCCTCCACAAGTTTCTTCTGCACACCCGGCGGCACCGTGTCGTAGTGGCTGAAGTCCATGGCATAGCGCCCCTGGCCTCCCGTCATCGCCTTCAGCTGGGTCGGGAAATCCGCCAGCTCCGCCAGCGGCACACGGGCCTTGATCAGGGTCTCCCCGCCACGCAGTGAATCCGTGCCCATGATCTGCGCGCGCCGTGAGGCGAGGCCGCCGGTCACATCGCCCACCGACGGATCGGGGATCGATACTTCCAGGTCCACCACGGGTTCCAGCACCACGGGCCGCGCTCGCGATACCGCATCCAGGAACGCCTTGCGGCCGGCGCTGATGAAAGCTACTTCCTTCGAATCCACTGGGTGGTGCTTGCCGTCGTAGACGCTGACGCGCACATCCTGCATCGGGTATCCCGCCACGGCGCCGGCATCCATGGCCTGGCGAATGCCTTTCTCGATCGCCGGCATGAACTGGTTGGGGATCACCCCGCCCTTGGTGTCGTCCGAGAACACGAACCCGGCGCCGCGCTCCAGCGGTTCGACGCGGAGGAATACCTCGCCAAACTGGCCTGCGCCGCCGGTCTGCTTCTTGTGCCGGTGGTGTCCTTCGGATTTGCCGCCGATGGTCTCGCGGTAGGCGATACGCGGTGGGTGCGTGATCACTTCCACGTCATAGCGCGACTTCATCCGCTCGAGCATCAATTTCAGGTGCAGGTCGGAGAGGCCGCGGATGACCGTCTGGTTCACCTCGGCATGGTGTTCCACGACAAAGCACGGATCCTCTTCGGCGAGCCGCGCCAGGGCCTGTGCGAGCTTCTGTTCCTGCCCCTTGTGCGCTGGCTCCACGGCCAGCCCGAACATGGGGGCGGGGAACGGGCATGGCTGCAGGTGGATGCGTCCTTCATCGGCCGCATCATGCAGCACGGCATCGAAGTGGATGTCGTCCACTTTGGCGACCGCGACGATATCGCCTGGCAGCGCTTCGTCGATCTCGACGTGATCCTTGCCTTTCAGGCGGAACAGGTGCGCCACTTTGAACGGCTTGCGCCCGTCGTCGACCAGTAGCTGCGAATCCTTGCGCACGGTGCCTTGCCACACGCGGAACACGCCCAGTTTCCCGACAAAGGGATCGTTGACGATCTTGAACACATCGGCGACGACATGTTTTCCGGCGTCTGCTGCCACGTCAAAACGAATGCCCTTGTCATCATGGAACGGCGGTGGATTCGTTTCGTTGGGACAGGGCAGGATGCGCTCGATCAGCTCAAGCAGTTCCGCCACGCCGACCCCATCACGCGCACTGGTGAACACGATGGGCACCAGGTGGCCATCGCGCAGGCAATGCTCGAGGGCATCGTGGAGTTCGGCGGCGGTCAGGGCGTCCTCACCCTTGTCGAGATAGTGCTCCATCACGCCGTCGTCGATTTCCACGACCTGGTCGATCAGCTGCTGGTGCGCTTCGCCCGGCGAGGAGAAATCGCTATCGCCGCCCTTTTGGAAAAAAGCATCGCGCACGGCGTGTCCCTGTGACGCTGGCAGGTTCACGGGCAGGCATTCGTTGCCGAACTCCGCGCGAAGATCATCCACCAGCGCCGAGAGATTCACGCCTTCGGCGTCGATCCGGTTGACGATAAGCAGGCGGGCCAGGCCGCGCTCCTTCGCATGCGCCATCATGCTGCGCGTGCCGTGCTCGATGCCGTTCGCCGCATTCACCACGATGGCGACGGTATCGGTGGCCGCGAGGGCGGCCAGTGCTGGCCCGCGGAAATCCGCGTAGCCTGGGGTGTCCACAAGGTGTATTCGGAAGCCGTTGCGCTCGATCGAGGCGATCGAGGCATCGATCGAGTGGCCCCTGGCGCGTTCCATGGGGTCGTTATCAGAAACGGTACTGCCCTTTTCCACGCTGCCCATGCTGTTGAGCGCGCCGCCGGCGTGGAGCATGGCTTCAAACAAGGTGGTCTTGCCGGCCCCGGCGTGGCCGGCAAGTGACAGGCTGCGGATGCGTTCCGTGGATGGCGACACGATGCGACCCTCCCTAAGGATGGCGGTCCCCCCGTCCTTCCAAGCCTTCTCCGATTGGTGGCGGGAATCAAGGGGTACGGGAATCTTCTTTCGAGGGCGGTGTCTGTAGGCGCAGGCTTAAGGTGCGGTCAGGCCGTCGCGCTAAGCTGTACAGCTTTCCCCTCAGGCCCGATCGGGACGTCCCCCCAGCGTGCAATACCCAGGCAAGGCGCCACCGCCGCACGTCGAATCGCACCGGCTACCGCCGGAGGCGACGCGGCGCCATGGGCTGCACCCCATCGATCCGGCCACGATCACGGCCCTGCGCGCCATCCGGCAGCGCAAGCCGCCGCACGATCCGGTGCGCTCCACGCTGGCGATCGTCGGCACCCTGATCCTGCATATCCTGATCATCCTGCTGGTGCGCTACGAAATGCAGCCGCGGCCGCTGGTCGGCTATGCGGTACCCGACGATAAGGACGATGTGCTCGAGGTGCGCTTCATCGAGCCCACGCCGCCGCCCGTACAAGCCAACGTCCCGCCGCCGCCCCCGGTCAGTGAGCCGCCGCCGAAGGTGCGCTCCCCTGAGGCCACGCGACCCGAGCCGCCCAAGCCCAAGGAGCCGCCGAAGGAAACGCCGCCTGCCGAAAACGTGGCGGTGCCAGCCCCGGCGGCTCCCAACCCCGCGCTCCATCTGTACGGGAAGAATGGCCAGATCGACACCGGCCCGGCGCCGGCGTCGGCAGCACCAGCCACCCAGGCCGACTTCGTTGCGCGCAAGCCAACGGACGATGCGGGGGTCATGGCCCACAAGGGCCCGGTCACGTACAAGGAAACCCGTTTCGAGAAGGACTGGGCGCCACGCGATGAGAACATCGTGAATGGCGGACTGCGCAAGGTCATGGAAAACACCACGCTGAAGAAGCAGGTGAACGTGGGCGGCACGCGGATCAATTGCGCGACGGTGTTCTTTGTCCTGCCCGTGGGCTGCCGTGGCGAGGATCCGCCGAAGCCGCCGCCGAAGTCGGCCGATGGGCGCCTCAACATGGCACCGGCGCACGCGCTGGCGGATGGCCCGGATGTGGTGAAGCCACCGAGCGAAGCCGAATGCATCGCTGCGTTCCGTGCCGACAAGCCACTCCCCCAGGGCTGCCCGAGCGACGTTCCCCTGAAAGCGATCGACCAGGAAAAGGCCGAAGAGCAACGCCGCACGGGCCTGTAGGAGCGCGCTTGCGCGCGATGGGCGGGCCGCAGCCTGCACGAAGGCGATTGTGCGTGACCCACGCACCATAGACACTACCGCCCAATGCCTACCCATTACACACCGGACAGCGAGCGCGAGGCCGGCGAACCCACGCTGCCCGTGTCGCCGCGCGATGCGGCAATGCACGCGCTCGTCTACCGCCGCCAGCTGCGCCAGAAGCCAAGCCCCAGCGGCCGGCGCATCGCCGGCTGGGTCGGTACGCTGCTTATCCACCTGGTGTTCCTGTTCGGCATGATCCTGGGGCCGGCGTACAACGTGCTGCCGCCACCGCCCGATGACCTGGATAACCCGGATGCGCTCCAGGTCCGGTTGATCGACAAGCCACCACCGCCTGTGCCGCCTGTTCGCGGTACGCCGTCGAAGGCGCCGGTCGCGAAGGCGAAGCAGGCCACCAGCAAGTCCGTCGCCAGCCGCGCTTCGCGCGGTTCGCATGCCGCCGCTACCGCATCCGCCGACAAGGCCTTGCCGGCCATCGCCGTGCCCGTGGCGCCGCCGCCGCAGGTGAAGCCCGACGTGAAGCTCACCGCGCCGCCGCCGAGCGTGCAGGCCGTGGCCGAGAAGCCGTTGGTGCAGCCGACGGCGCCCCCGCAGCAGCGGGATCTGGAACAGGTGCCCGTGCCGACGCCTGCGCCGCCGGACCTGGCCGTCGATACACCGAAGCCGCAAGTCGTGCCGCCGCGCTTCCAGCCCGAGCCCGTGCGCAAGGCCCAGGTGGAGGGCACGGCACCCATGCCGCCGCCCGCCTCGCTATCGCTTCCGCCGATCCCGGCATCGCAGCCGGCGGTAACGCCCACGCCACCGCAGATCACGGCCGAGAAAACCACGCCGGTACCGACCACCACGATGACGCTGGCGTCCGTGCCGCGCCCCGAGGTGCAGGAATCGTCGGCACCGCCCACGCCGCAGGACACGCCGCTACCCGCGATTGCGCAGGAGCCGACCGCACCGCCGGCACCCAAGGTCACCGCGGATGTGCCGAGCCCCGTGCCGCCCAAGGTGGCTGTTGAGACGGTACGCGCGCCCGCCGTGGAGGCCGACGCTGAGCTGGAAGCCGTGCCGCTGCCCGATGCCACGGCGAAGGCGAACCTCTCCGCGCCCGTCGCCGATGTGTCGCGCCCGACGATCCAGGCCCCCGAGGTCACGCCGGGTGAACTTCAGCGCCCGGTTGCCGGCGAAGACACCAACCCTGCGCCACCGGGTCAGGCGCCAGGCGATAACGCCGCGGGTGAATCCACGGCACAGGCGCAGAACGAGCAAGGCAAGGCCGCTGCCGATAACAGCGCTGCGCCGAGCAAGGGCGAGCCGGGTGCGCCATCGGCCGCCGGTGAATCCACCGCGGCGAACGCAGGCACGAACACCCCCGGCGCCGCTGCCGATACCGGCAAGCCAGGCGCCGCGAAGGGGGCTGACGAGGGCGAGCGCCTGACCGGCGCAAACGGTACCTCGCAACGCGCCGATGGCGTGGCAGGCGGGCAGGGCGACAAGGCCGGCCAGGTGGGTGCGTACGTGGAGCTGAAGCCACGCGGCAACGTGACACCGCAGAATGGTGCCCGGGTGCACATCGACTACAAGTCCACGCGTTTTGATGATGCGTGGACGCCCAAGGGTGAGAGCTCGGTCGACACCGCCTTGCGCCACGGCGTGGAAGCGACGACGGTGAAGTTCACCGTGCCATTGCCGCGCGGCGTGCGCATCAACTGCACGGCCGGTCCGGGCGTCTCCGGTGGCGCGATGAAGCAGGCCATCTCGCTATTCACGTTGGGCTGCGGCGGCGATCCGCCGCCCAAGCCATCCGAGCCTGACAAGCTGGTGAAGAACCAGACGATGGCATCGAAACCGCTGGCGGATAACCTGCCGCCCGCGAACGCAACGACCGTGGCCACGGTGCCGCAACCGATCGACAACACCGCGTTCTGCACCACGGCGCGCGTCGCCGGCGGCCCGTTGCCGCCAGGCTGCGAACCCACCATCAAGATCAACGTGCAGGCCGCGCCCCAGGCGAACGGCTCATGGGTACCCGCGAGCGATCAGTTCAAGTAGCGAGCGGGCGGATCTCGGTACCCGCGGCCATGTCGTGCAGGCCGCGGCGGCGCGCATCGAACAGCGATGGCAACAGGATCACCGCCCAGCCGATCAGCGGTGCCCACAAGGCGACCTGCAACGACGTCACGGCATAAAGCATCAGCAACAGCACGGGCAGGCCCGCCACGACGACGCGCACCAGGGCGCGTTTCAGATCCACGGCGTTTCCTTCGCGGGTCACCACGCGAATACGCCACGGCCGCATCCCCAGCGTCTGTCCACCCCGCGTCCACGAGAACAGGAAATACGCCGCAACCACCAGGGCCTGCAGCGGCTGGTACCACCACGCCACGATGTGTCCCTTGTCGTCGGCCACATGCCCACCGGTCGCCATCTGCGCGATCAGCCCCACTACCATCACGATGGCGACCACCGCAAGCACGTCATAAACGATCGCCGCAAAGCGGCGCCAGGCTGGGGCGGGTAGGGTGGGCGTGCTCATGCGGCCTCGCGGTGGTGTGCTCGGGCCATTATGGGTTTTCCTTGCATGCTCGTGCGACCATCGGCGCATGAAGGAAAGAAGCACGGAACCTGGCGGCGCTGACGCGCGTCTCATTGATCGCTTTATCGAGCGTGTGTGGTCGGAAGATGGCCTGGCCGATCGCACGCTCGAGGCGTATCGGCGTGATCTGGCGCAGCTGTCGCGCTGGCTTGAGGGGCGCGGGCATACACTGGCAACGGCCACGCGCGAAGACCTTTCCGCGTACCACGGCAGCCAGCCGGTTTCCGTGCGCAGCATGGCCCGGCGGCAATCCGCATTCCGGCGTTTCTACGCGCAGATGGCCCGCGATGAGGGCAAGCGCGAAGATCCCACCCTTCTCATGCAGCGGCCGAAGATGCCGCGCGGGCTACCCAAGGCGCTCGCCGAGCGCGAGATCGAGGCGCTGATCGTCGCGCCCGATACCACGACGCCGCTGGGCCTGCGCGATCGCGCCATGCTCGAATTGATGTACTCCTCGGGCCTTCGCGTTTCGGAATTGGTCGATCTGCCGCTGGCCGGTCTTAATCCGCGCCAGGGCGTGCTGCGGGTCACGGGCAAGGGCGGGAAGGATCGCCTTGTGCCGGTGGGCGAGGAAGCGCTGGCGCATGTCGAGCGCTACCTCGCCGAGGCGCGGCCCGGGCTGGCGCAGGGCCACGGCCAGCCGCTCGCGTTGTTCCTCTCGCGTCGCGGCAGCGCCATGAGCCGCCAGCAGTTCTGGACCCTGGTGAAGGGTTACGCGATGCAGGTGGGCATCCCGGGCAAGCGCGTCTCGCCGCACGTGCTACGGCATTCGTTCGCGACGCATTTGCTCAACCACGGCGCCGACCTGCGCGCGCTGCAGATGCTGCTGGGCCACAGCGCGCTCAGCACCACGCAGATCTACACCTTGGTGGCGAAGGAAGGCCTGAAGCGCCTTCACGCCCAGCATCACCCCCGCGGATAACCTGCCGTGCCACAATCGGGGGAACCGATCGCGTGCCGCGCGTTCCAAACACGGCCGTGAACTCCCCCCGGTACCCCATGGAGCCGTACCCCATGTTCAAGAAAATCCTCCCGGCACTGCTGGCCGGTGTGTTCGCCATGACGGCGGCCGCCGCCGATGACACCAAGGCCGTTCGCGCTGCGGTCGAGGGCCTCGGCCCCGGCATCAAGGTCGATAGCATCACACCGTCGCCCATGCCCGGTTTCTTCCAGGTCGTGGCCTCGGGTCGCATGGTGTATGTCACCGCCGATGGCCGCTACATGCTCAACGGCAACCTGATCGACCTGAAGAGCCAGACCGATCTTTCCGCCGCGAGCTGGGCCGCTACGCGCAAGGCTGAGCTGGCCAAGGTGCCGGCATCGCAGCGGCTGATTTATTCGCCCGCGAACCCCAAGCACACGGTTACGGTGTTTACCGACGTGGATTGCGGCTTCTGCCGCCAGTTGCACTCGCAGATCGATGAGTTCAACAAGCAGGGCATCGCCGTGGAATACGTGTTCTGGCCTCGCGAAGGCATCAAGACCACGGCGGGTAACGACACGCCCTCGTACACCAAGGCCGTCTCGGTCTGGTGTGCCTCGGACCGGAAAAACGCGTTCAACGAAGCCATGAAGGGCGGCTCGGTGAAGGCGGCCACCTGCACCAACCCGGTGAAGGACGAGTTCGAGCTGGGTGAGCGCCTGGGCGTGAACGGCACCCCCACCGTCGTCACTGAAAATGGCGATGTCGTGGGTGGTTACCTCACCCCGGCCCAGCTGCTGAAGGCCGTGAACGCACCGGCCGGCACCATCAAGGGCGGCTGAGCCATTCCACGGTAGGAGCCCACCCTGTGGGCGATGTCTTTTCGCGGGGCGCGACAGGTCCTGAACCTTATCGCGAAAAGATGTCGCCCACAGGGTGGGCTCCTACGGCATCAGGGTAGCCCCGATGCTGTCCCGCAACATCATGTAGAATAGGCGTTTTCCTCCAGCGCCTTATCCCCCCGCATGATCGCACTCGACGGGCAGAGCGCCCTCTCGCCGTTTCGCCTCGAACGCCTGAACGCCCACCTGGAGTCCCTGTACCACGGGACCCGCGTGCAGGCGGCCTGGTTCGTGTATTTCGTGGATGCCGCCACGCCGCCGGAAGGCGACGCGCGAGCGCGCCTCCTGGCCATGTTGGAAGCCAAGCCGGGTAACCCCGAGCCGGCCAGCTTCTGGGTCGTCCCGCGCCTGGGCACCATCTCGCCGTGGTCCAGCAAGGCCACCGATATCGCCCACGGGGCCGGTTTCAACGTGCACCGCATCGAGCGGGGCGTGGCCTGGCAGGTCACCGGCATGCCGGCCGCCACCGATCCGGCGTACGCCCAGGTCATGGCCGCCTTCTGCGACCCCATGGTGCAGTCGCCGCTGTCCACGCTGGCGGATGCCGCCGGCCTGTTCCTGGCCGGCACCCCCGGTGATATTGGCCGGATCGAGCTGGGCAATGACGCCCACGCCGCGCTGGATGCCGCCAACAGCGAGCTGGGCCTGGCCCTGGCTGCCGATGAAGTGGATTACCTGGCCGAGCGCTACAGCGAGATGGGCCGTGCGCCCACCGATGCCGAGCTGATGATGTTCGCCCAGGCGAACTCCGAGCATTGCCGCCACAAGGTGTTCAACGCCACCTGGACGCTGGATGGCAAGGAACAGGAGAACTCCCTGTTCGGCATGATCAAGAACACCCACAAGCATTCGCCGAAGTTCACGCTGTCCGCTTACAAGGACAACGCGGCCGTGGTCGAGGGCTACGAGGGCAACCGCCTGTTCGTGAACCCCGACGATGGCGTGTTCCGCACGGTGAAGGAAGCCGCGCCGTACGCGATCAAGGTGGAGACGCATAACCACCCCACGGCCATCGCGCCGTGGCCTGGTGCCGCCACCGGTTCCGGCGGCGAAATCCGTGATGAAGGCGCGACCGGCCGCGGCGGCAAGCCCAAGGCGGGCCTCACCGGCTTCTCGGTGTCGCACCTGCGTATCCCGGGCACGCCGCGCCCGTGGGAAACCGCGCGTCCGCTGCCGCCGCGCATGGCGTCCGCGTTCGAAATCATGCGCGATGGCCCGCTCGGCGCCGCTGCGTTCAACAACGAATTCGGCCGCCCGGCACTGGGTGGATACTTCCGCACGTTCGAACAGGAAACGGGCGAGAAGGGCATCCGCCGCGGCTACGACAAGCCCATCATGCTGGCGGGCGGCCTGGCCGCGATCCGCGAGCAGCACGTGCAGAAGCGCGATGTGCGCCCGGGCGACAAGGTCATCGTGCTCGGTGGCCCGGCCATGCTCATCGGCCTGGGCGGTGGTGCTGCCTCGTCGGTGGCGTCGGGCACCTCCAGCGCGGAACTCGATTTCGCCTCGGTGCAGCGCGATAACCCGGAAATGGAGCGTCGCGCGCAGCAGGTGATCGATGCGTGCTGGGCACGTGGCGAGAAGAACCCGATCGTCAGCATCCACGACGTGGGTGCAGGTGGCCTTTCCAACGCCATTCCCGAGATCCTCAACGACGCGGGCGTCGGCGGCATCATCGATCTGTCGAAGGTGCCTTGCGACGACCCGACGCTTTCGCCCATGCAGGTGTGGAGCAACGAATCGCAGGAGCGTTACGTCCTGGCCATCGGGCCCGAGGACATCGCGGAGTTCGAGGCGTACTGCAAGCGCGAACGTTGCCCGTTCGCCGTCGTCGGCGAAGCGACCGCCGAAGCCCGCCTCATCGTGCGCGACCCGCGCCGCGACCTCACCGTGATCGACCTGGGCATGGATGTGCTGTTCGGCAAGCCGCCGCGCATGCACCGTGACGCACAGCGTGTGAAGCCGCGTGTCGATCTCGTGGCCGACCTGACCGGCATCGGCATGGATGAAGCGCTCATGCGCGTCCTCCGCCTGCCGGTCGTGGGCTCGAAGAACTTTCTCATCACCATCGGTGATCGCACCGTGGGCGGCCTTAACGCGCGTGACCAGATGGTCGGCCCGTGGCAGGTGCCCGTGGCCGATGTCGCCGTCACCATGACCGACTTCGAAGGCTATACCGGCGAAGCCATGGCCATGGCCGAGCGCGCCCCGGTGGCGCTGCTCTCCAGCGCGGACGCCGCGCGCATGGCCGTGGGTGAAGCGATCACCAATATGGCGGCCGCACCGCTCAAGCTTGAGGAAATGCGCCTGTCCGCTAACTGGATGGCCGCGGTGAACCACCCGGGCGAAGATGCCGCGCTGTTCGACGCCGTACGCGCCGTCGGCATGGAATTGTGCCCGGAGCTCGATATCGCCATTCCAGTCGGCAAGGATTCGCTGTCGATGTCCACGGTGTGGACCGACGAGGCGGGCAAGAAACAGAAGACCGTCTCCCCGGTATCGCTGGTGATCACCGGCTTCGCCCGCGTCGATGATGTGCGCCGCGTGCTCACGCCGCAGCTGAAGCTCGATCGCGGTGATACCGACCTGTGGCTGATCGACCTCGGTGCAGGCCGCGACCGCCTCGGCGGTTCCGCGCTCACCCAGGTGTTCAACCGCGGCGGCGGCGTGCCTCCCGATCTGGACGATGCAAAGCGCCTGCGCGCCATGTTCGAGCTGATCCAGGAAGCGAACCGCTCCGGCCTGCTGCTGGCTTACCACGACCGTTCCGATGGCGGTGCCATTGTCACGTTGCTGGAAATGGCCTTCGCCGGCCGCTGCGGTCTCGAGATCCGCCTGGATGGCTGGGCCGACGCGACGCTGCGTGCGCTGTTCAACGAAGAGCTGGGTGCCGTCGTGCAGGTGGCCTCGGCCAACCGCGAGGCATTCGAGCAGCTGCTGGTGAAGCACAACCTGGCGGGCATGACCCACAACGTGGGCCGGCCGAAGGAGAAGCTAGGCATCAAGCTGCACCTGAATGGCGAAACGCCGTTCAAGTGGAACTGGACCGAGCTGTTCCGCGCCTGGAACGAAACCAGCTACGCCATGCAGCGCCTGCGTGATAACCCGCTCAGCGCGGACCAGGAAAGCGAGTGGCGCCTCGACGACGCCGATCCGGGCCTTTCGCCGAAGCTCACGTTCGATCCGGCTGACGACATTGCCGCGCCGTACATCGCGACGGGCGTACGCCCGCGCGTGGCGATCCTGCGCGAGCAGGGCGTTAATGGCCAGGTGGAAATGGCGGCGGCGTTCACCCGCGCCGGTTTCGACGCGGTCGATGTGCACATGACCGACCTGGCGACCGGGCGCCATCACCTGAAGGATTTCCGCGGCTTCGCCGCCTGCGGTGGGTTCTCGTACGGTGACGTGCTCGGTGCCGGCCGCGGCTGGGCCACCTCCATCCTCTACAACGACGCGTTGCGCGAACAGTTCGCCCGCTTCTTCGAGGATGGCAGCAAGTTTGCCCTCGGCGTGTGTAACGGCTGCCAGATGATGTCGCAGCTCAAGGACATCATCCCTGATGCCGACCATTGGCCGCAGTTCCTGCGTAACCAGTCGGAGCAGTACGAAGCGCGCCTGGCCACGGTCGAGGTCATGGAATCGAACAACCTGTTCTTCCGTGGCATGGCCGGCTCGCGCCTGCCGGTCGCGGTGGCGCATGGCGAAGGCCGGGTGCATTTCCCCAAGGTGTGCAGCCCGTCCAAGAGCCATGGCGCCGCACGGTTCGTGGATAACCGCGGCAAGCCCACCGAGCACTACCCGCTGAACCCGAACGGTTCGCCGGGAGGCCTCACGGCGTTCACCGCCGCCGATGGTCGCGTGCTGATCATGATGCCGCACCCGGAGCGCGTGTTCCGCAGTGCCCAGCTCAGCTGGCACCCGGAGCAGTGGGGCGAGGATTCGCCCTGGATGCGCATGTTCCGCAACGCGCGAGCCTGGGTCGGTTGAGCCAGGCGGCAAGCGAGAAGCAAACCGTGACGACGGGCGATCTCACCAGCATCATCATCGTCCTGGCCGATAGTGGCCCGCTCACTCGCGATTGCGTGGAACACGCCCTCGCGAGTGACCGGCCTGTCGAAGTGATCGTGGTCGACAACGGCTCGGACGACGGGATTCCCGAAGCGCTCGATCGCGCGTACGCGGCCGATGATCGCGTACGCGTTATCTACAACCGCGCCAACCTCGGGTTCGGCCCTGCCGTGAACCGTGGTGCGGCACAGGCGCGCGGGAAATTCCTGCTGGTGCTGAATCCGGATTGCCTGATCGATCCGGATACCCTCTCGCGCATGCTCGCGCACGTGGGCCCGCACACGGGTATCGTGGGCGCCGTCGTGCAGGACGCGGCGGGTCATGTCGATCCGGCCTCGCGCCGGCGCGATCCACTGCTCGCCAGGGCCCTCGCCACCAAGTTGGGCCGGGGCGACACGGGCATCGATATTCGCGGACCGTTGCCGGCGACAGCAGTGCCGGCCGAAGTGGTATCGGGTGCCATCCTGCTCATGCCGCGTGCGGCTTTCGAAACCCTGGGTGGTTTCGACGAGATCTTCTTCCTGCACTGCGAGGACATGGACCTGTGTCGCCGTGCGCGTGACATGGGCTACCAGGTACTGCTGGCGGGCGATGTGCATGTCATGCACGGCAAGGGTGGCTCCAGCCGGCACCGGCCTGTGTTCGTCAGCCGGCACAAGCACCGCAGCATGTTCATCTGGTTCCGCCGGCACGATCCAGCGGCGAAGAATCCGTTGTTGCGTGGCCTGGTCTGGCTGGGTATCTGGTCGCACTTCCTCCTCAAGATCCCGGGCCAGCTCGTACGGAAAAAGCGCCGATGAGCGGCGTGGCGAAGGGCAGTGGCCTGGCAACGCTGGGCCTGCTGGCAGTGACCGCGATCTGGGGCTCGACCTTCGTG
Source organism: Luteibacter aegosomatissinici (assembly GCF_023078495.1). NCBI lineage: Bacteria > Pseudomonadati > Pseudomonadota > Gammaproteobacteria > Lysobacterales > Rhodanobacteraceae > Luteibacter > Luteibacter aegosomatissinici. The sequence goes on along the minus strand of NZ_CP095742.1, from coordinate 3,951,571 downwards.
ATGATCAAGGACGTCGTCGGGCGCATGTTGCCGATCGACTTCCTGGCGGTGCGCTTCACGATCGCCGCGGCCGCCATGCTCTTGCTGTTTGCGTTGCCGGTGCGCCGGTTAAGCCGTCCGCAGCTTTACCGCGGGCTCGCGCTCGGTCTGCTTTATGGCGTCGCGCAATGGTTGCAGACCGAAGGCATTGCGCTGACCTCACCCAGCGTCAGCGGCTTCGTCACCGGCATGTACGTGGTTATCACACCCATGCTCGCGTGGCTGTTGTTCCGCCAGCGTATCCCCGTCATCACGTGGGTGGCTGTCGTCGTGGCCACGGTGGGGCTGGGTGTCCTCGCACTGAATGGATTCGCAGTTGATCTTGGCGTGTTGCTGACGCTCGCGTCGGCGGCGCTCTATGCGCTGCATATTGTCGGGCTCGGGCACTGGTCGAAGCCTGGCGAAGCGTTCGGCATGTCGGCCGTCCAGATGCTGGGTATCGCCGTGGTCTGCGTACTTGCAACGCTGCCGCACCATGGGCCATCACTGCCGCCTGATGGCAAGGCGTGGGTGGCTATCGTCTACATGGCGCTCATCGCTGGCGCACTGGCCATGCTGGTGCAGACGTGGGCACAGGCGCATATGCCGGCGACACGCGCCGCGATCGTCATGACCACCGAACCGGTATTTGCGGCGGGCTTTGCCGTCGCGCTTGGGGTTGATGCGCTCACCACCCGCATGGTGTGCGGCGGCGGCCTGGTGCTGGCCGCCATGTACATGGTCGAGCTCGCCCCCCGGTTCCGCCGCAAGAAGCCCGCTGAAGCGCTGCACCACGAAGCAGGCTAAACCCCTATTTCGTGACCGTGAACTTGTAGGTCATGACGTTCTTGTATGTCTGGCCGGGCTCGAGCCTGGCCGAGCCGAAGTCCGGCTGGTTCGGCGTATCCGGGAAGATCTGCGGTTCCAGCGCGAACGCATCGCCCTCGCGGTAAATGCCGCCGGACTTGCCGGACGTGGTGCCGTCGAGGAAGTTGCCGGAGTAGAACTGCAGGCCCGGCTGCGCCGACCAGAGCGACAGCACGCGGCCGCTTTTGGGATCGGACACACGGGCGACCTCGCGGGGTGCCGGGGCCTCCTTCCGCGAGATCACCCAGTTGTGATCGTAGCCACGTCCAAACACGAGCTGCTGCTCGCTGGCATGGCGCAGGTCACGACCGATGGGCTTGGCCTTGCGGAAGTCGAAATACGTGCCCGCCACGCTGCGCACTTCGCCGGTAGGAATGGCGGTGGCATCGGTTGGCAGATAGGAATCACCGGCGATCATCAGCTTCTGGTCTTCCACGCTACCCGAGCCTTCACCGGCCAGGTTCCAGTAGGTGTGGTTCGTGATGTTGACGATCGTGGGTTTGTCAGTCGTTGCGGTGTACTCGATCGTCAGTTCGTTCTTGTCGTTGATCGAGTACTTCGCGGTGGCCGTGAGCTGGCCGGGGTAACCCTGGTCCCCGTCGGGGCTGACATAGGTCATCGTCACGCTGGGATTGGCGCCTGACTCCACCTTGTCGACGGTCCATACGACCTTATCGAAGCCCAGCTTGCCGCCATGCAGCGAGTTCGGGCCGTCGTTCACCGGGACGGTGTAGTCCTTGCCATCGAGTTTGAACTTGCCCTTCGCGATGCGGTTGGCATAACGGCCCACCGTATCGCCGAAATACTGTGGCTTGGCGAAGGTGCCTTTGAGATCCGGGTAGCCAAGCACGATATCGCCCGGCTTGCCGTTGCGGTCGGGCACGTCCAGCGCATAAAGGGCCGCGCCAAGCGAGATCACTTTCGCCGTCATGCCCTTGCCGTTGGTGAGCGTAACGATGGTGACATCCTTTCCGTCCGGCGTATTGCCGAAGGAGGCCTTCGTCGCATCGCCGGCCGAGGCCGCCGCCGCGCTACCAAGCAGAATCGCCGCTATCGAAACGGCCAGAACCTTGCCCATCTTCCGCTCCCACTGTGATGACCTGTAGACGAGAGCATATTTGTCCGACAATTGACAAGCTGCGCTGCGTCAATGCTGTCGACGGGAATATCGCTAGCATGGCGAGCCTGTGGCGGCGGGGGAAGGGGCGATGGCACCGAAGATGGCAAATTCACGAAGCCTGCACGGGCGGGTCGTCGAAGAGATCGGCAGCGCCATCGTGAGTGGCGAGCTTGGTCCAGGCGATTCGCTGCCAGGCGAGGCACAGTTGGCCCAGCAGATGGACGTCAGCCGCACGATCCTGCGTGAGGCGCTGAAGGTACTCGCCGCGAAGGGCCTGATCGAAACGCGCCAGAAGACCGGCATGCGTGTGCGCGATTCGCGCTTCTGGAATCATCTCGATCCCGATGTACTTACCTGGCGCTGCGACGCCATGCCCACGGACGATTTCGTCGGCAAGCTGGTCGAGATGCGCGAGATCATCGAGCCCGCCGCGTGTATGTCGGCCGCCCGCCGGCGTGATAGCGCGCAGCTGCAGGCCATTGGCGAAGCGCTGGATGCGATGGAGGATGCGGTCGACCTGGACGCCTGGGCCGAGGCCGACCTGCGTTTCCACGAAGCGGTCCTGGCTGCCACGAATAACGAGTTACTGAGTTCGCTGTTTTCGGTGATCGAAACGGCGCTCGCGACATTCTTCGTCATGTCGGCGCGCACCGCCAAGAACTTCAAGTATTCGCTGCCCAACCATCGCGCGGTGTACGAAGCCATCCGCCGCCGACGCCCCAATGAGGCCGCCGCCGCGATGCGCGGGATGATCGAGGATTCGCGCAGCAATATGCGCAAGGGCCGCCGATAAAGAAAGGGCCGGCGTTCGCCGGCCCTCGTTGGTTTGTGCAGGACCGCCTCAGCAACAACGGCCACCGGTGCCACGGTAACGCGCTTCCTGGCGCTCCCTGAAGAACTCACCGTAACTGGGCACCGGGCGTTCGGGGTGGTGTTCGCGCAGGTGCTTTACGTACACATCGTAATCGGGCACGCCGCAGCAGAGGCGGGCGGTCTGAACCGCCCACTTCCACAGCGAACGCGGCGACGAGGGGGTATACGTCTCCATTGCCGTGCTCCTTACTGGGTCACGCTGGAAAGCGCGACATAGGGTTCTTCATGGGCCGTCGCGTGGTTGGCACGCCATGCTCTGGCGATGGCGCGCAGCGAGAAGAACAGCATCGTGAGCACCAGCAGCATGAACAGGGCGGTGAGGGCCATGTCCACGCGGTTGTTGGTGATGATCCGCTGCATCTCGTCCACGGTCTTCGCGGGGGGCAACAGCTTGCCGGCGGCAGCTGCTTCGGCGTACTTGTTCGCGGCAGCCGTGAAGCTGATCTTCGCATCGAACAACTTCTGCCAGCCGGCGGTCAGCGTACAGATGACCAGCCACGCGGCGGGTACCGCTGGCACCAGGACATAGCGTTCGCGCTTGAGCTTCACCACCACGACGGTAGCGAGCATGAGGGCGATGGCGGCCAGCATCTGGTTGGCGATGCCAAACAGTGGCCACAGCGTGTTGATGCCACCCAGCGGATCGACGGCGCCCTGGTACAGGAAGTAACCCCACAGGCCCACGCAGATCACGGTTGCCAGGACATTACTGACCCAGGAGTCGGTGTGCTTGAGCGGCGCATACGCCATGCCCGCGAGTTCCTGGATCATGAAGCGGCCGACACGCGTGCCCGCATCGACCGTGGTCAGGATGAAGAGTGCTTCGAACAGGATGGCGTAGTGGTACCACAGGGCCATCATGCCTTCGCCCGGCATGATGCCGTGCAGGAGCTGGGCCATGCCGACCGCAAGGGTGGGGGCACCACCGGCGCGCCCCAGGATGGTCGATTCACCGATGTTCCTGGCGGTATCGGTCAGCTCGGCCGGGGTAACGATAAAGCCCCAGTTGCTGATGGCGGCTGCCGCATCCTGCACCGTGGTGCCCACCAGGGCGCCCGGCGAATTCATGGCGAAATACACGCCCGGGTGCAGCGAGGAGGCCGCGATCAGCGCCATGATGGCGACGAATGCCTCCATCAGCATGCCGCCGTAGCCGACCATGCGGGCCTCGCCTTCGTTGGCCAGCAGTTTCGGCGTGGTACCCGAGGCGATGATCGAGTGCCAGCCGGAGACGGCGCCGCAGGCGATCGTGATGAACAGGAAGGGGAACAGGTTGCCCTGGAAGACCGGGCCCGACCCATCGATGAAGCGCGTGACGGCAGGCATCTGCAGCGTCGGTGCGGCCAGGAAGATGGCCAGGGCGAGCAGGGCGATGGTGCCGATCTTCAGGAACGTGGACAGGTAATCGCGCGGCGCCAGCAACAGCCACACCGGCAACACGGAGGCAAAGAAGCCGTAGCCGATCAGCCACCAGGCCAGGGCCTTCGCGTCGTAATCGAACAGCGCCGCGAGTGCGGGCGTATCGTTCACCGTCTTGCCGTACCAGATCGACGCGAGCAGCAGGATGAGGCCGATGATGGAGACCTCGAGGATGCGGCCAGGGCGGATGTAGCGCAGGTATACGCCCATGAGCAGGGCGATGGGGATGGTCGCGGCCACGGTGAAGGTGCCCCATGGGCTGTGGGTGAGCGCCTTGACCACCACCAGCGCCAGGACGGCGAGCACGATCATCATCAGCACGAGTACGCCGACCATGGCGATGACGCCGGGCACTTCGCCCAGCTCCTCACGGAGCATGTGGCCAAGCGAGCGGCCATCGCGGCGAAGGGAGAGGCCCAGGATCATGAAATCCTGCACCGCACCGGCGAACACCACGCCCACCAGGATCCACAGCATGCCGGGCAGGTAGCCCATCTGCGCCGCGAGGACCGGGCCAACCAGGGGGCCGGCACCAGCGATGGCGGCGAAGTGGTGGCCGAACACGACCCACTTGTCGGTCGGCACATAGTCGAGGCCGTCGTTACGGAGCACCGAGGGGGTCGCCCGGCTCGGGTCGAGCTGGAGCACCCGGTTGGCGATGAGCCGGCTGTAGAACCGGTAGCCAATAAGGAATACCGCAATGGAGGCGGTCACGAGCCAGATGGCGTTGATGGGTTCGCCGCGGCGCAGGGCGATGACGCCCAGGCACCAGGCACCGACGATGGCGATGGCGGCCCACAGGATCTTTCCTGCGGGACTGGGTTTGGGAATGGCGCTATGCATGGTCTTCTTGGCTCCCCTTGCGGTTGCCACAAGGGTCACCCCCAAGCCGTTGGGGGTCAATGCGTGACGGCACCCGTACGTATTAGCCATTGGTCGAATGGTTTTGCGCCGCTTGAGCCAGCGGCCCGCTCACGCCATGCTGGGGGCCCACCCCACTCCCTGCGGCCCGCCGATGATTCGCGAGATCCTGAAAATGGGCGATGAGCGCCTGTTGCGCATCGCCCCCCCGGTTCCCGACACCATGGTCGGTTCGGAGGAGCTTGAGGAGCTGATCGCCGACATGTTCGACACCATGCACCATGCCGGTGGCGTGGGCCTGGCTGCGCCGCAGATCGGCGTGGATCTGCAATTGGTGATCTTCGGGTTCGACAGCAGCGAGCGCTACCCGGACGCACCCCCCGTGCCGCAGACCATCCTGCTCAATCCGGTGATCACGCCGTTGTCGCAGGATATGGAAGAGGGGTGGGAGGGCTGCCTTTCGGTCCCGGGCTTGCGTGGCGCCGTCAATCGCTACTCATTGATCCGCTACCAGGGCATTGACCCGAAGGGCGGCCCCATCGATCGGACCGCCGAGGGGTTCCATGCGCGGGTGGTGCAGCACGAATGCGATCATCTGATTGGGCGGCTATACCCGTCGCGGATCACGGACTTCACGAAGTTCGGGTTTACCGAGGTGCTGTTCCCGGGGATGGATATCGGGGACGACTGAGGTTTACGTCCGCGATCGCGGTTGGCGCCCGACTTGCGGGAGCTGCTGTTCGCAAAAAACCGATCAGGTCCTGTTGCGGTTGCTGCGAAAGATGTCGCCCACAGGGTGGGCTCCTACGACGCGCTGGTTATTCGGCTTCGGCGAGCGCTTCGACGAGCACCAGGAGGGCCTTGCGGCGTTCCTTGGGCAGGCGGCTCACTAGGCCAACCAGGCGAAGCTGCTCGCGCGAATCGGCGCGATACAGTGCCGGGCTTTCCTTGACGCCGGTCGCGCCGCTCGGCGAACCACGGCCTGTGGCGAGCCATTCGAAGTTCACGCCGAAGCGGACGGCCATATCGATCTGGCGTTCGAGCTCGGGCAAGCCGAGATCGCTGAGCCACTTACGTGCCGTTTCCCGGCTGACATCGAACAGATCGGCCAGCTGGGTAATGCGGCCGCGGCCTTTCTTTACGCCAGCCATGTCCAGCGCGACATGCAGACGTTGAGAAAAACCTCGGTTGGTGAGTGGCATAACAACTCCGGAGGAACGCTTTTACGGCGCAAATGACCCGGTATTGTTGATAGCCCGAGCCGGGAGCGTAAGCCCTTGACAGTTGCCAAGTCGTGCAATTTACGACTGCTTTTCGTTTTTAAGCCTTTCGGCGAAACGAGTTGACCGATTTTCTCATTTCATCGGCCGTCCGATGTGCTACGTCCGCGAAGTCCTTTCCACTGCTAGCGTAGAGGATGGCGCGAGACGAAGAAATCATCAGGCCCGTGCCGTCGTCCGTCTGGCCATGCTGCATGACCGCCCCGACGTCACCGCCCTGGGCGCCGATGCCGGGGACCAGCAATGGCATGTTACCCACAATGGAACGCACGCGACCTAGTTCTTCTGGCCAGGTGGCGCCCGTTACCAGGGCGCAATTGCCGTTTCCGTTCCAATCCCTGGCGATGGTCTCCGCGACGCGCAGGTAAAGCGGCAGGCCGCCGCAATCCAGTGCCTGGAAATCCGCCCCGCCGGGGTTGGAGGTGCGGCAGAGGAGGATCACGCCTTTGTCGGCGCGCTCAAGGAAAGGATCGATTGAATCCTTGCCCAGGTACGGGTTGAGGGTGACCGCATCCGCGTCGTAGCGATCAAACGCCTCGGTACGGTAGTGCTGGGCCGTCGATCCGATGTCGCCACGCTTGGCGTCAAGGATGACCGGGATCCCCGGATGCCTGTCGTGGATATGCTTGATCAGCCGTTCGAGCGCCCCTTCCGCGCGTTGCGCCGCGAAGTGGGCAATCTGCGGCTTGAATGCACAGACCAGGCCCGCGGTGGCATCGACGATGTCACGACAGAAGGCAAAGATGCCTTCCTCGCCCACCAGCCCGGCGGGCAGCCGGCCCGGCTCCGGATCCAGGCCCACGCATACGAGGGAGTCGTTGCGGCGCCAGGCGTCCTTCAGCGAGGTCATGAAGTTCACAGGAGGGCTCCAATAAGCAAATGTAGGAGCGCGCTTGCGCGCGATGCTTTTTTTTGTCCCGCCCAACGGCAGGCCCCATCGCGCGCAAGCGCGCTCCTACAGGATACGGCCGGCCCACCCAGGCGGGGCCGGCACAGGGTCAGACCAGCTTCTTGTACTTAACGCGCTTCGGGCCGGCATCGTCGCCAAGGCGGCGCTTCTTGTCGGCTTCGTACTCGTTGTAGTTACCCGGGAAGAACTCGACGTGCGAATCGCCTTCGAACGCGATGATGTGCGTGGCGATGCGGTCCAGGAACCAGCGGTCATGCGAGATGACCACGGCGCAGCCGGGGAATTCGAGCAGCGCGTCTTCGAGGGCGCGCAGCGTTTCGACGTCAAGATCGTTCGAGGGTTCGTCGAGAAGCAGCACGTTGCCACCCTGGAGCAGGGTCTTGGCCATGTGCAGGCGACCGCGCTCACCACCGGACAACGAACCGACGATCTTCTGCTGGTCGGTGCCCTTGAAGTTGAAGCGGCCGATGTAGGCACGCGACTGGATCTCGAAGTTGCCGATGGTAAGGATGTCCGAACCGCCCGACACTTCCTGCCACACGTTGTTGGCCGGATCGAGCGCATCGCGGGACTGGTCGACGTAGGCCAGCTTGACCGTGTGGCCCAGCTTCACTTCACCCGAATCCGGCGTTTCCTTGCCCATGATCATCTTCATGAGCGTGGACTTGCCGGCACCGTTCGGACCGATGACGCCAACGATGGCGCCGCCCGGGATCTTGAACGACAGGTCTTCGATCAGCACGCGGTCACCGAACGACTTGGTGACGTTCTTGAACTCGATCACTTCCTGGCCCAGGCGCTCGCCCGGCGGAATGAAGATTTCATTCGTTTCGTTGCGGCGCTGGTACTCGACCGAGTTCAGCTCTTCAAAGCGATTGAGGCGTGCCTTGCCCTTCGACTGGCGGCCCTTGGCGGCCGAACGCACCCACTCCAGTTCCTTCTGGATAGCCTTCTGGCGCGACTTTTCCTGGTTGGCTTCCTGCTTCAGGCGCTCGTCCTTCTGCTCCAGCCACTCGGTGTAATTGCCCTTCCAGGGAATGCCGCGGCCGCGATCGAGCTCGAGGATCCACTCCGCGGCGTTGTCGAGGAAGTAGCGATCATGGGTGACCGCCACGACGGTGCCCGGGTAGTCGTGCAGGAACGTTTCCAGCCAGTCGACCGATTCGGCATCGAGATGGTTGGTGGGCTCGTCGAGCAGGAGCATGTCTGGCTTGGAAAGCAGCAGGCGGCACAGCGCCACGCGGCGCTTTTCACCACCGGAGAGGGGGCCGATCTTTGCGTCCCACGGCGGCAGGCGCAGCGCATCGGCGGCCACTTCAAGCTGGCGCTCCAGGGCGTGCGCGTCGTTGGCGGCCAGGATGCCTTCCAGCTTTTCCTGTTCCTTGGCGAGCGCGTCGAAATCGGCACCGTCCTCGGCGTAGGCAGCATAGACCTCTTCCAGGCGCTTCTGGGCGTCCAGCACCTCGGAAACACCTTCTTCCACCGCCTCGCGGACGGTCTTCTCCGGGTCGAGATCCGGCTCCTGGGCCAGGTAGCCGATCTTCGTCCCCGGGTTGGCGCGGGCTTCGCCCTGGAAGTCCTTGTCGACGCCGGCCATGATCTTCAGCACCGTGGACTTACCCGCGCCATTCAGGCCCAGCAGGCCGATCTTGGCGCCCGGGAAGAACGACAGCGAGATGTCCTTGATGATCTGGCGCTTCGGGGGGACGATCTTGCTCACCCCGTTCATGGTGTAGATGTATTGCATGGACGCTCCGTAAGGAAAGCCGGGCCCCGGAAGCCGAAGGGCTGCCGCTGGGCAAACCCCTATTATAGCGGGCATCGGTGACGAAGGCCGTGCCTCCCTCGGGATATGGCGCGAATCGCTGTAGGCGAAGGGCGCCAACGCTGTCAGGGTTCGGTCCAGGGGTGCCCCGGGTGGCTATAGTCGGCGCCCCTTCCGCACGAAAGGATTCGTGACATGGCTATCCGCCACCGCGCCGCAACCACCCTCCTTGCCTTCCTGGCCACCTGCCCCGGGGCGCTTGCCACGCCACCGCCCGATCCCGGATCGCCGTTCATCCATGTGACCGGCGAGGACGAGATCGCCCTGGACGATACGGGCGATGTTTCGCCCTTGCGCGTGTTCATCTTCCTGCACGATGGCCTGGTGCGGCCCGAGCTGAACAGTGATGGGGACGACCCGCTGCTGTTTCATGAGTGGCTGGACGATGACCGGCCGCCGGCGCGCGAAGGCCTGGCGGCCCGTATCCATGAGGGGTATGTCGCGTGGTGGCTCGATGAACTTCGCCAGGTGTTGCCGGGCGAGCCGATTCGCATCACCTACCTTTCGGCGTTGCCCGGCATTACCGATATTCCCCAGGGTCATGCAGGGGTACTCACTGATTTCGTGTTCGCCCTGCGCGTGCACGCCCGCCGCTACGGCTTGCCGCTGAACGGCAACTACCGCAACAAGTTCATCCTGCTGGTGCCCGATAACCTCGGGCCGTTCGCCGCGGGCAAGGCCTATCACGAGGGTGCCGAGGCGGTCGCTTCGGTCGGCGGCCCGTGGAGCGTGGTGGCCCATGAACTGGGCCACCTGCTGGGCGCGCGCCACGAGGATGCCGAGGTGCGCTACACAGGCTGGTGGTGGTGCCATACCAACATGGCGGCCGTGCCTTCTCCCTTCCTTGGGAACTGCTATGCGTATTCCGCGGCGAACCGCCGCCGGATCCAGGAGGCTTACCACCTGGGCCCGGGGCGGCCGCGCGCGGAGCGGCGCGTGGCGGGCGAGCCGGTCGTCGACTGATTCACCCGCGCAGGGCCTGGTTACCAGAACAGGCCTGTCTCCATGTAACGGCGGATTCGTTTCTGGTTGGCCGACGAATACACCTCACATGGCCAGCGCCCAAACTGGGGGTCGGCCATGTTGGTATCGCAGAATGCCCAGCTTTCCTTGTCCTCGTGGGTGGCGCCCAGGGTGTGGCCCAGTTCATGGGCCACGGTAGTCGACGCACGTACGCTGGCCACCGCGAACCGCCCGCCCTGGTTGGAGATGCCGAGCGCACTGCCGCCGTCCGGGGAGCCCTGGGTCACGAGTACAAGGCGGACCGCCCGCGTATCCTCGCCAAAGCGATCGGCCACCGGGCCTGCCAGGCGCTTCCACTCCGCCAGGACCCCGGTAAAGCCGTAGGGCGTGAGCTCAAGCCCCTCCAGCTCGCGATGCACGTGGATCTGGATGTCCTGGCCCGGCAGCACGTCGGTACGCATGTGGCCCAGCCACGCGCTCACATGCTCGGACACGAAATCGCGGGCGTTCATCTGCACGTCCCTGTGCAGCACGAAGTGGATATCCAGGGTCGGCGGCGGTGCGGCCAGGGCAGCCAGGGGCAAAGCGGCGGCTAGCGCCAATAGAACGCGTTTCATGGCAAATCCTTTTGCAATTCATGGGGATGGGCGGGGTGCCCGTGGCCGAGTCTAGGGCAGTCAGGTCCGGGTAGGGGGCTGCGGATGAAATTCGAGGTATTCGCCTACACGTTTTGTCGGTAAACCCTTGAGTCTGCGCGGCCTAGTGGCCTGCCCACCCCCCGGGCGTTACACTTTCAAGTCTCCGTCCCCCATCCCTACAACGAGGTTGAGATGTTCCCGAAGGATGCAACGATCGCCGGCTACGACGACGAACTCGCCCAGGCCATCGCCAACGAGTCGCGCCGCCAGGAAGATCACGTCGAACTGATCGCCTCCGAGAACTACGCCAGCCCGCGCGTGATGGAAGCCCAGGGCTCCACGCTCACCAACAAGTACGCCGAGGGTTACCCCGGCAAGCGTTACTACGGTGGCTGCGAGTACGTGGACGTGGCCGAAAAGCTGGCCATCGAGCGCCTCAAGAAGCTGTTCGGGGCGGATTACGCCAACGTGCAGCCGCACTCGGGTTCGCAGGCCAACCAGGCCGTGTACTTCGCGCTGCTGAATCCGGGCGACACGATCCTGGGCATGAGCCTGGCCCACGGCGGCCACCTTACCCACGGCGCCAAGGTCAACCTCTCGGGCAAGATCTTCAACGCCGTGCAGTACGGCATCGATCCGGACACCGGCCTGGTCAACTACGACGAGATCGAGAAGCTCGCCGTGGAGCACAAGCCGAAGATGATCGTCGCCGGTTTCTCGGCCTACTCGCAGGTCCTCGACTGGGCGAAGTTCCGTGAGATCGCCGACAAGGTCGGTGCGTACCTGTTCGTCGACATGGCCCACATCGCAGGCCTCGTCGCCGCGGGTGTCTACCCGAACCCGGTGCCGCACGCCCACGTCGTGACCTCCACCACGCACAAGACCCTGCGCGGCCCGCGTGGCGGCATCATCGTGGCCAAGGGCCTCGGCGAAGAACTCGAGAAGAAGCTGCAATCGGTGGTGTTCCCGGGTATCCAGGGCGGCCCGCTCATGCACGTGATCGCCGCCAAGGCGGTCGCCTTCAAGGAAGCCCTCGAACCGTCGTTCACCGAGTACCAGAAGCAGGTCGTGGCCAACGCCAAGGCCATGGCGAAGACGCTGATCTCCCGCGGTTACAAGGTGGTTTCTGGCGGTACCGAAAACCACCTGATGCTGATCGACCTGATCGGCCGCGACGCCACCGGCAAGGACGCGGAAGCGGCGCTGGGCAAGGCGCACATCACCGTGAACAAGAACGCCGTGCCGAACGACCCGCGTTCGCCGTTCATCACGTCGGGCCTGCGCGTGGGTACGCCGGCGATCACCACCCGTGGCTACAAGGAAGCGGAAACGATCGACCTGGCCAACTGGATCTGCGACGTACTCGATGCGCCGAACGATGACGCGGTCATCAAGGCCGTGCGCGAAAAGGTCACGGCGCAGTGCAAGCAGTTCCCGGTGTACGGCTGATCCATGCATTGTCCGTTCTGCCAGCATGAAGACACCCGCGTCATCGATTCCCGTCTCACCGAAGACGGTGGCACGGTGCGTCGGCGGCGCGAGTGTCCGCAGTGCGGTGAGCGCTTCAATACCTTTGAAACGGCGGAGCTGAAGCTCCCGGCGATCGTGAAATCCGGCGATCGCCGTGAGCCTTTCGACGAGCACAAGTTGCGTGTCAGTTTCGAGCGCGCGCTGCAGAAGCGCCCGGTGGCGAGCGATGCGGTGGATGCCGCGACGCGCGCCGTCATCAATGACCTGCGCCGCAGCGGCGAACGCGAAGTGCCTTCGCGCCAGGTCGGCGAACTGGTCATGCGCGAGCTCAAGGCCCTGGACCAGGTCGCCTACGTGCGCTTCGCGTCGGTATATCGCCGGTTCGAGGACGTGCATGCGTTCCGCGAGGAGATCGAGAAGCTCGAACGCGATCTCCCTTCGCTGGAAGGCCTGCAGCTGCCGCTGCTTGAAGCTGCCCGGCGCGGACGCAAGAGCTGATGACCCGTCCGTTCTTTCCGGCCATGGACCATGTCCACATGGCCCATGCGCTGCGTCTCGCCGAGCGCGGCATGTACACCACCCAGCCCAACCCGCGCGTCGGCTGCGTCATCGCGCGCGGCGAGACGGTACTGGGTACCGGCTGGCATCCCAAGGCCGGTGAGCCGCACGCGGAAGTGTTCGCCCTGCGCGAGGCCGGTGAAGCCGCGCGCGGTGCGACCGCCTACGTCACCCTCGAGCCCTGTGCCCATCATGGCCGCACGCCGCCGTGCGCGGATGCATTGATCGCCGCGGGCGTCGGTCGCGTCGTCATCGCCCATGAGGATCCGTTCACCCAGGTGGATGGCAAGGGCATCGAGAAGATTCGCGCGGCCGGGATCGGCGTGCAGATCGGCCTGATGCGCGATGCGGCGCATGAACTCAATATTGGTTTTTTCAGCCGTATCCAGCGCGGCCGCCCGTGGGTACGCGTGAAACTGGCGATGAGCCTGGATGGGCGTACGGCGCTCGCCGATGGTTCGTCGAAGTGGATTACCGGCGAGGCCGCGCGCGCCGATGTTCAGCGCTGGCGCGCCCGTGCCTCGGCCATCCTTTCCGGCAGCGGTACCGTGCTTGCCGATGATCCGCGGCTGACCGCGCGCCTGCCGGAAGGCGAAGCGTTCGTGCCACCGTTGCGCGCCGTGCTCGATACGCACCTGCGCACGCCGGCGGGGTTCAACGTGCTCGACGGCAACGCGCCCACGGTGCTGCTGCATGCGGAGGGTGCCAGCGTGCCAGCACACCTGCAGGATGTGCGCCGCGCGGCGATCCGTACGGACGAAGGCAAGGGCCTCGACCTGCGTGCCGCGTTGCACTGGCTGGCGCAGCATGATGTGAACGAGGTGCACGTAGAGGCAGGCCCCGTGCTTTGTGGCGCGTTGCTGGCCGAAGGCCTGGCTGATGAACTGCTGGTCTACATCGCACCTGTGTTGCTCGGCCACACCGCGCGGCCCATGTTGCACCTGCCACCGCTGGACGACATGGCCTCGCGCTGGAAGCTGGATACGATCGACCGCCGCCAGGTGGGCGATGACACCCGCCTGCTGATGCGCCCCGCCGCATGAACACCGTGCGCTGGGGCATCATTGGCTGCGGCGCGGTCACCGAAATGAAAAGCGGGCCGGCCTTTTCGAAGGTGCCTGGTTCGTCGCTTGTCGCGGTCATGCGCCGTGATGGAGCGAAGGCGCGTGATTACGCAGAGCGCCATGGCGTCCCCCGCTGGTACGACGATGCCGGCCAGCTCATCGCCGATGCCGAAGTCGATGCCGTGTACATCGCGACACCGCCATCGACCCATCGTGCGTATGCCCTGCAAGCCATGGCCGCGGGCAAGCCGGTGTACATCGAAAAGCCCATGGCGATGAACCACCGTGAGTGCCTTGATATCGTCGAAGCGGGCAGGGCGGCCAACGTACCGGTGTTCGTCGCCTACTACCGCCGCGCCCTGCCTCGTTTCACCACCATTGCCCAGCTGCTGCGCGATGGTGTGATCGGGACGCCGCGCTTCGTCAACGTCGTGTTGCACCATCCTTTCGAAGCGCAGTACCAGGACCCGGCGAACCTGCCCTGGCGGGTGCGCCCCGAACTGTCCGGGGGCGGCATTTTTGTCGACATAGGCAGCCACACGCTGGATATCCTGGATTTCCTGCTTGGCCCGATGACCGACGTGCGCGGCATGGCGCGCAACCAGCTTGGCGCTTACCCCGCCGAGGATGCCGTGGCCATGGCCTTTGCTTTCGGCAACGGTGTGGTGGGTACCGGCCTTTGGAATTTCGCGGCCGATCGCCGCGAGGATCGCGTGGAAATCACCGGCGACCGTGGCCGGTTGGTGTTCGCCACCTTCGGCGACGGCCCCATCCGCGTGGAAACCGATGGCAAGGTCGACAACCTTTCCATCGAAAACCCGGCACACATCCAGCAGCCGCTGATCGCCACGGTGGTCGGTGCCTTGCTGGGGCGGGGCGAATGCCCCTCGACGGGAGAGACCGCCGCCCGCACCAGCTGGGTCATGGACCAGGTCCTGTAGGAACGGGCTTGCATGGGCCATGGCGGCCCCCATGTTATGCTCCGCACCATATTCAAGCGTCTTCAGGGCGGGGTGAAACTCCCCACCGGCGGTAGGTTTCCTTCGGGAAACGAGCCCGCGAGCGCTCCCGGCACCCGCCGGGAGGTCAGCAGATCCGGTCAGATGCCGGAGCCGACGGTCATAGTCCGGATGAAAGAAGACGGCACCGCGCGCCCGCTCACGGGCGCGTGGCGCCATGCGCCTTGGGGCGTTTTTCGCCAACCTAGCGGGAAACGTTTCATGAAAACCCAGCGTTCCGTCGCGGCAACCCTCGCAGGGGGCCACTGACATGTTCACCGGCATCATCCAGGCCGTTGGCCGCATCGCGCGGATCGAGCCGCGTGGCGGTGACGTGCGCCTCGTGGTCGATACCACCACCCTCGACATGGCCGATGTCGCCCTGGGCGACAGCATTGCCGTGTCCGGCGTATGCCTCACCGTCATCGAGTTCGACAGCCACAGTTTCGCCGCGGATGTCTCGAATGAGACCCTGGCCATGACCTCGCTCGGCAAGCACAAGGCCGGCGACAAGGTGAACCTGGAAAAGGCGCTTCGCCTGGCGGATCGCCTGGGCGGCCACCTGGTCTCCGGCCACGTCGATGGTACCGGCAAGGTGGTGTCGGTCGTACCCGATGGCCGTTCGCTGCGCTGGACGTTCGAAGTGCCACGCGATCTTGCCCGCTACATCGCCCACAAGGGCTCGGTGTGCATCGATGGCACCAGCCTGACCGTGAACGAAGTGGACGGCACGCGCTTCGGGGTGAACCTGATCCCCCACACGGTGGAACACACGACGTTCTCGGCCCGCCGCCCCGGCGATACCGTGAACATCGAGGTCGACGTCGTGGCGCGTTACGTGGAGCGCCTGCTCTCCAGCGGTGGCGCACCTCGTCTCGACGAAGGCTTCCTCAAAGAACACGGCTTCGCCTGACCGGACGCATACGCATGGCATTCCATACCATCCCCGAGATCCTCGAGGACCTGCGCAACGGCCGCATGGTCATCATCCTGGATGACGAAGACCGCGAAAACGAAGGCGATATCGTCATGGCCGCCGAGAAGGTGCGGCCCGAAGACGTGAACTTCATGGTCCGCGAAGCGCGCGGCCTGATGTGCCTGACGCTTACGGAGCAGCGCACGCGGCAGCTCGGCCTGAAGCCGATGGTCACGGACAACAACTCGCCTTACCACACCAACTTCACGGTCTCGATCGAAGCCGCGGAAGGCGTCACCACCGGCATTTCCGCCCACGATCGCGCCCGTACGGTGCAGGCGGCCGTAGCGAAGGATGCCAAGCCGGCGGATATCACCATGCCCGGGCACGTCTTTCCGCTGACCGCCCAGCCGGGTGGCGTGCTCACCCGCGCGGGGCATACCGAGGCGGGCTGTGACCTGGCTGCCATGGCAGGGCTCGATCCGTCCGCGGTGATCATCGAAGTGCTGCACGACGATGGTTCGATGGCACGTCGCCCCGAGCTGGAAGTTTTCGCGGCAAAGCACGGGCTCAAGATCGGTACGATCGCCGACCTGATCCGTTACCGCCTGGAAACGGAGAAAACGGTGGAGCGCGTCTTCGAGGACGACGTCGAGACGGAATTTGGCCCATTCCACCTGGTGGCGTATCGCGATGCCATTCGCAGTGGCCTGCACTTCGCCCTGTCGCGCGGCACCATCGCCGATGGTGACCCGGTGCTGACGCGTGTGCATGTGCGCAACACGCTTTCCGATGTGCTGCACCTCAAGCGCGATGATCTTGGCCAGACCGTGACCGAAGCCCTGCGCCGCATCGCCGATGAGGACCGTGGCGTGATGCTGGTGCTCTCCGGCGCGGATACGCCCGAAGCCTTGCTGGCGCGTTTGCGCGGCGATGCCGTGCCGATGCCTGCGCCGAAGGATGACCAGGAATGGCGCCAGCTTGGCTTGGGCGCGCAGATCCTGGCCGACCTGGGTGTAAAGCGGCTGCGCGTCATCGGTACACCGCGCAGGTTCGTGGGCATTTCAGGCTTCGGCCTTGAAGTGGTGGAGCAGGACAGCTAAACCTGAGCCCATGCCTGATACCTACGATATCCGCCTGATCGCCCCCGCCGGTTACCCCCACAACCCTGAAGCCATGCGCATCGGCATCGAACGCCTCGAGGCGGCGGGCCACCGCGTGCACGCCAAGGATGTGCTGAAGCGCCGGGAGCTGCGCTTCGCCGGAACCGACGCCCAGCGCGCCGCCGACATCAATGCACTGGCCGATCCGGGCCAGCCGCTGCCCGATATCGCTCTGGCGATCCGCGGCGGTTACGGGGCACACCCGATCCTGCCGTTGCTGGATTACGACGCGCTGCGCGCCCGGCTGGGCGGCACGCCGCTGCCGCTGGTGGGCCATAGCGATTTCACGGCCCTGCAGTGTGCCTTGCTGGCCCGCAGTGGCCTGCCGACGCTGGGCGGCCCCATGCTGGGCCCGGACTTTGGAGCCCCCGAGCTGGACGCGCTGACCTGGGATCACTTCTGGGCAACGCTGGCAAGCGGCGAGGGCAGGGCCTCCTGGGATACCCCCGATACCGCTGAGCTGGCCGTGGAAGGCACGATCTG
Source organism: Luteibacter aegosomatissinici (assembly GCF_023078495.1). Lineage (NCBI taxonomy): Bacteria > Pseudomonadati > Pseudomonadota > Gammaproteobacteria > Lysobacterales > Rhodanobacteraceae > Luteibacter > Luteibacter aegosomatissinici. Next base: position 3,934,145 of record NZ_CP095742.1, on the reverse strand, counting down.
GGGCGGCAACCTGGCCATGCTTTCGGGTCTGGTCGGTTCTGAATACTTCCCGCGGATCGAGGGCGGCATCCTGTTCATCGAGGACATCGCCGAGCCCCCGTACCGAGTGGAGCGCATGCTGTACCACCTTCTCCACGCCGGGGTGCTTGGCAGGCAAAAGGCCCTGCTGATCGGTGACTTCACCAGCTGCCGCGTGGCCGAGTACGACAATGGCTACGACCTCCCGGTGGCCTTCGAACGGATTGGCGCGGCGGCGGGAATTCCGCTGGTTCGCGGCCTGCCGTTCGGCCATGGCCCTGCCAAGTTCACCCTGCCTTTCGGCATCCACGGGCAGCTCGATGTGGCAGGCGGCCGTGCCCGCCTGGCTTTCAGCGGCCACCCGCGCCCCAAAACCCCGTAAAATATCCGGCCGCCCGGCGGCCACCCGCCTACAGGACACCCTACCCATGAAGATCATCGAAGGCGATTTCGCCACCCCCAAGGGCCGTTTCGCCATCGTCGCCGGCCGTTTCAACGCGTTTGTCGTCGAACCGCTGGTGGAAGGCGCCCGTGATGCGCTGGTTCGCCATGGCGTGAAGGACGATGCGATCGACCTGATCCGCGTGCCTGGCGCATGGGAAATCGCCCAGGCCGCTTACAAGGTTGCCGCCTCGGGCAAGTACGCCGCCGTGATCGGCCTCGGCGCGGTCATCCGCGGTTCCACCCCGCATTTCGATTACGTGGCCGGCGAAGCCGCCAAGGGCCTGGGCCAGGCCGCCTACGCTTCGGGCGTGCCGGTGTCGTTCGGCGTGCTCACCACCGATAGCATCGAGCAGGCCATCGAGCGTGCCGGTACCAAGGCGGGCAACAAGGGCGCCGACGCGGCCATGGTCGCGATCGAAATGGTCAACCTCTACACGAAGCTCGGCAAATGAATAACACACCTCCGCACGGCATCGACCTGGCCGCGCGTTCGCGCGCCCGCCGCCGTGCCCTGCAGGCGCTTTACGCCTGGCAGGTGGGCGGTGCCAAGATGGGCAACGTCATCGAACAGTTCCGCCACGAGCAGGATATGCAGGTGGCTGACCTTGAGTACTTCGAAGACCTGCTCCGTGGCGTGGACCAGCACGTGAAGGAACTCGACGAAGGGATTCGTCCGTTCGTGGATCGTGACGTGGCGCAGATCGATCCGATCGAGCTTTCCGCGCTGCGCATGGGCGCTTACGAGCTGAAGTACCGCCCGGATGTGCCGTACCGCGTCGTCATCAACGAGGCCGTGGAAGCCACGAAGCGTTTTGGTGCCGATCACGGCCACAGCTATGTGAACGGCGTTCTCGACAAACTCGCGACGCACTGGCGTACGGCCGAGAAGCGATCCTGATTGCCTTGCGCGAATCTTGCGCGCTGAGGGAGCACGCATGGAATTCGACCTGATTGAACGGATCCGCCGGCACACCGATGTCCACCGCGATGATGTCGCCGTGGGCATCGGCGATGATGCCGCGGTGGTTTCCGTGCCGGCCGGTCGCGAACTGGCGATCGCCGTGGATACCCTGGTCGAGGGTATCCATTTCCCCGTGGGCACCGCACCTGCAGACATCGGTTGGAAGGCCCTCGCGGTCAACCTTTCCGACCTGGCGTCGATGAGCGCCACGCCCGCCTGGGCGTTGCTGGCGCTGACGCTTCCATCGCCCGATGCGGCGTTCATCGATGGGCTGGCGCGTGGCTTTGCCGAACTTGCCACGCCGTACCGGCTGGCATTGATCGGTGGCGACACGACGCGCGGGCCGCTTACCGTGACCGTGACCGTGCATGGCTTCACCACGCCTGGGCAGGCCTTGCTGCGCTCCGGTGCGCGGGTGGGTGATGTGGTGATGGTGACCGGCACGCTGGGTGATGCCGCCGCCGGCCTGCGTTGCCTGGCCGAAGCGGACGCCACGCCATATGCGCCGCTGATCGAACGGCTGAATCGCCCGACCCCTCGCGTCGCGGCCGGCTTGGCGCTGCGTGGTATCGCCACCGCCTGTATCGACGTATCCGACGGGCTCGTCGCCGACCTGGGGCATATATGCAAGCAGAGCCGCGTGGGCGCGGAAATCGATCCCGCGTTGCTGCCGCGCTCGTCCGCCATGATGACGCACTTCCACGATGCGGACGCCATCGACTTCGCGCTTTCCGGCGGCGATGATTACGAGTTGTGTTTCACCGTGCCCGCCGACAAGGCGGGTGAGGTCTCCGCTGACCTGGCGCGCCTGGGCTGCGGTGCGACGCGCATAGGTCGCATCGTGGAAGGCGAGGCCGTACGTGTCGTCGATGCCGCCGGGCAGGCGCACAAGCCCGCGCGCGCGGGCTGGAACCACTTCGCATGAGCACGAAGTACGTGCTGGATGCCGAACACCGCCGCCAATTGCTGGCCACGCCGGCCGGCTGGCTAGCCACGGGCTTCGGTTCCGGGCTCACACCGAAGGCGCAGGGCACCTTCGGGTCGCTTGCCGCGATACTTCCCTGGCTTGTGCTGCATTCGCTGCCGGCGTGGATCTGGCTGCTCATCATCGCCGTGTCGTTCGCCGTTGGTGTGTGGGCGTGCAACGTGGCGGGCCGCATCATTGGCGTCTCCGATCACCGCAGCATCGTGTGGGATGAATTCGTCGGCCAGTGGATCGCGTTACTGCCCGCGCTCGTTATCCCCGCGTGGTGGTGCGTCGTGCTCGGCTTCGCACTGTTTCGTCTGTTCGACGTGTGGAAGCCCTGGCCCATCAGCTGGTTCGACCGGCGGGTGAAGGGCGGCCTCGGTGTCATGCTCGATGACCTGATCGCGGGTATCTTTGCCGCCATTGTCCTGCACGTCATCCAGTTCCTCGTCCTTTAGGAGACCACCATGGAATACCGTCGCCTCGGCGCCACCGGCCTCAAGCTGTCGGCGCTGTCGTATGGTGCGTGGGTCACGTTCGGCCGCCAGGTTGGCCGTTCGGATGCGCGTGAATTGATCGCGCTGGCCTACGACAACGGCATTAACTTCTTCGACAACGCTGAGACGTACAACGCCGGTGACGCCGAACGCCTGATGGGCGACGTGATCGCCGACCTGCGCCTGCCGCGTGATGCGTATTGCGTATCGAGCAAGGTGTATTTCGGTGCGGTCACCGATCCGAAACCCACCCAGCGAGGCCTTTCCCGTAAGCACGTGTTCGATGCCTGTCACCAGGCGCTCGAGCGGCTGCGCGTGGATTATCTTGATCTGTACTTCTGCCACCGGCCCGATCCGGATACTCCGGTGGTCGAAACGGTGTGGGCCATGGATGCGCTGGTGCGCCAGGGCAAGGTGCTCTACTGGGGTACGAGCGAGTGGCCCGCCGAGTTGATCGAAGAAGCCCGCCGCGTCGCGCGCGACCACCATCTCGTCGCACCCTCGATGGAACAGCCGCAGTACAACCTGCTGCACCGTGATCGCGTGGAAAAGGAGTACGCGCCGCTGTATCGTGACCACGGCATGGGTACGACCATCTGGTCGCCGCTGGCATCCGGGCTGCTCACCGGCAAGTACAACGATGGCGTGCCCGATGATTCGCGCCTGGGCCACCCGGATTACGCGTGGCTGCGCGATGCGTTGCTCGAGAACGGCGGCGCACAGTTAAAGACCGTGCGTGCACTCGCACCGATCGCTGATGAACTCGGCATCCCGCTCGCCCGCCTGGCGCTGGCGTGGTGCCTGAAGAACCCGCACGTGTCGACGGTAATCCTTGGCGCGAGCAAGAAGCACCAGCTGGAAGAGAACCTGAAGGCACTCGATGCCGTCCCGTTGTTGACCGATGCAGTGATGGCGAAAATCGCGGCGGTGCTTTAACGCTCAGCGTGCGAGCGCGCTTATTGAGGGGCGCGAATGTCGCGCGTGCGCAGGACGGGTTTGCTTAGTCGCATCACGATACATGTAGGGGCGCGCTTTCGCGCGATGGGCCGTCATTCACACGGAAGGAACAGGATATGCGAAGACTGAAATGGAACGGGCTGCTTTTCTCGCTCGCATGCATGGTTACGCCATGCGCCGTACTTGCCGCGACGATCACGTCCAATGCCACGCTTGCCCAACTCGAAGCCGACGACCAGGCTGACCGGACGCCAGGATCAGGTTCCATCGATTGGGCGGTGGTCGCGCAGCGAGACGCTGGGCGACGGGAGAAAGTAATGGGCTTGCTTCGCGCCGGCGAGATACGCACGGCGTCTGACTACTTCAACGCCGCGCTGATTTTCCAGCACGGTGATGCCGTGGAAGACACGCAGCTGGCGTTCGCGTGGGCGACGACAGCGTCACGCCTGGACCCCACCAATGCAGACGCGCGCGTTCTCACGGCGCAGGCTTGGGACCGCATCCTGGTAAAGGCTGGCAAGCCGCAGTGGTATGGAACCCAGTTCAGCCGGGACAAGGCGACTGGGAAGTGGGCTATCGCACCGACGGATCCGAATGCGGTGACGGAAGCGCAACGCGAGGCGATGGGCCTTCCCACGCTGGCCCAGACACGGGCGCACCTCGACGCAATGAACGCTAAGCAAAAATAAGTACGGCGCTGGCGTCATCAGCGTCGATGATGACCGCTCGGCGACTTAGACGTCCCCGTACAACGCCTGCAACATCGCGATCGCCGCAAGGCCGGCGGTCTCGGTGCGCAGGATGCGCGGTCCCAGCTTCAGGCCGGTGAACGCTGCACCGGCCAGCGCCGCGCGGTCGCGTTCGCCGAAGCCGCCTTCCGGGCCGATCGCGATAACCGCCGCGCCGCTCAGTGCCAGTTCGCCGGGGCGCTTGTCGCCCTCGGGTAGCAATGCCAGGCGCACGGGGCCACCTTCACCCAGGGACCCTAGCCACGCATTGAGTGGCACCGCCGGTTCGATCACAGGAACGACAGCGCGGCCCGACTGCTCACACGCACTGGCCGCCACGGCGCGCCAGTGCAGCAGGCGCTTTTCGGCACGGGCCGCATCCAGCTTCACTTCCGAGCGTTCGGTGATGATCGGTACGATGCGCGCGATGCCCAGTTCGGTGGCCTTCTGCACGATCAGGTCCATCTTCTCGCCGCGCGCCACGCCCTGGGCCAAGGTGAGTGCGAGTGGCGATTCGTTATCGAGCGCGCGTGCCTCGCCCACGAGCGCTACCACCTCGCGCTTACCTACGCTGGCCAGCGTGGCATCGAACTCCACGGCGGCATCGCCCGCGAAGAGCACCACCGGGTCGCCCGCCTGCATGCGCAGGACGCGGGCCACGTGCTCGCCGGCCTGGGAAGGAAGCAGCAGCTCCTGGCCGGTGGCCAGTGGTTGGTCGACATGGATTCGGATGGTGCGCATGCTGGGGCCTGTGTCACGGAACGTGCATTGTACCGGTCGGCGCGGGGGGCTATCGTCAGCGCGTTGCGAAGGAGCTACGCATGCCAATCGCTTGGTACTTCGATTTCGTGTCGCCATTCTGTTGGTTGCAGTGGCCCGCTATTCGCGAGCTGGCGGCCACCCGTGAGGTATCGCTGCGGCCCATGCTGTTCGGGGCCCTGCTGAAGCAGATGAACCACCTGGGGCCGGCGGAAATCCCGTGCAAACGGGAGTTTACGTACCGTTACGCGCTCTGGCGCGCCCGCCAGCAGGGCATGCCGCTGCGATTCCCACCCAGCCACCCGTTCAACCCGCTGCCGGCGCTGCGCCTGTGCGTGGCGGCAGGGAACACGGTGGACGTGGTTGGCGCCATCTACGAGTGGATCTGGGCGCACGGGCGCGCGGCGGATACCGCCGAGGCGCTGGCGCCACTGGCCGCCTCGTTTGGCATCACCGACCTGCGCGAGGCGCTGTCGGCACCGGCGGTGAAGGTCGCGCTGCAGGCCAATTTCGAGCTGGCCATGCAGGACAAACTGTTCGGCGTGCCCACCCTCGCCATCAACGGCGAGTTGTTCTGGGGCGCCGATGCCCACGATTTCGCCCTGGCTTACCTCGAGAACCCCGGCATGTTCGCCGAGGGCGAAATGGCACGGCTGGGTGACTTGCCCGTGGGCCTTTCCCGGATCTAGGCGACCGCCTTGCCGATGCCCGCGATGGCCGTATCGATCATGAAATCGATCTCGTCTTCGCGGATGACGTAAGGCGGCATGAAATACACGATGTTGCCGAGCGGACGCAGCAACGCGCCGTTCTCGAGCCCGTGCCGATACACGCGCAGGCCACGGCGCTCATGCGCCGCGAACGGTGTGCGCGTGGCCTTGTCCGCCACCAGTTCGATGGCGGCGATCATGCCGGTCTGGCGTACGTCCGCAACATGCGGGTGATCGCGTAGCGGTGCGATGCGCGAGGCCATGTGCGCGGCCAGCTCGCGGTTTCGCGCCAGCACGGGGTCGTCACGGAAGATCTTCAGCGTGGCCGTCGCCGCGCGGCAGGCCAGGGGGTTGCCGGTGTAGCTGTGCGAATGCAGGAAGGCCTTGCCTGCGCTGTATTCCGCATAGAACGCCTTGTACACATCCTGGGTGGTGACCACGGCCGAGAGAGGCAGGAAGCCACCGGTAAGGCCCTTGGACAGGCACATGAAATCGGGCGAGATGCCGGCCTGCTCGCACGCGAACAACGTGCCGGTGCGGCCAAAGCCCACGGCGATTTCATCCGCGATGAAATGCACGTTGAACTCATCGCACAACGCGCGCAGGCCGGTGAGGTACGACGGGTGGTACATGCGCATGCCGCCGGCACATTGCACCAGCGGCTCGACGATCACCGCGCAGGTCTCGTGGGCATGCCGTTCGAGCAGGGCGCGCATGTCGCCGAGGCGGCGCGTGGCGATCTGCTCGGGCGTTTCGCCCGGCTCGCCTTCATACGTATCGGGCGAGGGCGCCAGTTCTGGTGTGAGCAGCAATGGCGCATACGTCTTGCGGTAGAGCGCCACATCGCTGACCGAGAGCGCGCCCAGGGTTTCGCCGTGGTAACTGCCGGTGAGCGCGATGAAGCGGGTCTTCTCGCCGTGGCCGCGATTCAGCCAGTAGTGAAAGCTCATCTTCAACGCCACCTCGATGGCGGCCGAGCCGTTATCCGCCAGGAACACGCGCTCCAGGCCGGGCGGGGTGATCCGCACCAGTTCCTCCGCCAGCTCCAGGGCGGGCTGGTGAGTGAACCCGGCGAAGATCACGTGTTCCAAGGTATCCAGCTGGTCTTTCAGGGCGCTGGCGATACGGGGTTCCGCGTGGCCGAACAGGTTGGTCCACCAGGAACTCACGGCATCGAGGTAACGGCGCCCGTCCGTGCCCACCAGCCATGCCCCTTCGCCGCGCGCGACGGGTACCATGGGGAGGGTTTCGTGGTCGTGCATCTGGGTGCACGGGTGCCAGAGGACGGAAAGGTCGCGTGCTACCAGCGCATCGGTGGCCTGGTTGGCGAAAAGGGCATCAGTCATCCGCCCATGATCGCCCCCTGGCCGCCTGTCCTCAAGCTTTGCCAAGAGGTGATGGATTGAAGTGGTTCCGCCGGATCGGCCTGCTTGTCCTTGTGCTGGCGCTCGCCGCCGGCGTTTTCTACTGGTTCCTGCCCGCCAGCGTGGCCGTGCCCTTCGTGGCCCGGCGCGCCCACGGCCTCGTGCTCGATGATCTCTCGGGTACGGTCTGGGATGGGCGCGCAGGGCGGGTCATGACCCGCGAAGGCCTCGAACTGGGTGCGGTCACCTGGCGCCTGGGGCGCGAGGTGATCCTGGGCCGTACCCACCTGGATATCCACCTGGACGGCCGCGCCGGCCGTTTTGATGGCCATATGGACCGCACCGAGGCGGACCGCGTGCAATGGCGCGACGTGGCATTCCGTCTGGATGCTGCGGCGTTGTCGGGGCCGGGCCTGCCGCGCGAGCTCGTCCCGGTCGGTGTCGTCGAGGGCAAGGTGGCCCAGGCGGACCTGCAGGGGAACTGGCCGGTCGTGCTCGATGCCGATATGAACTGGCGCGGTGCGGCGGTGAAAACCCCCGAGGGACACGTCATCCTGGGGGGCATCGCATTCAAGGCGCATTCGGCGGCGGGCGTGCTGCGTGCCACACTGGCCGATGACGGTGATGGATCGCTCGCGGTGGATGCCCGCGTGGCGGCGTCGCCGCTGGGGTGGCGCCTGGATGGCACACTGGTGCCGCGCATTCGCGATACCGCTCTCACCCACCTTATCGCCCGCTTTGGCCCCGTGCGGCCGGACGGGTCCGTTTCCCTGGCCCGCAAGGCCGGGCTCGCACCGGCAGTTTCCCCATGACCGATACGCTCGACAAAGCCCTCGCCGCCGCTCGTGATGCGGCGGGCGCCGCGGCTGACATCATCCTGCACTATTGGCGCAACGGCGTGGATGTGATCACCAAGGGCGATGACACGCCGGTGACCGTGGCCGATCGCGAAAGCGAACTGGCCATCCGCGAGATCCTGTCCCGCGCGTTGCCCGAGGCGGGCATCTATGGCGAGGAATACGGCGCCGATGACACGAGCCGTGAATGGTTGTGGCTGGTCGATCCGCTCGATGGCACCAAGAGCTTCGTACGCCGCACGCCGTTCTTCGCTACCGAGATCGCCCTCATGCATCGCGGTGAACTGGTGCTTGGCGTTTCATCCGCGCCGGTATACGGCGAGCGCATGTGGGCCGTGAAAGGCCGCGGCGCATACCTCGACGGAGAACAGGTGCACGTGGCCGACACCGCGGCCCTGTCGCAGGCGGTGATTTCCACGGGCAACGTCAAGACGCTGACCACCGATGCCCGCTGGGGCGTGCTGGGGGAACTCATCCGCGAGAGCAACCGTATCCGCGGCTATGGCGATTTCTGCCACTACCACCTGCTGGCGCGTGGTGGCGTCGATCTGGTGATCGAATCGGATGTGAACATCCTCGATATCGCCGCGCTGGCCGTGATCGTGCGCGAGGCCGGTGGTGTGTTCACCCAGCTCGATGGTGGCCCGATCGGCCTGGAGAGCCGTGGCGTTCTTGCCGGCACCCCGGCCATCCACGCCGCGGCGCTGGCCCGGCTCCACGGCGCTACAATGGCCTGATGAACAAGCGCCCCACGATCCTCGCCACGCGCGACGCGCCCGATAGTCCCCTCCGCCGAGCAGAGCAGGTGGACCTGGAATTCTCCAACGGCGAGCGCCGTACGTACGAACGCCTGAAGGGCAGTGGCTTCGGGGCGGTGCTGATCGTCGCCATGCGCGATCCGGACACGGTATTGCTTGTGCGCGAATACGGGGTAGGCGTGGATCGTTACGAACTGGGCGTGCCCAAGGGCAGGCTGGATCGCGACGAAACGACCGAGCAGGGTGCCAACCGCGAATTGAAGGAAGAAGTCGGCTACGGGGCGCGCAAGCTGAAGATCCTGGGCACGCTCTCACTCTCGCCGTCGTACATGACCCACCTGGCCCACGTCGTGCTGGCCGAGGATCTGTACCCGGAGCGCTTGCAGGGCGATGAGCCCGAAGAGCTGGAAGTAGTGCCGTGGCGCATGGATAAATTGCACGAGCTGCTGGCCCGCGATGACGTCACCGAAGGGCGTTCCATCGCCGCCCTGTTCATGGCCCGCGAGTACCTCGCCGGCCGCTACCAGCCCGCGTGACCGCGCCGCGCCCGCAAGCGTGCCTGGATGAGGTCTGCGCCATCGCGCGCGAGGCGGGCGACGCCATCCTCACCATCTACGCGCACGATTTCGAAGTCATCCAGAAGGCCGATGCCTCGCCGGTCACCACGGCCGATCTCGCGGCGCAGGCGGTGATTGCGCACCGGCTTGAGGATATCGCCCCGGGTATCCCGGTGATCTCCGAGGAGGCCCTGGCGGCGCCCTGGGCGGAGCGACGGACGTGGCGCCGCTACTGGCTGGTCGATCCGCTCGATGGCACGCGCGAGTTCATCAAGCGCAATGGCGAGTTCACGGTGAACATCGCGCTGATCGAGGACCACCGCAGCGTGTTGGGCGTGGTGCTTGCGCCGGTGACGGGTGATCTTTATGCCGCCGCGCACGGGCAGGGCGCATGGCGCCAGCAGGCCCCCGGCGCACCGCGCAACCCGATCCGCACCCGTGCAGCGGGTGACTCGCTGCGCGTCACGGGTAGCCGTTCCCACGGCGGTCCCCGCGGCGCGGCCTTGCTTGAACGCCTTGGCAAGCACGAGACGTTTGCACTCGGCTCCTCACTGAAATTTTGCGTCATTGCCCGCGGTGATGCCGACATCTACCTGCGCCTGGGCGCCACATCCGAGTGGGATACGGCCGCCGCGCAGTGTGTGCTCGAAGAAGCCGGTGGTGCCGTGCTCGACCTGGCCGGGCGGCCGTTCCGCTACAACACGCGCGATTCACTGATTAATCCCGAATTCATTGCCTGTGGCGATACCAGCATCGACTGGGCCGCACGGCTTGTCGACCCGGACCACTGACGCATGACACGACCCATCGATGACCTTATCGCGATCATGGCGCGCCTGCGCGATCCGGAGAACGGTTGCCCCTGGGACGTGAAGCAGACCTTCGCCACGATCGCGCCGTACACGATCGAGGAAGCCTACGAAGTCGCCGACGCGATCGACCGCCACGACATGCATGACCTGCGTGATGAACTGGGCGACCTGCTGTTGCAGGTCATCTTTCACTCGCGCATGGCGGAGGAAGCCGGCGACTTTGCGTTTGGTGACGTCGTTGCCGCCATCTGCGAGAAGATGGAGCGCCGCCACCCGCATGTGTTCGGCGACGTGACCCATGAGAGCGATTCGGCGCGCTCGCGTGACTGGGACCGGCTGAAGGCAGAGGAGCGCAAGGCAAAGGGTGGCGAAGACCACAGCGCGCTCGCCGGCATCTCACGCGGCCTGCCGGAATGGCAGCGCGCGATCAAACTGCAAAAGCGTGCTGCGAATACGGGCTTCGACTGGCCGGATCACCGGCCCGTACTGGATAAGCTCGCTGAAGAACTCGACGAAGTGCGCCATGAGTTCGAGAACGGTGCGGACGAAGAGCGCCTGGCCGACGAGATCGGCGATGTGCTGTTTGTCGCCGCCAACGTGGCGCGCCACGCGAAGGTCGATGTGTCGCGTGCCTTGCGCGGGGCGAACCAGAAATTCGAACGACGCTTTCGCGGCATGGAAGCCCTGGCCGAGAGCGAAGGGCGCACGCTCACTTCGTACTCCCTGGAAGAACAAGAACAACTCTGGCGCCGGGTAAAACAGGCAGAAAAACTGTAGGAGCGCGCTTGCGCGCGATTCACGGGTGCCTCACGTCACGGCGTCCCCGCTTCATTGGCTTTTCGCGCGTATGCGCGCTCCTACACAAACGAAAGCGGGGCCCGGAGGCCCCGCCGTGTTTCCTTATTTCGAATCGCCGCTCTTCGCAGCCGCACGCTGTTCCATGCGGGCCTTGAAGGCTTCCATTTCCTGGTGGCGCTTCTGGTCGTTAGCCAGGCTCTCGTCCAGGCTCTTCTTCATCGTGGCGATGGCGGCATCGACATTGGTCGGGGCCATCTGCGCGCGGGCCAGGTGACGGTAGGCGTAATCACGCACCATCGGGTTCTGCGACTTGGCGAGCACATCGTTATACAGCGCCGGCAGTTCCTTCTGGCGGCCGCTCATGATGTACAGGCGCTCAAGGCCGCGCAGGTCGCCGATGACGCCGCCTTCGGGGCCATGGCCCCAGTGGCCGCGGCCACCGTGCTCACCGCCACGCGGGCCACCGTGACCCCACTTCGGGCCGCCATCGCGCTGCGGGCCCTGCTGGGCGGACTTGGCCGCGGGGGCGGCGGAAGCCTTGGGGGCGGCGTCCTGCGCGTAAGCGAAGGCGGCCGAACCGGCAAGGAGGAGGGAAGCGGCGCTGACGAGCAGGGTCTTGCGTTGCATAGGGTGTCTCTCCGGGTTGGACTTGCAGGGTGAAAAACGTGGCTGCCCGCTCCCGGTTGACGGCCTCGTTGCCGTCCGCTCAGTTTCGTGTGAAAACACGAACTGCAACCTTTTGCCGCCCGGGCGCATCCATGACCGGCATACCGCACTACCACCGGAGGGCACTACCCATGCGTCACCTTATTTTTGCCGCGCTGCTGCTCGCGCCTGCGGCCGCCATGGCGGCGGATGAACCGCAGTGCAAGTTCCACGCGGACCGTAACCTGGACCTGGACCTGGCCGGCGTGCGGAACATCGAATTCATCACGAACTCGCACGACCTGAAGGTGGATGGCGCGGCGGGTGGCAAGCCTGGCGTGCATGGTCGTGCCTGCGCCTCCACGCAGGAAATGGCCGATAGCCTCGTGGTGGAGCAGTCGAAGCACGGCAGCACCCTTGTCGTGGAACTGAAGGATACCCACGAAGGTGGGTGGCACATTTTCGGCAGTAGCTACAGCTACCTGAAGGTCAACGCCAGCGTGCCGGGCAACCTGCCGATCAAGGTCGATGTCGGTTCGGGCGATGCCGATGTCCGCAACGTGGCGTCGCTGGATGCCTCGGCGGGCTCGGGTGATCTGGACGTGGATGGCGTGAAGGGCGAAGTCACTGCCAACGTGGGCTCCGGCGACGTCAAGCTGGCGAATACCGGCCCGGTCAAGATCGAGAGCGTCGGCTCGGGCGATCTCACCGCACGCAATGTCACGGGTGGGGTCACCATCGGGACCGTGGGTTCCGGCGACGCCAAGCTCCGCGATATCACCGGCAACGTCGATGTCGGCACCATCGGCTCGGGCGATCTCGACGTGGACGGCGTGAAAGGTAACCTCACCGTGCGCACCGCCGGCAGTGGCGACGTGGACCACAAGGGCGTGACCGGCAAGGTCGACCTGCCCAAGAAGTTCGACTGAGCTTTACGTTCAGGGCGGATGTCGCCCTTGTAGGAGCGCGCTCGCGCGCTCCTACAGTTTCAGCACATGTGGAACCGATATGATCCGCGCATCTCCTGCTGGATCGTCCGGATGGCCTGGTTCCCCGAGTCGCTGCGCAACTTGCGCCGCGATGTATTTTTCCTCGTGTTGCTCAGCGTGGCCCTCGTGTTCGCGGTGGCCATGCCCTCGCGCCTGGCCAGCTGGCCGTCGCTCGTCGATTGGCCGACCATCGCCGCGCTGACTGGCCTGCTCATCCTTACCAAGGCCGTGGAGGAAAGTGGCGCGCTCGCGCACGCCGGGCGCTGGCTGATCGATCGCACCTCGACGCGCCGGGTGGCCGCGCTTGGCCTCGTCGCCGGTACCGCCCTGCTATCGATGCTGCTGACCAACGATGTCTCGTTGTTCGTCATGGTGCCGCTTACGCTGAGCATCTGCCGCATCGCGCGAATGCCGGCCACGCGCCTGGTTGTCTTCGAGGCGCTGGCCGTCAATGCCGGCTCCATGCTCACACCGATCGGCAACCCGCAGAACCTTTTCCTGTGGCAGCAGTGGGGGATCGGGTTCGGTGGGTTCGTATGGGCCATGCTGCCCGTCGTCGCCATCGCGCTGGCGCTTTTGCTGGCGCTTACCGCAGTGGCGTTCCCGGCTGCGCGGCTGGAGGTCCACGAGCACATCGATAACGGCCTGGACCGCACCATGCTCATCGTGGCAGCGGTGCTCTATGTGCCGTTCCTGTTCCTCGCCGACATGCACCACGCGGCATGGGGCCTGGCCGGTGTGTTCATCGTCTTTGCGGCATTCCGGCGCAAGATCCTGGCGGCCATCGACTGGGGCCTGCTGCTCACCTTCGTGCTGATGTTCATCGACCTGCGCATGCTGGCTGGCCTGGGTGCCGTGAAGGGCTGGCTGGGGGCGCTGGACCTGCACCAGCCGCGCCACCTGTTCGCGACCGGTGCGCTGGCCTCCCAGGTGGTGAGCAATGTGCCGGCGGCGATCCTGCTGGCGGAGTACTCGCACGATTGGCGCACGCTCGCGTGGGGCGTGAACATCGGCGGCTTCGGCTTCATCCTGGGGTCGCTGGCGAACCTGATCGCGCTCCGCCTGTTGGGCGAGAAGAGCGCGTGGGGCACGTTCCACGTGTGGTCAGTGCCGTTTTTCCTGGTGATGGGCGCCGTAGGCTGGTTGCTGTTGTAGGAGCCCACCCTGTGGGCGACATCGTTGCCGATGCCGCCGCTGGGTTTGCTGCACTGTCGCGAAGAGCGTCGCCCACAGGGTGGGCTCCTACAAAGAGCATCGCAGGGTGAATCAGGCTTTGCGCGTGCCTTTTTCACCGGTGTTGCTGTTGCCCTTGTCGTACTTCTTGATGAAGTCGCGCACATCGGGGTACACCACATCACGCCAGCGGCGGCCGCTGAAGATGCCGTAGTGGCCGGCGCCTTCCACCGTGATGTGCTTCTTGTGCTTTTTCGCGATGCCCTTGCACAGGCCATGCGCCGCTTCGGTCTGGCCCGGGCCCGAGATATCGTCCAGCTCGCCCTCGATGGTGAGCAGGGCGGTGTCCTTGATCTTCGCGGGTTGCACGAGCTCGCCGTGTACTTCCCACGTACCCTTCGGCAGGCGGTGCTCCTGGAACACCGTCTCGATCGTGTCCAGGTAGTACTCGGCCGGCATATCGAGCACGGCGTTGTATTCGTCGTAGAACTTGCGGTGCGCCTCGGCGTCGTCCAGGTCACCCTTGCGCAGGTTCTCGTAGAAATCCCAGTGCGACATGACATGGCGGCTGGGGTTCATGGCGAGGAACCCGGCGTGCTGCAGGAAGCCCGGGTACACATCGCGGCCCGCACCCGGGTACTGGTAAGGCACCTTGTGGATCAGTTGGTTGCGGAACCACGACAGCGGCCGCGTCGTGGCCAGGTTATCCACACTGGTCGGGCTCTTGCGGGTATCGATCGGCCCGCCCATCAGGGTGAGCGTGGCCGGCGTGGCTTCGCCGCGGGCCGCCATGAGCGATACCGCCGCAAGCACCGGTACGGTGGGCTGGCATACCGACACGACGTGCGCGCGGTGCACGCCCATGTGGCGGATGAAATCCTCGATGTACGACACGTAGTCGGCGAGGGAGAACGAGCCTTCCTCGACCGGGATCATGCGCGCATCGACCCAATCGGTGATGTACACCTTGTGATCGCGCAGCAGCGTGCGCACGGTATCGCGCAGCAGGGTGCTGTGGTGGCCCGAGAGCGGGGCGACGACGAGCACGGCCGGATCATGCTTCATCTTGTCCACGGTGGCCTGGTCATCGCTGAAGCGCTTGAAGCGCTTGAGCGTGCAGAACGGCTTGCTCATGGCCACCTGCTCCACGATAGCCACGTCGTGGCCATGCGCGTGCACGCTGTGGATATCGAATTCCGGCTTCTCGTACGCCTTGCCAAGGCGGTACATCAGTTCGTAACCCGCCGCGGCGCGGTCGGCACCCGGCATGCGGGCAAACGGGCTGGCAAGGTCGCCAAACATCTTGGCGCCTGCTTCAGCCCAGTACGACAGCGGGCTGAGCATGGAGCGCTGCCATTCGTGCATCAAATAGAGCATGCCGCTTCAATCCGGGGACGGGGAGGGTGGCGCATCATAACCAGTTGCGCCGCGCCATGTGTAAAGCCCCTGTTTTTGCTCGATTTAAAGCCCTGCCTTGCGGCAGACCAGCAGGACTTCGTCCACGCCAGGGGCCGGGTCGAACCCCGGTTTGAAGTCCAGCGGCTTCTGGAAACGCATGCCCAGCGGCATGAATACCCGGTTGTACCACCACATGGCGCGGGCCCGCTGGTGGGTCAGGAACCACTGGCCAAGGTCCAGCAGCTTCGAGGATTTGGGCTGCATGCCGTAGACGGCGCTGCGCTCGATGGTGAACCCGTGGCGGGCGAGCAGGGCGCGAATCCCTTCGGGCTCGTAACGCCGGTAATGGCCGACGAAATCGTCGAAGGCGGTCCAGGCGTCAGGATGGAGCGGCGTCGATAGCAGCAGGCTGGCGCCCGGTGCCGCCACCCGGGCCAGCTCGCCCAGGGCGCCCTCGTCATCGACCACATGTTCCAGGATGTCGAAGGCGCAGACGAAATCGAAGCTGGCATCGGCAAACGGCAGGGCGCCGATCATGGCGTTGGCGACGCGGGCACCATGCCGGCGCAGCTCAGCCAGGGCCGGGCGCGACAGGTCGACGAACTGCGTATCGGCCAGCGGCAGGCGCGGGCGCAGGCCGGGGGCGACTTCGAGCCGGCGCGTGGTGCTGGCTGCCAGTTCGGCCACGAGCGGCCAGGTGTTGAAGCGTTCCGGTGCGCACAGGTGCGCATCTGACCACAGCGCATCGTAAAAGCGCTTGTTGCCAGCGATGAGATCGGCATCCGTACGTCGCGGTGCGGCTCCCGAGGTGAACGATGCGGTGGACATGCGGTACCTCGAAAGCCGTGATGGGGTTTAGCGCAGGCGGGCCAGTTCGCGGAGCAGGGGCAGCCTGCGCACGCGAACGGCCGTGGCCCGGAACACCGCATTGGCCAATGCCGGGGCGGCCGAGGGCACGCCGATGACGCTGGCGCCCGTGGGCTCGGCCGTGGAGGGAACGATCACCGTTTCCACCTCGTAGGGCATCGGCTGCGTGGGCGCGATGGGATAATCCTTGAACCCGGTCTGCTGCACCTTACCGTCCTTCACCGTGATGGCGAGGTTGAGGGCGGTCGAGAGCGCATCGATGGTGGCGCCCTCCAGCTGGGCGGCGAGACCCAGCGGGTTGATCGCGCGGCCTACATCGGCAACGCACACGACCCTCTGGATATCGATGCCATCGCTGGTGGGCGATACTTCGATCGCGTGGGCCACGTAAGCGCCGAACACGTACGCACAGGCGATGCCCAGGCCATTTTCACTGCGCAGCCAGCGGCTCCAGTCGAGCTTTTCGGCCGCCAGCTTCAGCACATTGACCATGCGGGCGGTATCGATCGGGCCGCCCCGGCTGTTGTACGGCAGCTGGCGCGCATCGCCGAGCAATTGCAGGCGGAAGTCGAGTGGGTTGGCGTTCACCGCGTGCGCAAGCTCATCGATAAAACTTTCGCTCGCGAAGGTGGGCGTGACGTGGGGTGAGCCACGCCATTCGCCCCGGGCCAGCTGCGAATCCAGTGCGAAGTAATCGCTGCGGAAATGCGGTACGAGGCCGGCGGGCAGGGCATCGGCCACCAGCTCGGATTGCCAGAGGCGATCTGTAGGCGTCGCGCGGCCGACCAACGCAGAGGGGCTCGCCATGCGCTGATGCCAGCCAACGATGGCCTTCTTGCGATCCAGCGATGCGTTCAGGCGGTGCACGGCCAGCGGACGGTAGAAATCGCGGGCAAGGTCGTCGTCGCGGGTCCAGAGTACGCGTACGGCGCGGTTCTGGATGTCCTGCGGCTTCTTCGCCATGGCGATGGCCACGGCCTCGGCGATGTAATCCTGCTCCAGGCGGCGGCCAAAACCACCGCCACCACGCGGCACACGAATATCGATCTGGTCGGGGCGGAAGCCGGTCATCCGTTGCACCACGGTGTAAGCCTGTCGCGGCGCCTGCGAGGCGGCGATGATCGTGATGCGGGTGTCGGGATCGAGCCTTACCAGGCAGTTGGGCGTCTCGGCCGTGGCGTGTGCCACCCAGGGCTGCACATACGTTGCCTCGAGCGCGCGAGCGGCTTTTTTCCGGGCGGCCGCGATATCGCCATCGTTGCGCACCGTGGTGGTTGCCGGGGCATCGGTGTCGAACAGTTCGAGCGCTTTCTTTTCCAGTTCGGCGCTGGTGGGCTCAATGGCCTGCCCCGGTTTCCACGTGGCCTTGAGTGCCTCGCGGCCCTTCAGTGCGGCCCAGGTATCGGCGGCGATAATGGCCAGCGCAGGCGCCTGTGCGGCCATGCCTGCAATCTGGCCCTGTTCGGGCGTGATATCGATGACGGCATACACGCCCGGGACCTTCGAGGCCGCTTCACGGTCGGCCGTATCCAGCGCGCCGCCTGGATACGGGCAGCGCGCGAGTACCGCGATCACGGGATCGCCGATGTTCTCATCCGCGGCGTAGCGCAGCGTGCCCGTCACGGCGGCGCGTGCATCGATATCGCCCGCGGGCTGGCCAATAAGCTTGTAGCGTTCGGCGGCTTTCAGCGGCGGCGGGTTGGCCGGTGCATCGATGCTGGCGGCCGCACTGGCGAGATCGCCATAAGCGATGCGGCGGCCATCGGCTGCGACGGCCATGCCCGCTTCGCCGCGCAGCTGCTCGGCGGGTACGCCCAGGCGGCGCGCTGCAGCTTGCAGTAGCAGCCAGCGAGCGAGCGCGCCAGCCTGGCGCAGGTCGGCCCATGCGGCAGGGATGCTGGTGGCGTCACCGCTGCGCTGGCGCCCATAAGTGAACTTCGGTTCGCCGTTGCCAGGCTCAACACCGAGGCCCAGGTATTCCACGACGACGTGGTTCCAGTCGGCGTCGAGCTCGTCGGCGATGATGCGGGCGAGCGACGTGGCGGTACCTTCCCCGTTATCCGGATCGCGCACGCCAATAAAGATGCGCCCATCCTGCGCCACGCGCAGGTACGGGCCTACCTGGGACCACGCATCGCCGAGCAGGCTGACGGGCACAGGGCGGTCGGCCGCTTCCGCGGTACCGATACCAATGACCAGGGCGCCCGCCGCACCCGCGGCGTACTTCAGGAAACGGCGGCGCGAAAGGCGGATTTCGCCACTCATGCCTTCTTGTCCTTCATGCTGACTGCGGCGCGCTTGATGGCCTTGCGGATCCGGCCGTAGCTGCCGCAACGGCACAGGTTGCCGATCTTGTCGATATCGGCATCGGATGGATTCTTCTGGTGGTTCAGCAGATCCACCGCGGCCATGATCTGGCCGGGCTGGCAGAAGCCGCACATGATCGCGTCTTCATCGATCCATGCCTGCTGGACGGGGTGCAGGCTGCCATCCTTGCCGGAGAGCCCTTCGATGGTGGTGACGCGCTTGCCGGCCATCCCTTCCATCTTGGTCTGGCAACTGGCGATCGCCTTGCCATCGACAATGACCGTGCAGAAACCGCAGTTACCCTGGTCGCAACCGTACTTGGCGCCCGTGAGGCGCAACACGTCGCGCAGGTACCACAGCAACGGCATGGCCTTGTCGCCGGTGTGGCGAAAGCGCTCATCGTTGACGATCAGGTCGATGCCTTCGCGTACGGGCTTGGGCGGCACATCCGTGGCGCCTTGCGGTGTGGGTACGGGTACGGGAGACGTCGGGCCTTGCTGTGCCATCTGCTTTCCTCAGCTGAACCGGGCCATTGTGGCATCCGGGCCTCCGTTCAGCGAGCGCCTTTACTGAACAGCCGTTGCCATACGGCATAGACGGGCAGGCCGGCCACCACCACGGCGCAGACCACCGCCGCGCTGAGCGGCTTGGACCACGAGTAGGCGATGACCACGCCGATGACCGTGGCGAGGAACAGCAGCGGGAGCAGGGGATAAGCCGGTGTGACGAAGCTCGGGCGTTCCTTCACATGGCGGCGATACCAGAACAGGGTGGCGATCGTGACCGCATACGCGGCCCAGTCGCCAAAGGCCGCGAAATCGAGCAACTGGCCGTAATTGGCGACCAGCACCAGCACGATCGCCCAGGCTGAAAGTGCCGCGAGCGCGATGTTGGGCGTACGGTGCTTCGGGTGCAGCCGGGCCACGCTGGCGAAGAACAGGCCATCCTCGCCCATGACCTGGAGGACGCGGGCGCCTGCCACGAGCGTGATATTGCAGAAGCCCAGGGTGGAAATGGCGATGCCGATGGCGATCAGCTTCGCGCCGGCGGCGCCGAATACCCGGCTCATCACATCGGCGGCGGGGGCCTGGCTGGCGGCGAGCCCGTCGTGGCCCAGCACGGCCAGGTAAGCGTAGTTGGTGAGGACGTACGCGGCGATCACGATCAGCATGCCCAGCACCAGCGCGCGGGGCAGCGTGCGCTGGGGGTCGCGAACCTCACCGGCCAGGTTGTTGAGGTAGCTGAAGCCGGAGAAGGCGAACAGCACCGGTAGCAGGGCCCCGGCCAGGCCGCCCGTGACGGCGGTGGGGCTGGGCGCCATGGCCTGGCTGGTACCCGCGCCGGCGAAAGCGAGGCCCGTGATGACCAGCACCGCGATGGCGGCCAGCTTGAGGATGGCGAATACGTTCTGCACCTGCGCGCCGAGGCGGATGCCAAACAGGTTGATGCCGGTGACGAAGACCAGGGCCCCCACGGCCAGCGGTTTCACCAGGGTGGGGGACAGCCCGAATACCGATGTCGCGTAGCTGCCAAAAATGGTCGCCACGGCCGCGCTGCTGCCGCTGTAGATCACCAGCAGCATCGTCCAGCCGAACAGGAACCCAGCCAGCTTGCCGAAGGCCTCGCGCAGGTAGACGTAGCTGCCGCCCGCCTGCGGCCGGCGCGCGCCAAGCTCGGCGTAGCAGAGGCAGCCGACGAGGGTGAGCAGGCCACCCGCGACCCACAGGGCGAGCAACACCCAGCCGGAGCTGGTGCGCTGGGCGGCGATACCCGGATTAAGGAAGATGCCGCCGCCGATGATGCCGCCGACCACGATGAGCGCAGCGTCCATGAGATTGATGCGGCGGGCGTATCCGGGGGAATCCATGGGCGGCGCTTTGCAGGGGAAAGCGAGAGGATGGCGTGGGTAGGGACGTATGTGAAGGGGCTCGTTGCCTTTTTCTCGTTGCGGCGCAACACTCCGGGGGATGTATCGGGGCCCTGGTGGCCCCTGGTGCGCCTCATTTCCCAACCGATGCAAAAGAGAACCGTGAGCGAAAACGCAAACGCGCCGTTGCCTGCCAACGCGCCCTGGATCGTCATGAAGTTCGGCGGCACCTCCGTTGCCACCGCCGCACGCTGGCGCAATATCCTCGAGCTGGCCGCCAGCCGTCGCGCCGAAGGCGCGCGCGTGCTGATCGTGGTCTCGGCCCTGTCCGGTATTACGGATGGCCTGAAACAGCTTTGCACGCACACGGAACCCAAACGCCGCTCGGATGCGGCCTCCGCACTGGCCGATCGCCACCATGCCCTGCTGGGCGAGATGTCGCTGGCACTCCCCGAGACCCTCGGCGCGCGACTGGCCGATCTCGCCAGCCTTGCCGACACCGGCCCCGCCGAACTCGGCGAGCTGGCCTGGCAGGCGGCCGTGCAGGCGCACGGCGAGCTGATGTCCAGCGCCCTGGGCGCGGCATTCCTCAGTGCCAACGGCCTGCCCACGGCATGGCTGGATGCGCGCGAGTGCCTGAACGCGGTGGCGTTGCCCAACCAGAACGAACGCACGCGCCTGCTCTCGGCCATGGTCGAGCCGCATCCCGATCCGGCGCTGTCGGCGGCGCTCGCCGCGCGCGGCGATGTCTTCATTACCCAGGGCTTTATCGCCAGGGATGAGGAGGGCCGCACCGTGTTGCTGGGGCGTGGTGGTTCGGATACCTCGGCAGCGTACTTCGGCGCGTTGCTGGCCGCGGCGCGTGTCGAGATCTGGACCGACGTGGCGGGCATGTTCAGCGCGAATCCGCGCCAGGTCGCTGGCGCGCGGCTACTCCAGCGCCTCGACTACGAAGAAGCCCAGGAAATCGCTTCCACGGGAGCCAAGGTGCTGCACCCGCGCTGCCTTTCGCCGCTGCGCGAACCCCGTGTGCCGCTGCTGGTGAAGGACACCAACCGTCCGGAACTGGAAGGCACGGTCATCGGGCCCGAGGTGCGCGAGCATGCGCCGAGCATCAAGGCGATCAGCGCACGCAAGGGCATCACGCTGGTGTCCATGGAATCGGTGGGCATGTGGCAGCAGGTCGGTTTTCTTGCCGATGTGTTCGATGCATTCAAGCGCCATGGCCTGTCGGTGGACCTGATTGGTTCGGCGGAAACCAACGTCACGGTTTCGCTGGATCCCACGGAAAACCTGCTGGACTCGGACGCCATCGCGGCGCTTGCCGCCGACCTGGCCCGGGTGTGCCGGGTGAAGGTGATCGCCCCGTGCGCCGCGATCACGCTGGTGGGCCGCGGCATGCGCTCCATGCTGCACAAACTTTCCGGTGTGCTGGCCGAGTTTGGCCAGTTGCGCGTGCATCTCATCTCGCAGTCATCGAACAACCTCAACCTCACCTTCGTGGTGGACGAGGATGTCGTTGACGAGATGCTGCCGCGCCTGCACGAACTGCTCATCGGCGCCGGTGCGCTGCGCACCGACGACAGCATGGTGTTCGGCCCCGCTTGGCAATCGCTGTACGGCAGTGGCGAGGCCCCGTTGCCCGCCGCCGCATGGTGGCAGGGTGAGCGCCCGCGCCTGCTGCAGCTCGCCCAGGAGCGCACGCCCCGCTACGCCTACCATCTGCCCACCGTGCGTGCGCAGGCGCGGAAGGTGAAATCGCTGCAGGCCGTGGACCGGGCGCATTACGCGGTGAAGGCGAACACGCACCCGGGCATCCTCAAGGTGCTCGCGGAAGAGGGCTTTGCGTTCGAATGCGTTTCGCCGGGCGAACTCGAGGCGGTCTCGGCCGTGGTCCCGGAAAGCGCGCCGCTGCTGTTCACGCCCAACTTCGCCGCGCGCCGCGATTTCGAGGCCGCGCTGAAAACCCGCGCCACCATCACCATCGATGCGCTGCACCCGATCGAACACTGGGGTGACCTGTTCCGCGGCCGCGACATCGTGCTGCGCGTGGACCTGGGCCGCGGCCTGGGCCATCACCAGAAGGTGAAGACGGGCGGCACCGGCAGCAAGTTCGGCGTGCCCATCGAGCAGGTCGATCGCTTCCTGCGCCTGGCCGACGACGCCGGCGCACGGGTGATCGGCCTGCACGCCCACCTCGGCTCCGGCATCCTGGATGCCGCGCACTGGGGCGAGGTGTATTCGCAGCTGGCGGCGCTTGCCGAGCGTATCGGCACCATCACGGTGCTGAACATCGGTGGCGGCCTGGGCGTGCCCTCGCATCCGGGTGAAACCGCGCTGGATATCGTGGCGCTGGATCGCGTGCTGATGGCCGTGCGCCAGGCCTACCCGCAGTTCCAGGTGTGGATGGAGCCCGGTCGCTTCCTCGTGGCCGATGCCGGCGTCTTGCTGGCCAGGGTCACGCAGGAAAAGGAAAAGGGCAGCAACATCCGTTACCTGGGCCTGGATACCGGCATGAACAGCCTGATCCGCCCCGCCCTGTACGATGCATGGCACGAGATCGCCAACCTCTCCCGGTTTGGCGAGCCCGCCACCACGATGTACCAGGTGGTCGGCCCGATCTGCGAATCAGGCGATATCCTTGGTTCCGACCGGCGTTTGCCCGAATCGTTCGAGGATGACGTGATACTTATTGCACAAGGAGGCGCCTATGGCGCCGTGATGGCATCGCGCTACAACTTGCGTGATGCAGCCGATGAGGTGCTTTTGCCGTGACCACCGTGCTCGCCGATCCGCGCGAAAGCCAGCGCTTCCGTTTTGTCCGCCACGGCTATGCCGATGGCGTGGCTGAACTGGCTTATGCGTTCGATGAGGGCCCGGAGCTGGTGGAGCGCATCACGTTCCCCGGTGCGCCGGCCGTACCGGCGGGGCGCGAGGCGGCTTTGGCGGCCGCGTTGCGCCTGCTCCACCTGGTGGCCGGCGTCAGCTATTACAAAGCGGGCATTCCACCGTCGATCGTGGTGGAAGGCGAGCCATTGGATGCGGAGGGCGCGTCGATGTTCGACGCGCTCTACCTGCATGGCCTGGCTGAGTTCGCTTACCGGAACCGGCTGGATTTGCGAAGCCGCATACGGTTCCCGCACAACGGCACGGCACCTGCCTCCGCACCGGCGATCGGTTTGCCGCAGCGGTCGCTGCTGCCCATCGGTGGCGGCAAGGATTCGGTGGTGGCGGTCGAGGCTGTGAAATCGATCGGCGCCGACGCCACGGCGACCTGGGTGGGTAATTCGCCCCTCATCGCCGAGTGCGCCGCACGCACGGGCCTCTCTACGCTGAACATCTCGCGCGAACTGGCACCCGGCCTGTTCGAGCTGAACCGGCTCGGCGCGTGGAACGGACACATCCCCGTCACCGCGATCAACTCGGCGATCCTCGTCGTGGCTGCGGTGCTCTACGGTTACGATTCCATCGTCTTCGCCAACGAGCGCTCGGCGTCAGTCGCCACGCTCGAATACGAAGGCCAGGAAGTGAATCACCAGTGGAGCAAGGGCTTCGGTTTCGAGAAGACCTTCCACGATTACGTGCACTCGCACGTCGCCGCCGACCTGGACTACTGCTCGCTGCTGCGCCCATGGTCCGAGCTGGCGGTGACCAGCGCGTTCGCGCGGCTGGGTGGCGAGTACTTCAACGTGTTTTCAAGCTGCAACCGCAATTTCCGTATCCTCGGCCCCAAGCCGGCGGATCGCTGGTGCGGTCAGTGCCCGAAGTGCCACTTCGTATTCCTGGCGCTGGCGCCGTTCATGCCCAAGCCGCGGCTGCTGCAGATCTTTGGCCGCAACCTGCTGGATGATCCGGACCTGGCCGACGCGTTCGATGCGTTGCTCGAATACCACGACCACAAGCCGTTCGAATGCGTGGGCGAAGGTGCTGAGGCGCGCGCTGCGCTATATGCCCTGTCGACGCGGCCGGAGTGGCAGGAGGACGCCCTCGTGGCGCGCTTCCGCCGCGAGATCCTGCCGCAGCTCGATGCATCGGAGCTGGCGCTTGAGCCCTGGCTGAAGCCGGGCGCATCGCACCTGGTGCCGGCGCGCTTGCTTGGAGCACTGGATGCGCTGGGCTGACCTGGCCGGCAAGCGCATTGCCGTCTGGGGGTTTGGCCGGGAAGGGCGGGCGGCGCTTGATGCGCTTGCCCGGCGCCTGCCGGGAACGCCCGTCGATCTCTACGTGGGTGCCGACGAAGGGGATGTCGCCGCGGCGGCCTACCCGCGTGCGGGCGTTATTGCGACGCCGCCGGATGCCCAGGCGCTTTCGCGCTATGACGTGGTGATCAAATCGCCGGGCATTTCAGCGTACAAACCCGAGTTGCTGGAGGCGCAGGCCGCAGGTACGCACTTTACGTCGGGCACGGCGCTCTGGTTTGGTGGCCACCCCGGCGCGCGAACCATTGCGGTGACCGGCACCAAGGGCAAGAGCACCACCTCGGCGCTTATCGCGCACCTAGCTCGTTCACTCGGCGTGCGTACGGCGCTGGCCGGCAATATCGGCTTGCCATTGCTGGAACTGGATGAAGGGGATGCCGATCTCTGGGTGATCGAGCTTTCCAGTTTCCAGACCGGCGAAGCGATGGGTGTCGATCTGGGTGTCGTGACCAGCCTGTACGAGGAGCACCTCGACTGGCATGGCTCGCGCGAACGCTACGTGGATGACAAGCTGAAACTGCTCGCGGCGTCCGCGCGCGTGCTGGTCAACGGCATGCAGCCGTCGCTCCTCGACCGTGCGCTCGATCATCCCGGCCTGAATACGTTCGGCGGCACGGCCGGCTGGCACGTGGCCGAGGGGTGGATCCGGCGTGGTGATGAGCGCGTGCTCGCGGCGGGTAAGGTGGCAGCGCCTGGCCTGCACAACGCGATCAACGCCTGTGCTGCCCTGGCGGCCCTGGAATTGATGGGGCTGGACGCACGCGCCGCGGCACCCGCGCTTGCGACCTTCCTGCCGTTGCCGCACCGCTTGCAACCGCTGGGCGAGCGGGATGGGCTGCGCTGGATCAACGATTCGATCAGCACCACGCCGCTGGCGAGCCTTGCCGCGTTGGAAAGTGTGCACGACGGGCACGTTGCGCTCATCGTCGGCGGGCATGACCGTGGGCTGGATTGGTCGGTGTTCGTCGACGCCATGCGCAAGCACGCGCCCGACGCCATCATCTGCCAGGGCCGGAATGGCCCGCGCATTGCCGATGCGCTCGAGGTCGCAGGCGTCGCCAACGTATTCCGTGCCACCGACCTGGCCGCTGCCGTCGGCGCCGCGCGCAATGCGTTGCATGGGAGGGGTACGGTCGTGCTGTCGCCGGGCGCGCCCAGCTTTGATCAATTCAAGGACTACGCGGACCGCGGCAAGCGCTTTGCGGAGATGGCCGGGTTCGAGGCAAAGGCCGCCAGCATCCAGGGCCTCGGCATCGCTTAATCGTGCGTCGCGTTCAATAGCGTGCCGACGACGGCCGCCAGCGCGGCGTACAACTCCGACGGCACGTCATCGCGCAGCCGAACTGCAGCCAGCAGCGTCGCAATCTGCGGATCCAGGTGCGGCGCCAGGCCAAGCAGCTGTGCGCGGTCCAGCAGCGCCTTCACGCCATCGGCATCGATGCGTTGGGTATTGCCGTTGCTGGTAGGGGTGGCCATCCGCAGCGTGACGCTGCGGCGCGGTGAAGGGAGCGACTGGGTCATGCGCGTGCTTCGAGAAGGACGGCGCTGTACGCGCCCGTCGGTACGGGTAGCCCGTGCATGCAGGCAAAGTGGTCAAGCTGCAGCTTGCTCTTCTCGAGCACGCGGCGCAGCGTGGTGAATTCGTTCTCCAGGCGCGACACGGTCTCGGGATACTGAGCCCACAGGCGCACCGACACGCGCGATCCCCGCAGCTGCACTTCGCCCTGCACGGCGCCTAGGGTCGGCGGATCGATAGCGAAGCCCACGGTCCACATACCTTCGGGCTCGCCTTGCGAGGGCTTGCCTTCCTCGATGCGAAGCTGCAGCACGTCGTAGCCGCGAACGCCGGTCAACGGGATTTCAACCATCCACAAACCGGCATGTGGCTGCGATTCCAGCTGGCCGATTTCCACGCGCGACAGCGCGGCGCGCACATCGGTGCGCAGGTGCGAAACGAGGCCGTCGGCGGTTTCTTCATCCGCCAACAGTTCCTCCGCACGCGGCTGCGCCACGAGCGCGCGCTGGGCAAGAGGGGGTGGTGTATCGGTGAACTGGCGCGACGGCGCCTGGATCATGGCCTGGCGTGTCTGCGGGATGTCCGCCAGGGCACGGCGCAGGTTCAGCAGCGCCGCCTTGAAATCGTCAGCCGCCGGCGCTTCGTTATGTGGCTCGGCCAGGTGGGCTTCCAGGAACGCACCGCTCTTGGCGATGGCCTGCTTCATGCCCTCGGGCGTGCTTACGTCATCGGGCTTGCTGATCGATGCCTCGAGCGTGGCCAGCGCGGTGCGCAGCGGCTCGGGGAGCACGCGAGCGACCGGCCGACGGGCGAGGGCAGAAAGCACGCTGAGCAACTGCGAGTAACCATTCTGCAGGGGTAGCCGCTCGCGCAGGCCCTGCATGGCGATGCGCTCATCCGTGTTCCCGACCACGATCTCCAGCTGCGGCTGGGGACCCTGGGTCATCACGCGCACCTGGAACTGCTGCGGCAGCGACGTGCCCGCCGCATCCGCTTCCACCGCCATGCCGCCAATATCGAGGAGGACCTTGCCCACGTCGGTCTGGCCGAGCAGGCGGGCGGCAAGCAGCGTGCCCACCGCCCATGACTGGGTGGTGGCCGCTGTGGTACCCGCGGCCGCACCGGCCCAAAGCTGGGCGGCGAGGCTGGTCGGCTGGATGATCAAGGGCAGGTCCTCCGGGGGCCTGGGCGTTATCCGTGGTGGATGCGCTCCTGTGTGCTCGTAAGAATCGGCTGATTCTCTGGAACCTTTAGGTGACGGGTGGCCTGGCCGGACGGGGTAGAATGGGCGGATGAGCAATCTCCCTTTCGAACTCCTCGCCACCGATGGCGCGGCGCGGCGCGGCCGACTGCGCTTTGGCCGGGGCACCGTTGAGACCCCGGCCTTCATGCCCGTGGGCACCTATGGCTCGGTGAAGGCCATGACCCCGCGCGATGTCCGCGATACGGGTGCCGAGATCATCCTGGGCAACACGTTTCATCTTTTCCTGCGCCCGGGCCTGGATATCGTCGGCGCATTCGGCGGCCTGCATAAGTTCATCGGCTGGGACCGGCCGATCCTGACCGACTCTGGCGGCTTCCAGGTCTTCTCCCTGGCCCATAAGCGCAAGATCACCGAAGAAGGCGTCACGTTCGCTTCGCCGGTCGATGGCTCGAAGGTGTTCCTGTCGCCCGAAGTCTCGATGAAGATCCAGACCGTGCTGGATTCCGACGTGGCCATGATCTTCGATGAGTGCACGCCGTACCCGGCCACGGAGAAGGTGGCCTCGGATTCGATGGAGCTGAGCCTGCGCTGGGCGGAGCGGTCCCGGCGGGCGTTCAACGACCTGGGGAACCCGAACAACCTGTTCGGCATCGTCCAGGGCAGCACCTATGAGAACCTGCGCCGCCGCTCGGTCGATCAACTGGTCGACATCGGTTTCGACGGCTATGCCGTGGGCGGCCTGGCCGTTGGCGAGCCCGAGGCCGAGCGCAACCATACGCTGGACTTCACCCTGCCGCTGCTGCCCCAGGACCGCCCGCGCTACCTGATGGGCGTCGGCCGCCCGGAGGACATCGTCGAGGCGGTGCGCCGTGGCATCGACATGTTCGATTGCGTGATGCCTACCCGCAACGCCCGGAACGGCTTCCTGTTCACGGCGGAAGGCACGTTGCGTATCCGAAACGCGAAGTTCGCCACCGATACGCGCGTGATCGAGGAAGGTTGCGACTGCTACGCCTGCGCCAATGGCTTCAGCCGTGCCTACCTGCGCCATCTGGATCGCTGCAACGAGATCCTGGGCAGCCAGCTGGCCACCATGCATAACCTCCGCCATTACCAGCGGCTGATGGCAGGCCTGCGTGGCGCGATCGAGGCGGGCACGCTCGACGACTTCGTGGCCGCGTTCTATGCGGCGCGTACGAAGGCCACCGTCGACGGCACGCTGTGACCCGGCGCATGTGAGCAGCCCGACGGGGTTCCCTCGGATGCACCTGCTTCACACTTTGTGCCAGTGGCCTTGCGGGGCGCCTGCCGCGCCCCCAAAGCCTTGTGCTGGCGCGGTACACCGCCGCCGGGGGGCGTGGCATAATCCACGATCTTTTTACGTGATCGGCCGCTTTTTCTTGGCCGATCCATGACTTGCGAGAAACCCGATGAGCCCCATGACGTACGCCGCCATTGCCCAGGCCGCCCCGGCCGCCGCCCCGCAGGGCGCGCTTGGCCTTTCTCCGCTCATCATGATGGCGGTGCTGTTCGGCATCTTCTATTTCATGATGATCCGCCCGCAGATGAAGCGTCAGAAGGAGCACCGCGCGCTCCTGGCCGCGCTCGCCAAGGGCGATGAGGTCGTGATGAACGGCGGTCTCGCCGGTCGCATCGAAGAAGTGGGCGATGCCTTCGTCAAGGTCGAAATCGCCCCGGGCGTGGTCGTCCAGATGCAGAAGGGTGCCGTCACCCAGGTGCTGCCGAAGGGCAGCCTCAAGAAGAACTGAGTTTTCTCTCAGACGCGTCAGCCGCGGCCGCCGGGCGGCCGCACCCATGGAATGTAAGGCATGAGTGATTTTCCACGCTGGAAGTACGCGCTGGTCGTAATCGTGTTGCTGGTCGGCATCGTGTACGCGCTGCCGAACGTCTTCCCGCCCCAGCCGGCGGTGCAGGTTTCGGGCAACCGCGGTGCGGCGGTCGACGCGTCACTGAAGAGCAAGGTCGAAGGGCTGCTGGCTACCGCCAAGGTGCCGGCCGTCGCGGTCGATGTGAATGAAAAGGATGGCCGCCTGCTCGCCCGCTTCGGCAATGCCGACCAGCAGGCCAAGGCGTCCGACGCGCTGCGCGTCGGCCTGGGCGATAACTACACGGTGGCGCTGAACCTCGCCTCCACCGTGCCGTCCTGGCTGCGTTCGATCAACGCCAATTCCATGCCGCTGGGTCTCGACCTGCAGGGTGGCGTGCACTTCCTCATGGAAGTGGACCAGAACGCGATGATCGATGCGCAGGAAACGCGCTACACCGACGATATCCGCTCGCTTCTGCACGACAAGGGCGTGCAGTACGACTCGGTCACGCGCAATGCGCGCGGCCAGGGCGTCAACATCGTGCTGCGTACCGATGCCGAGCGCCAGAAGGCGGCCGGCCTGATCGGCTCCGACTACCCGGATCTGCTCGTCAATGACGCGGCCGCCGCCGGCAACGGCTTTGCGCTGAATGCCGTGGTCAAGCCGACCAAGCTGCGTGAACTGAGCCAGAGCGTCATCACCCAGAACGTCACCACGCTGCGCCAGCGCGTCAACCAGCTTGGCGTGTCCGAACCGCTGATCCAGCAGCAGGGTGCCAACCAGATCATCGTCGACCTGGCCGGCGTGCAGGATACGGCCGAGGCCAAGAAGATCATCGGTGCCGTGGCGTCGCTGCAGTACCGCGCCGGCCTGTACACGCCGCAGCAGGCGATGGAAGCCGCCCGCTCGGGTAGCGTCCCGCCGGATGCCAAGCTGTACTTCGGTCGCGATCACCAGCCGTACCTCCTGAGCAAGAAGGTCATCGCCAGCGGCGATGAACTGGTCACCGCCACCTCGGGCCGCGACCAGCAGAACGGCACGCCGAACGTCAGCGTCACGCTGAACGCAGCCGGTGCGCGCAAGATGCAGGAGTTCACCAACGATAACGTCGGCAAGCCGATGGCGGTGCTCTACATCACGCGTACGCTCGAGACCAAGATGGTCGACGGCAAGGAAGTGAAGACGCCGAAGATCACCGAAGAGGTGATCAACTACGCCAACATCAGCGGTCCGTTCGGCAAGCAGTTCCAGACCAATGGCCTGCCTTCCGATGCCGAAGCCGCCGAGCTGGCGCTGCTGCTGCGTGGCGGTTCGTTCGCGGTGCCGGTGGATATCGTCAGCGAGAGCGTGATCGGCCCCAGCCTGGGCGCCGATAACATCGACAAGGGCTTCAAGGCCGTGATGCTGGGCCTTGGCCTGGTGCTGCTCGCCGCAGCCATCTACTACAAGCTGTTCGGCCTGGTGGCCGACGTCGCGCTGTTCTTCAACCTGGTGCTGCTCGTGGCGGTGATGTCCGCGATCGGCGTGACGCTGACCATGCCTGGCATCGCGGGTATCGTGCTGACGCTGGGTATGGCGATCGACGCCAACGTGCTGATCTGCGAACGCATCCGCGAAGAACTGCGCAACGGCTCGTCGCCGCTGGCCTCCATCCGTACCGGTTACGACAAGGCATGGGCCACCATCCTTGACGCCAACGTGACCCACCTGCTCGCTGCGCTGGGCCTGATGACCATGGGCTCGGGTCCGATCAAGGGCTTCGGCGTCACGCTGTTCATCGGTATCCTCACCTCGATGTTCACTTCGGTGACCGTCACCCATGCCATCACGGCGCTGATCCACGGCGGCCGCAAGCTCAAGACCCTGTCGGTCTGAGGGGACATACGCCATGGAAATTTTCAACCACAACGCTAATTTCAACTTCCTCGGCCTGCGCAAGTACAGCATTGGCCTTGCCATCCTGTTGATGCTCGGCTCGATTGGCCTGATCGTCACCAAGGGCTTCAACTACGGTCAGGATTTCGTCGGTGGTGTGGCCGTCAACGTCGCCTACCAGAACGCGGTGGATACCAATGACGTCCGCCAGGCCCTGACCAGCGCTGGCATGGAAAACCCGCTGGTGCAGGCCGTGGGTGGCACGCGCGAGGTGACCGTACGCCTGCAGCCAAAGGATGACCACGGGTCCTCGGGCCTGACGGGTGACGAGGCGGCGGCCAAGGTCTCGGCTGACATCATGGCGGCCCTGCAGAAGGTGCGCCCGGATGCGGTCATGAAGAGCAAATCCTTCGTCGGCCCGCAGGTCGGTGAAGAGCTGCGCTCGGATGGCATCTACGCGGTCATCTTCGTCATCGTCGGCATCATGGGCTACCTGTGGATCCGCTTCGAAAAGCGCTTCGCCATCGCGGCGCTTGCGACCGAAGTCCACGACGTGCTGGTGACCCTGGGCATCTTCGCGCTGACCCAGCGTGAGTTCGACCTGACTGTGCTGGCCTCGGTGCTCGCGGTGGTCGGTTACTCGATCAACGATAAGGTGGTGGTGTTCGACCGCGTCCGTGAACTGTTCCGTTCCAGCCGCAATGCCACGCCGGAAGAGGTGCTGAACCGTTCGATCAACAGCACGCTGTCGCGAACCATCATCACCTCGCTGTTCACCGGCATCACCATGGCGGCGCTGTTCTTCTTCGGTGGCACGGCGGTGCACGGCTTCGCCATCACCATGCTGATCGGCATCCTGGTGGGTACGCTGTCCTCGATCTTCGTGGCCAGCCCCATCCTGCTGTGGCTGGGCGTGTCCAAGCAGGACCTGATGCCCCGCTCGAAGGAAGACCCGGCGCTGGAGCGTCGCCCGTAAGGGTGGCGCTACCGCTGGAAACGAAAAACCCGCCTTTCGGCGGGTTTTTTTGTTTCGATGTACGTCCCAGCCCTGGGATCAGAAATCTTCGCTGTCCTCAATGGCGCCCTCGGCATCGTTCGCAAGCGTAACGACGACGTAGGCCGAACCCACTAGCGAGCAACAGAGCCAGGCGTAGACCATCTGGATAGCCGTCCTCGGGATGGCGGCCGCGACGCGCGGTGCCAATACCAGGCCAACAATGCCGGCCAGGGCGAGTACGGTTGCGACGGTCCACGCAAGGCGCCGCGACGGTGCCGTGGTGGTGATGACGTTCATGATGATGTTGCCCCTGCTTTCCCCTGTTTCACGGCCTTCGTGAATGCTTTGTGAGGCCGCTTGCTTGTAGGAAATACCCTACAAGAATCTTCGAGGCAAGTGCCGGAATCCTGAACGGATTCCTTGACGTGGTAAGGGGTTGCATGCAAGAACGCCCCCAAGCCCCCGCGTAAGCTAGACTTTCCCGCCCAGTAAAGACCGACGGCCATGGCAGAACGCGAGTTCCCGAATTTCACCCTGCGCAGTGGCGCGAGCCGGGAAGGCTCCCGTTACACCGCGTGGCTATCGTCTCACCCGGCCGATGGCAGCTTCCCCTCGTACTATGCGGTCTATGAAAACCGCAGCTTCCGCGACGAGGCGAGCGCCGCCGCCGGGGCCGAAAAAGCCCTGGGCCTGGTGATGGGCGTGGAAGAGGATGGCGCCCCCGTATTCGCCGAAGGTGAAACCGGCTTCGACGACGACAAGCCCGAATCCGACGCCTGACCGAGGCCCCTGTAGGAGCGCGCTTGCGCGTGACCGCCCTTGCGACACGGCCCCAGCGGGCCCGTGCCGGTGGTCGTTCATCCGGTCCCCAGCGCGGCCCCCACCGCTTGCAACAATGACCGACGGTCATACGGCTTGGCCAGGAAGGGCGCCGCCCCGTCGAGCCGCTCGGCCGCGTGCAGGGCATCCCCTGACACCACCACGCAACGGACCGATGTGCCCGAGCGCCGCACCGCGTGGACCAGGTCGATCCCGTCCATCCTGCCGGGCATATTCACATCGGTAAGGACCAGCCCGACTTCAGGATGCAGGGCCAGCACGGCCAGCGCCTCGTCCGCATTCATCGCGGTGAGCACGGGGTAGCCGGCTGTCTCCAGCACGAAGCTGGTGATGTCGAGGACTGTCCGGTCGTCCTCGACGATCAGGATCGAGGCATGGTGCGGGGGCGCGGGGGAATCCGTCATGGCCCCAATGTCGCGCTGCTTTCGTCGTGGTCGCGTGACAGATTCGCCTTGACATGAGCCGCCCGTACGGCGCGTGATAGTGGTGTTCAACGCCAACCGACGGGTCAGGGGCAGCGGCGATGAGTGAAGGGGAGGGGCGGTACCGGCAATTTGTCGAAGCATCCGCCGATTGCATGAAGGAACTCGACCGCGACGGCGTCATTCGTTTCGTCGCGGGTCTGGGCTGCATGTCGCTTGCACCGGGAGGTGTGGAGCGGCTGTTGGGCGTTCGCTGGCTGGACCTGTGGCCGCCCGAGGCTCGCGATATGGTGGCGCGCGTCCTTGATCGTGCAGCGGCCGGTGAACGCGTGGAGTTTGTCAGCCCGCGGCGCACCGCGCTGGGGACCTCGCGCTGGTGGGAGGTCATGGTCGCGCCGGTCGTCGCCGATGACTGCCTGGACCACTTCATCGTGATCAGCCGCGATGTCACCGAGCGCGTCGAGCTTCAGGCCGCGCTGGAATCCATCAATGAGCTGTTACAGGAGCGGCTGAACGAGACCG
Source organism: Luteibacter aegosomatissinici (assembly GCF_023078495.1). Classification (NCBI taxonomy): domain Bacteria; kingdom Pseudomonadati; phylum Pseudomonadota; class Gammaproteobacteria; order Lysobacterales; family Rhodanobacteraceae; genus Luteibacter; species Luteibacter aegosomatissinici. The sequence goes on along the minus strand of NZ_CP095742.1, from coordinate 3,900,308 downwards.
TGGCTCGCTCCGCCAGCGCCACTACCCAGTACGGCACGCTGCTGGAACGGTTCGAGAGCGAGAACTGGGCACGCAAGGATGCGGAGAGCCGCCTGGCCTCCCTGAAGGAGCAACTGGACATGGCCAGCCGCGCGCGCGAACTCGCGGAAGCCTCCGCCAGCCAGGCCCAGAAGCAGCAGGCCGTGGGGCAACTGGTCAGTGGCATCGCGCACGACTTCAACAACATGCTGCAGACGGTCATAGTGAGCCTCTCCGGGCTCCAGGACGAGGCCGATGATCTCACCCCGCACCAGCGTCGCATGCTCACGTACGCGGTGGAGGGGGCTCGCCATGCGACGGCGCTGACCCGCCGGCTGTTGGCCTTCGCCCGTAACCAGCCTCTGAATCCCGAGCCGATCGACCTGGGTGACCTGGTCGAAAGCTTTGCCGACTTTGCCCGCCATGGCATGGGTGGCCGCGTGGGTATCGAGGTTCTGCGCCAGCCCGGTGCGCTCCCCATCTGGGTGGATCGCCACGGCATCGAGCAGGCGCTTATGAATGTGTGCCTCAATGCGCGTGATGCCATGGGCAGCATGGGCACGATCGTCCTGCAGGTGGGCGACCGGCTGGTGGATGACGCCATGGCCGAGGCCCGGCGTGAGCCCGTGCCGGCGCGCCAGGTTTTTGTCTGCGTGGCCGATACAGGGGGTGGCATGTCGGACGAGGTGCGCGAGCGCCTGTTCGAGCCGTACTTCACGACCAAGCAGGGCGGTTCGGGGCTTGGCCTTGCGCAGGTATACGGTACGGTCGCCCAGGCCGGGGGCGGTGTGGAAATCGAAAGCGACGCCGGCATCGGTACGCGGATTCGGCTGGTTTTCCCACGCTATGCGGGAGCGCTTACCAACGCCTTTTGAATCGTGTAGAAAACGTGACAGAAACCCTCAACTTCGCGCCCCAGCGGCCGATAAGTCATCCGACTGGGAGGAAGTGAAGTCATGTTGGTCATTATCGGTTCGATCATCGTCCTGGTCTCGGTGCTGGGCGGCTATGTGCTCTCGCACGGCACGATTGGTGCCCTGTGGCAACCCTATGAGCTCCTGATCATCTTCGGCGCGGCCGTGGGTGCGTTCATCAGTGCCAATTCGATGGACATCGTGAAGGGCGCCGCGCGCGATGCCCTGGGCCTGTTCAAGGGCCCGAAATACAAGAAACAGGATTACGTGGACCTGTTGTCGCTGCTCTACGACATCTTCGTGAAGATGCGTAAGGACGGCCAGCTGGCCATGGAAGAACATATTGAGAACCCGGAGAACAGTTCGCTGTTCACGGCGTACCCGCGCCTGGTCGCGGAGCACCACCTCATCGACTTCATCACGGACTGCCTGCGCCTGATCGTCGGCGGCAGCATGGATCCGCACGAGCTGGAAGCGCTGCTCGACGTGGAGCTGGAAACCCACCACCACGAAGCGCTCGCGCCCGCCCTGGCCGTGCAGAAGATGGCTGACGCCCTGCCGGGCTTCGGCATCGTGGCGGCGGTGCTCGGCATCGTGATCACCATGAAATCCATCGATGGCGATGCCGCCGTGATCGGTGAGCACATCGCAGGTGCCCTCGTCGGCACCTTCCTGGGCATCCTGCTGTCGTACGGCTTCATCGGCCCGCTCTCGGCGGCCATGGAAGCCCGCGTGAACGCCGATGGCAGGGCGTTCGAATGCGTGAAGGTGGGCCTGCTGGCGAACCTGCGTGGCTACAACCCGATGGTCGCGGTGGAGTTCGCCCGCAAGTCCCTCACCTCGTCCAGCCGCCCCAGCTTCCAGGACCTGGAAGGCCACCTGAAGGCTGCCCGGTAATCAGCGATGACCGAGCTCAAGCAAGTCATCATCGTCCGCCGCAAGAAGAAGGGCGGCCACGGCCACCACGGTGGCGCGTGGAAGGTGGCCTACGCCGACTTCGTCACGGCGATGATGGCGTTCTTCCTCGTCATGTGGCTGGTGGGCGCAGGCACCAAGCAGCAGCGCGCCGCCATCTCCGAGTACTTCAAGAACCCCAGCATGACCCAGGGCCAGTCCACCATGGCGCCCTCGGGAAAGATGGGGCCCGGTGGTGCCAGTACCAGCATGATCAAGCTGGGCGGCGCGATGGATTTGCCGAAGGGCCCGGGCGATCAGCAGCAGTTCGCCAAGCCGGCCACGTCGGCCGAGGCTGAAAAGCTCGCGAAGGAGCAGGAGAAGAAGCGCCTCGAGCAGCTGATGAAGGACCTGCAGGAGGCGATTGCGCAGAGCCAGGCGATGGCGCCGTACAAGGATCAGCTGCTGATCGACATCACCTCGGAAGGCCTGCGCATCCAGATCGTCGACAAGCAGAACCGCCCCATGTTCGATACGGGTAGCGGTGCGCTGAAGCCGTATACGGTGCAGATCCTTCACGAGCTGGCGGGTTTCATCAACCAGGTGCCGAACCAGATCAGCATCTCGGGCCACACCGATAGTGCGCCGTATATTCGCGCCGATAGTCAGTACGGTAACTGGGAACTCTCCGCCGATCGCGCCAATGCCGCGCGCCGCACGCTTACCGATGGGGGCATGCAGCCGAACAAGGTGGCACGCGTCGTGGGCCTGGCGGCCTCGGTGCCGTTCGACAAGAACGATCCGTCTGCACCCACCAATCGCCGCATCAGTATCGTGGTCATGACCAACGAGGCCGCGAAGGCTGCGCTGAACGAAGCGACCGCCATGGCCGGCGGGGCCAACTAAATCGATCACGCGTTTCATCGCCCGGCACCTGCCCCGAACCCATCCGTCCTTCAGGGTTCCCGGTAGTGGCCGGGCGATGTTCTTCGCGCGAAGTTGTCACCTTGAAGTGGAAATCACTTGAAACGGTCACGATACCCCGGCAGTATCGGAGACTCCCAGGGGGGAGGAACACCGTGGAAAATAACAGCAAGTTCAGAGTCGTCGGCCGGGCGGTAAAGCACAGCGGCGAAGCAGGCGAGCAGTTCTACCGGTCGAGCTATCGCATCCTTGATCATATCGGCGAAGAAATAGACGCCGGCATGGGCACCGTCGATTTCATCGACGTCACCAGTGCCTACAACGAAGCATTCGCACTAGGCCGCGAGCGGCTTCGCGAAATCACCGCCGAAACCATCCAGTAAACACAGCAGCTCCGTAGGAGCCCACCCTGTGGGCGACATCTTTTCGCGATACCGCTACAGGATCGGCGGCTCTATCGCGAACAGCGTCGCCCACAGGGCGGACTCCTACAGATCGCGCGCGGATCAGGTCGCCTGCGCCCGCAACTCATCCAGCTGCGCCGGGCTCCCCACATTTCGCCAGAACCCATTGAACTTCTCGCCGGTCAACTGCCCCTGCGCAATGGCCCGCCGGTACATCGGCGCCAGCTTGAATGTACCGGGCGCCTCACTCGCGACGATCCCGGGCCGATAGATGCCAACGTTTCCGAACGTCAGGCGCTCCGCGCCCGCTGGCGTCTCCTCGTCGTATAGCTTTCCATCGAGCAGCGCAAAGTCGCCCTTCGGATGGAAATCCGGATTCGGCACCATGACGAGATGCGCCACGCCTTCGGGTTCCCAAGGCAACGCCGCGTAATCGATATCGCTCCAGATATCCGCGCTCACCACGATGAAGGGCTCGCTACCGAGCAGCGGCAGGGCCTTCAGCATGCCGCCACCGGTTTCCAGTGGCGTGGGGCCTTCATACGAATAGCGGATGCGAACGCCCCAGCGCGAACCGTCCCCCAGCGCCTCGGGGAACTGATCGGCCAGGTGCGACGTATTGATGGCGATGTAGTTCACGCCGGCCGCTGCAAGCTTTTCGATGTGGTGAACGATGAGCGGTTTACCGTGCACCTCGAGTAATGGCTTGGGGGTGGTATCCGTCAATGGCCGCATGCGTTCGCCACGCCCCGCGGCGAGGATCAGTGCATGCCTCATGCGGCCACCGGCACGCGGATATCGCGATCACCGATCTTCGCGACGATGAAATCGGCCAGCGGCGCAACATCGGCATGGCGGCGTGCGATATCCAGTACGTACTGGAGGACGCGGGGAAGATCGTTGAGGTAGCCCGCCTTGCCATCCCGGTAGTAAAGGCGGCAGAACAGGCCGAGGATCTTGATGTGTCGCTGCAGGCTGGCCATGTCGAACCAGCGACGGAAGCGGTCGGTGTCCACGGTCTCGTCGAGCAGGCGCGCATCGAGCAGGCGCAGGCGATACGCCTCAACCCAGCCTTCCACGCGTTCGTTATCCCACACCACGTACGCATCGCGTAGCAATGACGCCAGGTCGTAGGTGATCGGTCCGGACATGGCGCCCTGGAAATCGATGACGCCCGGCGAGCGGTCGGTGGTGATCAGCAGGTTGCGGCTGTGGTAATCGCGGTGCATGAACGCGCGCGGCTGCTCGGCGAGCGAATGCAGGATCGCACTGAAGGCGCCTTCCACGACGTCCCATTCTTCGCACTCGACAAAAGCACCGAGGTGTTTCTGCAAAAACCACGTTGGCATGATCTCCATTTCCATGGTCTGCCATTCGCGGTTGAACGCAGGCAGGCCGGTGGTTTCCACGTGCATCTGCATGCGCAACAGCGCATCGAGTGCATCACCGTAGAGCGCGTCCGCGGTCTCGTTGTTTAGCTCCGGGAGGTACGTGCGCGTGCCCAGGTCCTCGATCAGCAGGAAACCCTGTTCAAGGTTGGCCACCATTACGGTCGGTGTGTGCAGCCCCGCATCATGCAGGCGCTTGCCAATCTCGACCCAGGGCGCAGGGTTCTCCTGGGCCGGCGGTGAATCCATGATGATCACGGGCTGTGTATCGACATAGCCGCGCCAGTAGCTGCGGAAGCTGGCATCAGCGGAGGCGGGTTCAAGCACGAGATCGGACTGGCCAGTGGCATGGCGTGCCCAGGCGAGGCGGGCGGCGGCACGGTCGTGAGTGGAGGTCATGCGGGTATTCAATGGGGATTCGATCAAAGCAGCTTAGAGCGTTTGCGCAGCGCTGTCATAGCACCAACCCGGTGCATGCCTAACGACCTGTTGTTGTGCACTGCAACGTATGGTTACTCTGTGGCATCGGGGTAGCCAAGGGGTAGTGGTATGGGTAGCGAATTCCCGCCCGCGTCGCTAAGTCGGCGCGACCTGTTGCGGATGATTGGCGTGGCTGGGGGCAGCGCGTTGATGTACCAGGCGATGACCAACCTGGGCTTTGCCGCGGAATCGACCTACCGGCGACCGCCGCCGCTGCAAGGCAGTGGGAAAGGCAGTGTGCTGATCCTGGGTGCTGGCCTGGCCGGCCTCGTCGCCGCCTACGAGCTGGGCAAGGCGGGCTACAAGGTGCAGGTGCTCGAGTACAACGCCCGTGCCGGCGGACGCAACTGGACCTTGCGCGGGGGCGACACGTTTACCGAACTCGGTGGCCACACCCAGACCTGCCGCTTCGACAAGGGGCTTTACTTCAATCCGGGCCCGTGGCGCATCCCTTACCACCACACCGGCGTACTCGATTACTGTCACCAGTTCGGTGTACAGCTCGAACCGTTCGTGCAGGTGAACCACAACGCCTACATGCATAACCCCGAGGCCTTCGGTGGCAAACCGCAACGGCTTCGCGAGCTGCAGGCGGATTGGCATGGCGGCATCGCCGAGTTGCTCGCCAAGGCATCGGGCAAGGGGGCGCTTGATGACCTGGTGTCGAACGAAGACCGCGAAGTCCTGCTTGAATCACTGCGCCAGTTCGGCGGCCTCGATAGCCAGTTCCGTTATGTGGCCGGCCGCGACAGCAGTGAACACCGTGGGTACGCGAAGGAGCCCGGTGGCGGGCCCAGTGGCAAGCCCGAGTTCTCCCAACCGGTCGGTATATCGGACGTCCTCAAGTCCGGGCTGTGGAAGCAGCTAGGCATGAGCGCCATGTACGAATACCAGACCACACTGCTGCAGCCCGTGGGTGGCATGGATGCGATCGGCAAGGCCTTTGTCCGTGAGCTCGGCCCGCAGGTCATCCGCTACAACAGCAAAGTGACCGCGATCGCGCAGAGCGATCGTGGGGTGACCGTGACTTACGAAGATACCGCCAGGCCGGGGCAGGCCCAGCAGGCCACGGCCGATTGGTGTGTCTGCACCATTCCGCTTTCCATCCTCAGCCAGATTCCTGTCCAGGTGTCCGCGGAGAAGGCGGCAGCCATCTCGGCTGTGCCGTACATGTCGTCCGCCAAGGTGGGGCTGCAGTTCAAGCGGCGTTTCTGGGAAGAAGACGACCGGATCTACGGCGGCGTGAGTACCAGCGATACCCCGATCGGGATGATCGGTTATCCGAGCCATGGTGTAGGCACGAAGAAGGGCGTGCTGCTTGGCGCGTATGCCTTCTTCACCGAAGCGTACGAGTTCACCTCGCTCGATCCGGCTACGCGCATTGCCAAGGCGCTCGAATACGGCAGCCAGGTCCACCCGCAGTACAAGACCGAATACGAGAACGGCATGGCCGTGGCGTGGCACCGGGTGCCCTCCACGCTGGGCTGTTTTGGCTGGTGGACCGACCAGGCTCGCGAGCAGCATTATGCCAACCTGTGCTCGATCGACGGGAGGATCGTGCTGGCCGGCGAACACGCGTCGTACTTGCCTGCATGGCAGGAGGGGGCCATCCTTTCCTCGCTGGCCGCGATCGACCAGTTGCACCGCAAGGCGGTGGCCGGAGGTGCGGCATGAAGGCGCTGATGCTTCGCCTTGCGGCTGTCGCCAGCCTGCTGGCCACGGGCACCGCCATGGCACAAACCAATGACGCAGCATTCTTTTCCCGCAAGGACGCGGCGCACGTGACTGGCGAGCAGATCTTTACCCACATCTGCCAGGGCTGCCATATGCCGGATGCGAAGGGGGCTGTCGGGGCAGGGCATTACCCCGCGCTTGCTTCGAATCCAAAGCTTGCTTCCAGCGCCTATCCCGCCGTGATGGTGTTGAACGGCCGCGGTGGCATGCCACCGTTCTCGATGCTGCTCAATGACCAGCAGGTTGCCGATGTGGTGAACTACGTGCGCACGCACTTCGGCAACCACTACACCGATGCGCTCACCGCCGACCAGGTCAAGGCGTTCCGTCCGCCCGCACCGAAACCCGAGGATTCACGATGAAGCTCACCCACCATTCCGTCATCCTGGCCGCCGCCGCCTGTCTTCTCGCTACGCCGGCTTTTGCGGCCGAGGTGGTGCGCCACAAGATTCCGAACAGCACATTCCCTATTTCCGCTGCCGTGGAAATCCCCGCCGGGAAAACGCTGGTGTTTCTCAGTGGCGTCGTGCCGCCCGTGGCGGATGCGAGCGCGCCGAAGGACAGCCCGCAGGCCTACGGCGACACCAAGACCCAGACGGTCGGCGTGCTCACCTCGATCGAAAAGCAACTGAAGGGCATGGGCCTGTCGATGGGCGATGTGGTGAAGATGCAGGTGTTCCTGGTAGGCGACCCGGCGAAGGGCGGCAAGATGGACTTCGGCGGTTTCATGGGCGGCTATACGCAGTTCTTCGGCACGCCCCAGCAGCCGAACCTGCCTTCGCGCAGTGCCATGCAGGTGGCGTCGCTGGCCAGCCCGAACTTCCTGGTCGAAATTGAAGTGACTGCCGTCCGTCCCTGATAGCCAGGCCCGGTTGCTGTTGGGGTGGTCTTGGCCGCGGCATCTTTCGTGAGAGCGCCCGGGTTGGCGTTCTCACGAATACACCAGGAGCGGGAGGGTGAGGGGCTGTGCCACAATGCTGTCGACGAGGTTGAGGTCAGCAGATGATGTTTTAGTAGCAAACTCCTTCGGAAACGCGTTCGGTAGGACAGTGGAGATTGCACCGCCAAACCCCTCGAAAGATAGATCCGTGAACAACTGCGATGAGTGGCTTCACAATGTCACGTCCGAATATTCGGTGAAGGATGCGATAGTCGCGCATCTATCCGATTCGCTCGATGGAATCTTCTCAGCTAATTTCCCGAAGACTTTCTTGGTTGTGTTTGTCATTTAGGGCAATTTGAGGTTGTGGTGTCGTACGTTAGGTTGACGTTGATGTATACCGTTTGTTGGTAAGTTTCCATCCTGAAAGTTGTTTCGATACCGCGTTTGCAGAGATGGATACGCCACTTTTCGCCATCGCCCGTTTCACGAATGATCCAGTCATTCTGAGTGAGACCGTCGCTAAGAAGTCGCTGTAGATCTTCTTGTTTCCCCTTGATACGCGCGATAGCACCGATACTTACGATGAATGATCTATCGGACGATCGAGCTAGTTGAAATCTGTCGTACAAGGGGAGCGTCGAGAAGACGCGCTTTAGGTCAGCGATCGTGGGCAGAGGACGCTTTAGTAAGTTGTCGTGCTGCGTGATGCAGCTACGGATTCCTGCGACTAACGCTCCGGCGAAACAGATGGCCAGTGCGAACGCCCGGATACTATTGAATGCGTTCATCACCGATTCGCCTGTCTCTTCCGGAGGCAGCTTCAGCTGCCGTCCCGGTCCCTGGCTCACTTCTTGTAGGCGCAGCGGTGGCCGCGAAGTCTTTCACGGGAGCGAGGTTGGGCGCTCTCACGGAAACACGAGGAGCGGGCACGTGAAAGGGCTGCGCCGCAACGCTGTCGATTAGGCTGAGGTCAGAAGATGATGTCTTATCAGCATTACTCGCAGAACAGAGACACGTAGCAATGTGATTTCCTCATCGAGATCACGTGGAATGAGGCGACTGCATCCGTCTTTTTTTGCCGCCCCTCGATCGCTAGGACCACGTCTCCCACTGGACCGGAGGCGCTTACGGAGGCGTAAAGTGTTAGTCCGTCCGGATCTAAGTTCATGGAAAGATCGTGAACCGTCACGTCCGATGGTTTGAGCGGGCCGGTAAGATCGACCAACGACGGGATGGCTGAGACGAACAATCTCAAGTCCCTCCCGACGGAAATATGGTTCACCAGTGCTCTGGTCACAATGAAGATCGTCAGGATGGACAGGCCAATCCAACGCATGACGGTGATGCATCGAAGCAGGGTTACCTTGCTCCGTCGTGTTGTGTTGCGTTCGTCAGTTGCCGTTTCCATTAGATCTCGCGCTACCAATTGGAGTAAGAGCCAAACTCGAAGCCGAGTGAAGCGGATGCGCGGACCGAGTAGCGAGTGGGTTTCGTTCCATCAGCTCCGATCACTGGGCTGAGGCCGGTGTAACTGCGCGTTCCCCAGTCCATCGCATGACTTTTTTGGCTCAGGTCGAATACATTCTCTGATGCGCTGATGCCGCTGAGCTGCGCTGAGATCGGCCCTAGTCCGGCCCCGACGGAAAACGTACCGGTCGTGCGCCCGATATAGCCAGACCCGCAGGACTTTGCGTGCTTAGATGGACCGCCATCTGGGTCCAGTGACGCTCCTGCACCAAACCCAAGACCGATACGTCCGGTAAGTTCTAAGGTGCCGTTCTTCCAGGCGATGTTGACGCCGCCACCAAGCAGCGCGTATGCCTCAAGGGTGAACGACCAAAGCCCGCGTGGATCAATGAAAACGAGAGGATTGTTTTCGCCGTACGCGTAGAGGGATATCCCGCCATGCAGACCGATCGGGTCACTCTGTACAAATCGTCCACTTGTCGGATCATAGTCACGCCACCCGTTCTGATAGAGCTTGGTGACCGCATCAAAGCGTTGCCCCGGAAAGCGCATGTCGAACAGGTACTTCCGGCCATCGCCATCGGCATCGTCATTGGGCGGGTTGGAGCCGAAGGCATCGCCAAGGATGTCCCATGCCCAAATGGCCCTGTCCCTTGCGCGATCAATCACGACCCTCGGCGTACCGATGTGATCGGCCTCGATATCGTGGACGGTGTCGCCATCAAGGGCTGCGATCGGCAGGTCATCCAGCCATACAGCCTGGCGAATGGCCCGTCCGGCGCTGTCGTAGTCACCTAACCAATGCCCGGATTCATCGTGCAGCGCGATCGTTGATTGCCCTGCGATGTACCGCGCCACCTGCTGCCCGAATGGGTTATAGAGATAGTTCATCTCGACCACGCCGTTCACCTTGGCCTGGCTCATGCGCCCGCTGGCGTCGTAGACGAATTCGCGCTCATCCATGTGGGTGGTGTTGCCGTTCTCGTCATGGCCGCGAAGCACGCCCGCAGCCATGATCAAGCGGTGGCTGTCCGCAGGGTATTCGTACGTTTTCACTGGAGAAGGCGGCGCCGTCCAGCTCAGGCGGTTCCCCGTCTTGTCGTAGGTGTACGTCTGCCGTGCGCTGGTTGGGCCGGTGGCCGTGACCCGACCTAGCGCGTCATGTGTGACGTTGGTCGTTGTGCCGCTACTCGTAAGGGTCTTGCCCTTGCCGTCGGCATAAGTGATCGCCAGGTCGAGGCCGTCCGGGCGCCCATCCGTCGCCCGGGTCAAGGCGCCCTGCAGGTTGTATGTGCGGGTGAGGGTGCGAGTGCCCGCAGTCCACTGGATGGGGCGGCCAAGGGAGTCGCGTTGGATGGCGGTGACGATGGGTTGTACGGTGCCTCCGTCAAGGCTCACATCGACGATGTTGCCCATGGCATCCCGTGAATAGACGACGCGGCGGCCATCCGGGTAGGTCATGGAGGCCAGTCGCCCGGCGGGCGTGTACGCGTAAGCCAGGTCGAGGCGAACGCCCCGCACGGTCTGGCTCTTGCGTACCACCCGGCCAGCGAAGTCGTAGCAGAAGGTCGTGTTTCCGCCATCACGGTCGGTGGCGCTCGCGAGGCGACCCACGCCGTACGTCTCGCCAGCGGGGCAAACAGACGACGCGACATCATAGGTGAAGCGTGTCTGTTTGCCGTCGCTGTAGGTTAGGGTGGTGACGCGACCCAGGGCGTCGTGTCCGCGCTCGATGCGGCGGTGGTCGGCGGGTGTTTCGCCGACGACCTGGCCCGCTTCATCGTTCTCGAACGCCGTCTCCCCGCTATCGGGGCTGCGCTGCCAGAGGAGATCACCCAGGCCGTTGTGTAGGTATCCCGTGGAGAGCCGCTTCGGGTCAACGACGGTGTTGGTGTTGTCGGCACCGTCGTACGTGAAATCCGTTTGCGCCGTAAGTAGGAACTGGCCTTCGGTGCGGCGGGTTACGCGACCACGGGCATCGCGTATGAGCGCCACTTTGGTGGTATTGCCTTCCACGCCTTTGGAGCGGCCGTTTGCATCGGCCGGGAACGAAAGGGTGAACCCGTCGCGGTCGCGGATGCTCTCCAGGATGCCGTGGGTGCCGTAGGTGAATTCCCTGTGAGCATCCTCGGTGCCGTCGGGCCGAAGATGCGTTACGGCACCGACAAGGCCCTGGTCGTCCCGGTCGAGCCGCTGCCGGTTGCCCTGGGCGTCGATGCGTTCCACGAGGCGGTGCGCGGCGTCGTAGATATGCCGCACACTGGCACCATCCGCGTCGGTCAGCGTCTCGATATCGCCGTTGGCGTTGTAGGCGATGCGGGTCACGCGGTCGCCAGCGGATGGGTTTCCATCCTGTCGGGCACGCAGCGCAACCTCCACTGGCCTGCCGGCCTCGTCGTAGCGGCGATCGGTACGAACACCCTGGGCATCGGTGCTGGCCAGGACACGTCCTGCGCCGTCATAAGCGAGCACGGTGGTGACGTGCCCAAGCGCATTCGCCAGCGTGTGCAGGTCGCCCTTACGCCACGCACAGGAGGAAGAACCCTTCGCGCAACCGGGATCGTCGCTCAGGCGGTACGCGTAGCGGGTGGTATCCACACTACCGGCGATGGGGCCGTCGATCGAAGCAAGCCGGCCGGCCGCATCGTAGGCAAAGCGTGTAACGCGTTCGTCGGGCCACGCCGCGGAACGCGGGTCGGCCGCATCGGCCAATCCGCCGTTACGTTGCTCGGTGAGATTGCCCTTGGCATCGTACGTCAGCGTCGTCCAGCGCGTGCCGTCATCGATGCGCGTCGGCTTGTCGAAGGCCGGGTGCCACGTCGTCTTTATCGTCCGGGCGGCGCTGGTGCCGGCCGCTTCCGTGCGCTCTGTCTCAAGACCGCGTGCGTCGTCGTAGTGGTACGTGGTTGGTACACCAAGGTAATCGGTCTGGCTGGCGACCACGCCGCCCGCTTGATAATCGAATGTGCGGCTCGCCGAATTGCCGCGCACACGTTCGGTTCGCTTCTGCAGGCGGACGCGCTCATCGGGCCGGACCGACGACCAGGTTTCATCTCGGCGTGGATCCTTGCCGCTTACGACGACACCGTCGCGCGATACCTTCAGTGCAGTCCACTCCAGATCGTCCCCGTGAGACGAGCGAATGGCCCGGTTGTCGGTGTCGTAGCCGAATGTGGCGAAGCGCTTGCCATCGGCGCCGACGATGCCCGTGAGCTTGTGGCTTGGCTTTCCGCCCATGGCCGACTCGTCATACACGTAGGTGATCTGCCGCCCATCGGCGTAGGTGACGCCGACCAGGTCGAATTGGTCGCGGTTCACGGCCTTGCTGTAGGCGTAAGTCACCGTGGACCCATCTGGCAGGCTGAGCGTCGCTAGCCGGCCCACGTCGTCATAGGTGAGGCGGAGTTCCCGGCCTTGCGGGTCCTGCACGCGAACGAGCGCCCGTTGGTCACGAACGCCCCACCCAGAGATCGTTGCGTACGAAAGCGTCGTGGTGTTGCCGTTGCTGTCGGAGCGACTGGTCAGGTAGCCGTCTTCGTCGTAACGCTCTTCAGTCAGGTCGGGCGCGGTGTAGATCCAGCCTTTTCCCGCATCGTCGCGTAATGTGCCCCGTTCGCCAGCCTCGGGTACGTAGCTCTTTCCACGATGCCGGAAACGGACCTCGCGCCCGTCCTCGCGGATAAGAAACAGCGACTGCACGTACGCGGCCGCGTCCGGATCATAGTCACCGCGATGGACAATGCGCCGGTCCCACGTGTGGCGCCAGCGGGCCCCCATCCGCGAGTCTTCCACGTAGAGGGACAATGGCGTGGTGAGCTGGTCGCGCTCGGCTGACATGGCGCCGCTGTGATAACGGCGGACAAACGCCAGCCCCGAACCTGAGGGATCGTCGTAGTCCGTGGCGGTCTCGATCTTGCTCATGGTCAGCGGATTGATGGGATTGCCGACCGTGGGCGCGTTACCTATCGGACACTGGTTGGCCCCGCTTTCCATCGGTGCGCCGAGATCGGCAGGCGCGGGTCGGATGCGTGACGGCTCGCACGCGACGGGTGTGTACGATGTCCGTCCGTCGCGGTTGTCGTAATGATTGCCCTGGTCATCGACAAGCACTGCGCCATTAGGACAGGAGCGAACGATGGAAATGGCGTGCGACGTCCATGGGCGATCGATCGAGCCCATGACGATCTCCACCTTCGTTGCCTGGCTTTGTTTACCTGCGGCTCCGTGGACGGGGGTCTTCACAGTGCGTAGTAGCTGGCAATCGGACGCGCTACCGCAATAGTTGGCGACGATCCTGCCGATCGCGCTGTTCATTCGTGCGGCATCAGCATAGACATCAATGGATGTATCGATGCCAAGATTTCGTCCAAAGGTGTAGAAGCCATCCTCGTATGACGGGAAGCGTTCCGGAAGGGTCGTGGCAAGCGCGTACGTCGGGCATGCGGCCGAGGTTGCGCCTATAGCGAGGGATAAAATGGAAATGCGCGGGGTTTTTCGAGGGACCGAGGGCATGCCTTTCCTTACTGGCGATAACGAATCGCGCAGGCTAGACACCCCCATCGTCGCTGCCTATGGAAGGATTCTGAAAAATGATGCCCGTCAACCGTTATGTGCGGTCGTTTGCAGAATCGAGATCATGAGCGTCTTGACGCATCAAGTGTCCGGGATTCTCAACCCGCGGGCATAAAAAACCCGGCTTGCGCGCCGGGTCGAGAATGCCTCCCAAGAGGGGAGAGGTGCCGCGCGGTGGGAGAGCCGCGCGGCACGATTTGCGATTACAGGTCGTAGCGGACCGAGAAGCGGAAGTACCGCGGCTGGGTGTACGAATTGGCACGCTTATAGGTCGCCACCGGCACGCCGGCGGCGTTTTCGCCGACCTCGATAACGCTGGTTTCGCGCTGCTGGCTGAAGACGTTGAAGACGTCCACGTTGAAGCCCAGCTTGTGGTCGGCGAAAGCCGGGCGCCATTCGGCGCCGACGTTCAGTTGCTGCGTCCACGGCAAGCGGCCACGCGAACCGCGCGGGGAGAGTTTGCCGTCGCAGTAGAAGTATGACGCGCCGTACTGGATGGGATCGCCCGGGGCGAGGCCAATGCAGTTAACAGGTCGGCCCGAGGCCACCACCATATTGGCGCTGAGCAGCCATTCCGGCGTCATCTGGTAGAAGCCGTAAGCCTTGAACTGGTGCGTGCGATCGTTCGGCAGGGGGCCGTTTGAGCCCACCATGATTTCCGGTGCATCCCAGTCCTGCGTCACTGACGGATCACGCTGGCCAATATCCGACTTGAGCATGCCCTCGGAGTTTCCATAGCTGCGCGAGAACACGTAGTCGAATTTCGCGTACCACTTTTCGTCGAACTGCTTCTCGGCATAGAGGTTGAGGGCGTAGTACTTGCGCTTGAGATCCGGGAAGCCGATGCCGTTGTTGGTGAAGTCACCCTTGGTCAGTGTCACGTCACGGAAGTTGCCGTTGCCATCCATGTCGACCTGGAACGTGTTGCTCTTGCCCGGGTTGAACAGGTAGCAGCCCGAGATGGTGGCGTTGCTCATGTCCACGCCATTGCGCGCGCCCCAGTTTTCAAACGGACGCGAATCGCAGAAGTCGTCGATCGAGCTCTTCAGCTTGCGCAGGGTGGCCTTGGCGCCCACGACCCAGTCGCTGCCCAGCTGCTTGTCGAAACCGAGGATGTACTCATCCTGGTAGTACGCATCCATGCCCTTGGCCGCGATGGTGCGCGGATCGGGGTTCGTGCCATCGTGGCCGTTCGATGCGTACTCGCGGCCATTGGGCACGAAGCCGACGGGCATGCCCGTGACCGGATCGATACTGTCGAACGTGCCGAACTGGCGCAGGAAGTAGGAGCCCGAAGCGGCACGAATGGCGACATTCGACGGGATGGCCAGGTGGTAGCGGCCCGCGTTGCCGTACACCTTCAGCGAGGAATCACCGAACACGTCCCAGGTGAGGCCGAGGCGCGGTGCCAGCTGGTGGCGCTGCTTCACGTACACATCGCCCGCGCCATTTACGTTCTTGAACTGCTCATTGCGCAAGCCGATGTACGCCAGCCAGCGGTCGTTGACCTGCCAGTGGTCTTCAATGAACTGCGCTTCCTGCACCGTCTTCACGTTAGATGCGGCGTAGTAGTACACGCGCTGCACGTAACGGGTGGTGCCGGCCGGGAACAGCACATCGGGGTAGCCATTGATTGTGCCGCTCGCCGGGGCGTTGCCGTACGTCCAGTAGTACGCGCCACCATTCGCGCGACCGGAATCCGGGCCTTCATACGAGTTGCCGGAGAACGATTCGAGCGTCTGGTTATCGAGGCCTGCACGCAGGTCGTGATCACCCACACGGTATTCGACGTCCAGGCGCCAGCCGTGGGTCTTGTCTTCTGCGCCCGGCGCAAGGAGCTGGCCCTGCAGATAGCAGTTCGGCGGGAAGATGGTGCGGCCGTTCTCGTTGAAGCTGCCGGTGATAAGGGGGCACTCACCGCCGACGGAGTTCACCGTCTGCTGGTGCTTGGTGCTGCTGTGGCCGTAGAGGGCGTTCACCGTGAGATCGTCGGTGAGGTACCCGGTGTACTTGCCGATGTACACATCGCCACCCGGCGTGGCGCCGGCGGTGCCGTAGTTCTTGTTGTACAGCGAACCACGGTAAGCGCCACGGTTGCCGGTGGCGTAGCTGTACGCGTAGATATCGTTCTGCTCGGTGGTCTTGTCACTGAAGCCGGTGAGTTCGAGCAGGTGGTTATCGCTGATGTTCCAGTCGATCTTGGCCAGGTAGCGGTTGGTCTTGGTGGTGTAGTTTGTATCCGTGGCCGCCGCCGTCGAGCCGCGCGTAAAGCCCTCGGTACGGATGAAGTCACCCGTGGCGTACAGGAACAGCTTGTCCTTGACCAGCGGGCCGCTGATGTACGCCGAGTACTCGGTGCTCCAGCTCTTGTTCTTGGTGCGGTCCTGGTAGAGCTGGCCGTTCGTCAGGTAGATATTGCGAGGATCGTCGCGCAAGGCTTCCGGTGTGTAGATGACCTGGCCGCCAGCTTTCCACGTGTTGCCGCCGCGCTTGGTGATCATGTTGACCACGCCGCCGGTGGAGCGGCCGTACTCGGCGCCGTAGCCACCGGTGAAGATCTGCTGCTGGTCGATCGCGTCGTACGGCAGGCTGATAAGGCCAAGGCCGGTCAGCGCGTTGGTGACGGCGTAGCCGTTCACGTAGTACTGGTTCTCCGCGGCGGAGGCACCACCGAACGATGCGACATTGCCGTAGCGCGAATCGCCGCCAACGGCGCCCGGGGCGAGTAGCGCGGCCGAGGTGACATCACGCGCGATCGGCAGCTTCTGCAGCTGTTCCGCGGTGAGGACCGTGCGCGAATCCACGGATGAGACATCGATGGTCGGCAACGCGGTACCCGTGACCTGGATGCCTTCAAGGGTGGCTGCATTTGCCGCCGATGCGGCGTCGGTCACGAACGATACGTCGGTGCCCGAACCTATCTGCACCGACACGTTCTCGCGGGTGCTCACGGTCGCGCCATCGCGCATGACGGAGATGTTGTAACGCCCGACTGGCAGCGACGAAGCGCGATAGCGGCCCTCGGCATCCACGTTGATATCGCGGCTGAGGCCGGTATCGACGTTCTGCAGGTGCACGGTGGTGCCCTGGTCGGCGGAGACACGACCGAAGACCACGCCGGAGGCGTTGGATTGTGCGTAGACGTTTCCAGCGGCGGCTAGGCCGAGCGCGAGCGCCAGCGCCGTGGGGCGCAGGAACAGGCGGGCGGAGTGATTTTTCGACATGCAAAAGCCCCTACCGGGCCCCTGTGGAAGGGCCCCTTGGTTGACGACGGAGTTGGAGCGAGCTCATGGGGGAAGCTCGCGTGATTCACCCGGCGTGCGGCCTTTCGCCATTCCCCTGCGGAGGGCTGCCCGGTAGCGGGTGAGCTCTGGTTCTATGGCAGGAAATTACGAGTGTCAAACCTGCGTGAAGGTACGATGACACCTAGCTATGGCGTCTATACGAAACGAAATCAGCGACTTGCGGCGCTGGATGGCGTTAGGGCCAAACAGCCATATGGACGTCTGTCGCGGCGATGCAAACGCCTGCGCCATGAAGAAATTCGTAGGAAACGACGAACGACAACCCACTTTTGTCGCGCGGAAACGAAAAGAGCCCGGCATGACCGGGCTCTTTCGATAAAGTGGTGAGATAAATCTCAGGACAGGTTGTAGCCGCGCTCCTCGTGCAGCGCGAGGTCCAGGCCGACCTGCTCCTGTTCCTCATCCACGCGCAGGCCCATGGTCACGGCAATGCCCTTGAAGATCGCGTAGCTAAGCACCGCGCTGTACACGACAGTGAACGCCACACCCTTGAACTGGATCCACAGCTGCAGGCCGAGGTCGGTAACCGTGCCGAAGCCGCCGAGTGCCGGTGCCGCGAGCGGGCCGGTGAGCAGTGCACCAAGGATGCCAGCCACCGCGTGCACGCCGAACACATCGAGCGAATCGTCATAGCCCAGCTTTCGCTTCAGGCGCGTCGCGCAGAAGAAGCAAACGACGCCGGCGGCGAGGCCGAGCACCAGCGCGCCGCCCGGGCCGCACGTGCCTGCGGCGGGAGTGATTGCGACGAGACCTGCCACGGCGCCCGAGGCAATGCCCAGCACGCTGGGGCGGCGATGGGTGATCCATTCCACGGCGGTCCAGCCAATGGCGGCGGCGGCCGTAGCGATCTGCGTGACCAGCATGGCCATGCCGGCACTGCCGTTGGCAGCCACGGCAGAGCCCGCGTTGAAGCCGAACCAGCCCAGCCACAGCATGCTTGCGCCCACGAGCGTGTAGCCCAGGTTGTGCGGCGGCATGGGCGTCGTCGGGTAGCCGCGGCGCTTGCCAATCACCAGGCAGCCGACGAGGCCGGCGATACCCGCGTTGATATGCACCACTGTGCCGCCGGCGAAATCGAGCACGCCCAGATCGCCGAGGAATGAGCCGGGGCCGCCCCAGACCATGTGTGCGATGGGCAGGTACACCACCGTGAACCACAGCGCGGTGAACACCAGCAAGGCGGAAAACTTCATGCGCTCGGCGATCGCACCGACGATCAGCGCGGGGGTGATGATCGCGAAGGTCATCTGGAACATCACGAACACGGCTTCGGGCACCGTGTTGTACAGGCTGCCCGGGGCGAGGCCCGCGAGCATGGCGTGGCCAAAGCCACCCACGAACGAATGCAGCCCCGTGGTGCCGGCGGCCATGCCGGTGGTGTCGAAGGCGACGGAGTAGCCGTAAACCACCCACAGCACGGTGACCAGCGCCGTGATGGCAAAACACTGCATGAGCACCGAAAGCAGGTTCTTCGCACGGACCATGCCGCCGTAGAAGAGCGCGAGACCCGGGATCGTCATCAGCAGGACGAGCATGGTGGCCGTGAGCATCCAGGCCGTATCGCCGCTATCGAGCTTGGCGGGCGCAGCGGCCTGGGCGAATGCGAGGGCAGGGGAGCAGGCCGCTACGGCGGCAAGGGAGCGGAAGGACTTAAAGCGCATCGCCATCCACCTCCTGCGTGCGAATACGGATGGCCTGTTCGAGATCGATAACGAAGATCTTGCCGTCGCCGATCTTGCCGGTACGCGCGGCCGTGCTGATTGCTTCGATCGCCCGCTCGAGCTGTTCGTCGGTTACCGCGATCTCGATCTTCAGCTTGGGGAGAAAATCGACAACGTATTCAGCACCCCGGTAGAGCTCGGTGTGGCCATGCTGGCGGCCAAACCCCTTCACCTCGGTCACCGTCATGCCCTGCACGCCTACCTCGGCCAGGGCCTCACGGACATCGTCCAGCGTGAACGGCTTGATGATCGCGTTGATCCACTTCATGTGCCGCGCTTCCCCATCTGGTTTGGATAGGGAAGACAAGGCACGATGCGTGCCACCCGCGGCAGAGGGAGCGAAGCCGTTGTGCGACAACGCCTGCGGCGTCGTGCCAAAGGTACATACGAGATGGTTTGCACCAATATGGAGCGAACAATCGTCCATACTGGTGCCCAGCAAGCGCGTTCCTACAAGGGCTTGGCCACGCTGCGTTGCAAAATGGACCTCGAAACAGTACCATTTTGGTCCGGTTTCCCATTCCCCGTTCCCGCCGATGCTCCGCGTCAGCCGACTAACCGACTACGCCACCGTGGTGATGACCGTCATCGCCACGCACCCCAGCGACGTTCTGAGCACGGCTCAGATCGCCGATGAGGCGCGCCTGGAGTTGCCCACCGTTTCCAAGCTGCTCAAGCTGCTTGGCCACGCCGGGCTGGTGGATTCGTTCCGCGGCGTGAACGGTGGTTACCGCCTGGCACGGCCAGCGGAAGCGATCAGCCTGGCCGATATCGTCGAGGCGCTGGAAGGGCCGATCGGGCTTACCGAATGCAGCATCGCCCAGGGGCATTGCGATCGTCAGTCGCAGTGCGGCGTCAGCGGCAGCTGGCGCTCCGTTTCCGGGGCCATCGATGGCGTGCTGCGCGGTATGACCCTGGCACAGATGCTTGCCGGGCGCCCAGCGGCGCCGGCGAAGGGCGCGGCCGATGCCGCGCAGGCAAACGCATGAACGAGAGCGAGAACATGACACGCGACGTGGCAGACCCGGTGCGCGATAACGCTGAAGTCGTAGAGGCGCTCAACCGCCGCTATGAAGCCGGCTTCGTCACCGATATCGAATCCACCAGCCTTCCGCCCGGCCTCAACGAGGACATCGTCCGCCAGCTGTCGGCGATCAAGGGCGAGCCCGAGTGGATGACCGAGTGGCGCCTGGCCGCCTACCGTCACTGGCTCACCATGCCGGAGCCGGATTGGGCGAAGCTCGATATCGGCCCTATCGATTATCAGTCGGTGAGTTACTACTCCGCGCCCAAGGCCGGCCCGAAGTCGCTGGATGAAGTGGACCCCAAACTGCTCGAGACCTACGAGAAGCTGGGCGTGCCGCTGCATGAGCGTGCGAAGCTGGCGGGCGTGGCGGTCGATGCCGTCTTCGATTCGGTGTCGGTCGGTACCACCTTCCGCAAGGAACTGGCCGAAGCGGGTGTCATCTTCTGCTCCATGTCCGAAGCCATCCGCGAGCACGGGGACCTGGTGCGCCAGTACCTGGGCAGCGTGGTGCCGGTGGGCGATAACTACTTCGCCGCCCTGAACTCCGCCGTGTTCTCCGATGGTAGTTTCGTCTTCATTCCCAAGGGCACCCGTTGCCCCATGGAACTGTCGACGTACTTCCGCATCAACGCCATGAACACCGGGCAGTTCGAGCGCACGCTGATCGTGGCCGAGGACGACAGCTACGTGTCGTACCTCGAGGGCTGCACCGCGCCCATGCGCGACGAGAACCAATTGCACGCAGCCGTGGTTGAACTGGTCGCACTCGATCGCGCGCAGATCAAGTACTCCACCGTGCAGAACTGGTACCCCGGTGACGAGAACGGCGTGGGCGGCATCTATAACTTCGTGACCAAGCGCGGCGATTGCCGTGGCGTGGAATCGAAGATCAGCTGGACCCAGGTGGAAACCGGCTCGGCCATCACCTGGAAGTACCCCAGTTGCGTGCTGCGCGGTGATCGCTCGGTGGGCGAGTTCTACTCGGTGGCACTCACTCACCACCGCCAGCAGGCCGATACCGGCACCAAGATGATCCACATTGGCAAGGGCACCAAGTCGAAGATCGTGGCCAAGGGCATCAGTGCGGGGCGCAGCTCCAACAGCTACCGCGGCCTGGTCAAGATCGAGAAGGGCGCCGATGGCGCGCGCAATTACACGCAGTGCGATTCGCTGTTGATCGGCAAGAAGTGCGGCGCCCATACCTTCCCGTACATGGAAGTGAAGAACCCGGGCGCCATCGTGGAGCACGAGGCGACCACCTCGAAGATCTCTGACGACCAGCTGTTCTACTGCCTCTCGCGCGGCATTGGCGAGGAAGATGCCGTTTCCATGATCGTGGATGGCTTCTGCAAGCAGGTGTTCCGCGAGCTGCCCATGGAGTTCGCCGTGGAAGCCAAGAAGCTGCTCGAAGTCTCGCTCGAAGGCGCGGTGGGCTAAGCGATGGGTATCGCTGGCTCCGCCCCGGGCCTCACCGACCTGCGCGCGCTGCTGGCCGCGCTGGATCCGGCTGTGGACCCGGTGCCCAAGCGCTTCATCCATGTCTCGCACGATCGCGCCCGCGAGCGCATGGCCGAAGCGCTCATGATGTTCCGCGAAGACGAGGGCACCACGCTCATCGTCGACGTGACCGAGGATGACCGCAGTGGCGATCGCATGCTGTGGGCGTGCATCACCCTGCGCGTGCAGTCCAGCCTGACCGCGGTGGGCATGATGGCCGCCGTCTCCGCCGCGCTCGCGAAGCGTGGCATTCCCTGCAACCCCGTTTCCGCGTTCCTGCACGATCACATCTTCGTGCCCTGGGACCGCCGCGACGAAGCGCTCGATGCGCTCTCGCACCTGACGCCCTGATGGACAGCCCCGCCATGCACATGCTCAAGATCGAAAACCTCCATGCCCGCGTCGAGGGCAAGGAAATCCTTAAAGGCCTTTCGCTCACCGTGAACCCGGGCGAAGTGCACGCCATCATGGGGCCCAACGGCGCGGGCAAGTCCACGCTGGGCAACGTCCTCTCCGGGCGTGATGGTTACGAGGTGACGGAAGGTTCGGTGTCGTTCGGCGGCCAGGATCTGTTGGCCCTGGAGCCGGAAGAGCGCGCGGCCGTCGGCCTGTTCCTCGCGTTCCAGTACCCGGTCGAGATCCCTGGCGTGAACAACACCTACTTCCTGCGTGCCGCGCTGAATGCGCAGCGGAAGTTCCGTGGCGAGGATGAGCTGGATTCCATGCGCTTCCTCAAGCTGGTGCGTGAGAAGCTGAAGATCATGCAGATCTCCGACGAGCTGCTTCACCGCGCCGTGAACGAAGGCTTTTCCGGCGGCGAAAAGAAGCGCAATGAAATCTTCCAGATGGCCGTCCTCGAGCCGAAGCTCGCGATCCTCGACGAGACCGACTCCGGCCTCGATATCGATGCCCTCAAGCAGGTCGCCGAAGGCGTGAACGCACTGCGTTCGGCCGAGCGCTCGTTCATCGTCGTGACGCACTACCAGCGCCTGCTGGACTACATCGAACCGGATTTCGTCCACGTGCTGGCGGGCGGCCGAATTGTCGAAAGTGGCGACAAGTCGCTCGCGCTGAAGCTCGAAGCCGAAGGCTACGCCTGGCTGGCCGACAAGCACCCGCACCTGCGCAAGGCCGACCTGGCCGGAGAGCCGGCATGACCAGCGCGCCGTCCCTGTTCGTGCGGGCGGCGCTGGATGCCGCCGCCGCGGTGCCCGCCACGGGCATTGCGTGGCTCGATGCCGCGCGCCGCGAAAACCTGGATGCCTTTGCTGAAACCGGGCTGCCGGAAGGGCGCAACGAGGCGTGGAAATACACGCCGCTGCGTGCGCTTTCGCAGCGTGCGTTCGCGCTTGCCGATGCGGAAGTGGCGGCGAAAGCCGATATCGCGGCGTCGCTCACCACGTTGCCGGGCGTCGATGGTGCCCGTGTCGTTCTCGTTGATGGCGTCTACCGCGCCGATCTCTCCTCGCTGAGTGCTGGCGAAGGCGTCGACCTGGCGCCTCTGAGTCTCGCGCTTGGTACCCAGCCCGAGCCCCTGCGCTTTGCGCTGGCCAATCGCTACCGCCGCGGTGCCGCGGATGCCTTCGCTCACCTGAATGCGGCACTGGCCGGCGATGGCGTCGTGCTTCGCGTGGCTGATGGCGTCGCACTGGCCAAGCCGCTGCACATCGTCCATGTCACCAGCGGCGCCCAGCCGGATACCGCCTGGCACGCTCGCGTGCTGGTGGAAGTGGGCAAGGGCGCCCGGGCGGATGTGGTTGAACACTTCGTTTCCGCAGGCGCTGCGCCGCAGCTGGGCACGGTGGTGGCCGATTACACGGCGCGTGAAGGTGCGGTGCTGGGTCTGGTCATCGTGCAGGATGCCTCATCCGCCACCACGCTTGTGCGTCGCGGTCACGTCCGGCTGGATGCCGAAGCGCATGTGACGGTTCACGCACTCGAACTCGGCGGCGCACTCGTCCGCCACGAACTCACCGCCGAAGTCCTGGGCGACCGTGCGCGTTTCGATACCCGCGGCGTGTTCGCGCTGGCCGGCCGCCAGCATGTGGATACGCAGCTGGAAGTGCACCACAAGGCACGTGACACCGCTTCCGAAGCGCTCTGGCGCGGCATTGCCGATGGCCGCTCGCGTGGCGTCTTCCGCGGCGCCATCGTGGTGGCCGAGGGCGCCGATGGCACCGACGCCTCGCTCAGCAACAAGAACCTGCTTCTGTCGGGCTCCGCGGAAATCGATACCAAGCCGGAACTCGAGATCTATGCCGACGAAGTGAAGGCGGCGCACGGCGCCACGATCGGCCAGCTCGACGAACGCTCGCTGTTCTATCTGCGTTCGCGCGGTATCCCGTTGGTGGAGGCGCGCAGCCTGCTTACCCTGGCGTTCTGCCGGGCGGCGCTGGAATCGCTATCCAACGAGGCCTTGCGTGAACACCTGGGCGACCTGCTGGTGGCGCACCTGCCCACCACGGTTGCTGCCGATTAAGTCCGGAGCCAAGCCATGAATGCCAGGGCCGAGACCGCCCCCCTTCCGTTGGATGTCGAGCGCATCCGTGCCGACTTCCCGCTGCTGTCACGCACCGTGCACGGCAAGCCGCTCATCTACTTCGATAGCGCCAATACCAGCCAGAAGCCGGTATCGGTGATCGAGGCGGTGGATCGCCACTATCGCGAGCACAATGCGAACGTGGCCCGCGCGGTGCACACGCTCGGCGAAGAGGCGACGGCGGCCTACGAAGGTGCCCGAGACGCCCTGGCCCGCTTCATCAATGCACCGTCGCGTGACGAGGTGATCCTGACCTCGGGCACCACGCAGGCGATCAACCTGGTCGCCTACAGCTACGCGCTTCCACGCCTGAAGCCCGGCGATGCGATTGTCACGACGGTGATGGAGCACCACGCCAATATCGTGCCGTGGCAGCTTGTCGCCGAACGCACCGGTGCCGTGGTGAAGGCCGCCCCGATCAATGAAAAGGGTGAGCTGATCCTCGAGGAATACTTCAAGCTGCTCACCCCCGAGGTGAAGCTGGCTTGCGTCGGCCACGTGTCCAACGTGACCGGCACGGTGAATCCCGTACGCGAGATCGCCCGCGAGTGCCGCAAGCGCGGTATCCCGCTGCTGGTGGATGGCTCGCAGGCCGCCCCGCACCGCAAGGTGGATGTGCAGGCCCTGGGTTGCGATTTCTACGCGATCACCGGCCACAAGATGCTGGCGCCCACGGGCACCGGCGCGTTGTGGGCGAAGCGCGAGCACCTCATGACCATGCCGCCGTTCTTCGGTGGTGGCGAAATGATCCGCGAAGTCCGCTTCGAAGGCACCGTATTCGCCGATCCGCCGCACCGCTTTGAAGCCGGCACCCCGAACATCGCCGGTTTCGCGGGCATGAAGGCGGCCATCGACTACCTCGAAGGCATTGGCTTTGATCGCCTGAAGGCGCACGAGCAGGATCTGCTGGCCTATGCCACGGATGCGATCAGTGGCCTGCCGGGGGTCCGGA
The DNA here is from genome assembly GCF_023078495.1 of Luteibacter aegosomatissinici. Classification (NCBI taxonomy): domain Bacteria; kingdom Pseudomonadati; phylum Pseudomonadota; class Gammaproteobacteria; order Lysobacterales; family Rhodanobacteraceae; genus Luteibacter; species Luteibacter aegosomatissinici. Next base: position 3,875,589 of record NZ_CP095742.1, on the reverse strand, counting down.
TCTTTGGCCAGGCCGCCGAAAAGGAGCCGGTGATTTCCTTCCTGCTCGAAGGCGCCCACGCCAACGACATGGCCACACTGTTGGATCTGCAGGGCGTCGCGGTCCGCTCCGGCCACCACTGTGCCCACCCGCTGATGCAGTGCTTCGGCGTGCCCGCCACGCTGCGCGCCTCGCTGGCCTTCTACAACACGAAGGCCGAAGTCGACGAGTTCATCGCAGCCGTAGGCCGGGTCCGCAAGCTCCTCCTCTAAGGCCTTCTGTAGGAGCGCGCTCGCGCGCGATGGGGTTTGCGACGTCGCGCGCGGGCAACCTTGCGCGCGACGCTTCCCCCGGGCTTAAAATCGCCCCATGACCCCCAAGCACACCTTTCGCACCGCCACCCAGGCCGATGCCGCCGTCATCGCCACGCTGGTCGAATCCGCCTACCGCGGCGACGCCAGCCGCGCCGGCTGGACCACCGAGGCTGATTTCCTCCATGGCCGCCGCACCGACATCACCGAGATCGAAGAACTGCTAACCGGCCCCAACGGCCGCTTCGTGCTGTTCGAGCGCGATGGGCTCGTGGCCGCCTCCTGCTACATCGAGCGGCAGGGAGCTGTGTGCTACTTCGGCATGTTCTCCGTGCACCCGCCGTTTCAGGGCACGGGTATCGGTCGCCTGGTGATCGAAGAGGTGGAGCGCATCGCCCGCGATGAGTGGCATAGCGAACGCGTGGAAATGACGGTCATTGATATCCGCGCCGAGCTGATCGCCTGGTACGAGCGCCGCGGCTATGCCCGCACGGGGCGTACCAAGCCGTTCCCCTATGGCGATGAGCGCTTCGGCCTGCCGCAGCGCGACGACCTGCGCTTCGAGTACCTTGTGAAGGACCTGGGCGCGTGAACGGCTGGGTGAAAGTCGGCACGCGTAGTGAGCTGCTACCCGGCGAGTTCCGCGTGGCATGGGATGGCGACACCGCCATTGCTGTTTACAACATCGATGGCGATCTCTACGCCATTGAAGATGTCTGCACCCACGACGGCGGCGAGCTTGCCGGCGGCCCGGTGGTTGGCTTCGAAGTGGAGTGCGTACGCCATGGCGCGCGTTTCGACCTGCGCTCGGGCGAAGTCACGTGCCCACCCGCCTATGAGCCTGTCACCGTCTTCCCTGTGCAGGAAGCCGACGGCTTCATCTGGACTCGCGACGATCGCTGAATCGCGGTCGCGTTGAGTCATCTCTGAAGTAGGAAAGGCCTGACGCGGCACGTCGGGCGAAGTTCGCATGCCTGGAAGTCAAAGTACTACATAGGGTTGCGAAAACACTGATTGAATGACACGCCATTCGTGGCAAAGAATCGTCCCTCGTTCTTGCCGGTTGGAGTGTCATGCGTACAGGGAAGGTGGTGGCTGCCGTGGCCACGGTTGTGGGGGCGCTCGCGTGGGCCCCGTGGATCACGGCGCACCTGCTTGCGCGCCTGCTCGGCGTCGATGTCTCCGAGCGATGGTGGCTTGCGTGGTGGGCCTACTACCAGCATGTGCATGAGCCGGCGTACCAGCCGTACGCATGGCGCATCTGGCTGGCCGGCGGCGTCGGCGCGGGCATACCGCTGCTCATCGCCACGGCAACGCTCATCCTGCTCTTCCGCTCGCCGGGACAGGCCCTGCACGGCAAAGCGCGTTTCGCCTCCAGGCGGGATCTCGCCCGCAAAGGCATGTTCAAGCACACGCCTACCGCGCTGGTCGTGGGTCGCCGTGGTCGCCGGTTCGTCTACATGTCGGGTCAGCAGTTCGCGATCCTCGCTGCACCCACGCGTACGGGCAAGGGCGTCGGCATCGTCATTCCCAACCTGCTGAGCTATCAGGGTTCGGTCGTCGTTCTCGACATCAAGCAGGAAAACTTCGACCTCACCAGCGGCTGGCGCAAGGCGCAGGGGCAGGAGGTCTACCTGTTCAATCCGTTCGCGGAGGATCTGCGAACGGCGCGCTGGAATCCGTTGCACTACGTTTCGGATGGCCTGTTTCGCATCTCGGACATCATGGCGCTCGCCGAGACGCTCTACCCGGACAGCGGCGGCGCAGATGGCTTCTGGGTGAGCCAGGCCCGCAACGCCTTCGTCGCCTTCACCATGTACCTCTTCGAACGCCGCGATGCGCAGTCGGGTGGCAGCCGCCTGCAGCCTTCCCACGAACCGACGCTGGGCGAGGTGTTCCGCATTTCCACGGGCGAGGGCGACGACTTCAAGGCGTACCTGCAAGGGCTCGCCACCCAGCCCTACCTCTCCGATGCCACACGTAACGCGTTCAATAACCTGCTCTCCCAGGCCGAGGACACCTTCGCCTCGATCTTGGGCTCGTTCCGCGAACCGCTGAACATGTTCCTGAACCCAGTGCTCGATGCCGCGACCAGTGGCAACGACTTCCTGCTGACCGATGTACGCAAGAAGAAGATGACCATCTACATCGGTATCCAGCCCAACAAGCTGGCCGAAAGCCGGGTACTCATCAACATGTTCTTCAGCCAGCTGGTGAAGCTCAATACCAGCGAGCTACCGGCGCAGAACAAGGAGCTGCAGCACCAATGCCTCCTCCTGATGGACGAGTTCACCGCCATTGGCCGCGTCGACATCCTCGCCAGCGCCGTCTCCTTCATCGCCGGCTACAACCTGCGGGTGCTGCCGATCATCCAGAGCCTGTCGCAGCTTGACGCCGTGTACGGGCCTGATGTGGCGCGCAGCTTCGTTACCAACCACGCTCTGCAAATCGTCTATACGCCGCGCGAACAGCGTGACGCGAATGACTACTCGGAAATGCTTGGCTACACCACGGTCCGGCAGAAAAGCATTTCCCGCGGGCAGGGCATCAGCGTCACCCACAACGACGAGCGACGCGCGCTCATGCTGCCCCAGGAGTTGAAGGCAATGAGCCAGGACAAGGAAGTCTTCTTCTACGAGGGCATTCCCCATCCGGTCATGGCGGACAAGATTCGCTATTACCAGGAGAAGTACTTCACCCGACGGCTCATGCCGAAGGTGGACGTTGAGACGCTAAAGGTGAAGGGCGTGAAGCCCTCGAAAGGAGTGTGATGAAGAGGAATAAGCGAACGGCCGTGGCCGCGGTAGGTATGTGGTTTGTCCTGGCGGGCTGCGCAACACCGGATGACCGGGGGAAGACCAGACAGGAACTCGTCGCCCAGGCTACGGAGGATGCCGAGGAGATGGCGGGATGGCCTGACATTTCCGTCGAGGACCTGGCGGAAGAGCATGGCATTGTGTACATCCGCACCCCGTCACCGGACAAATGTCCGTCGGATCCCTTTGTCCACGGGCCGCAGGATAGGTGTCATCCGCATCACGCGATGTACGCGGACATCCGTGTGCTGATTGAGAAGTTCCGGTCCAGCAGCAGCCATGCGCTCGCGGATGACGAGGCCGAGCGCATTGCGATGGCGGCATTCTTCTGCGCACGCCTGAATAAGCTGGAAAAGGTGGACGAGATCGAGTCATGGCCAAAGGGGGCGCCGTGGGCATCACGCCTGCTCACCCTTCACCAGCACCCAGGTAAGGGACCGGGTGGCCGGCCGGCAGGCGCCGTGGACATCCCCGCGATTTCTGGTCTCGCGGCCAAGCACAACCAGTTGATCTTGACCATTCGATACACGGATAGGGGCATGACCTATGACAGCGGTAACCCGTGACAGTAGTCGAGATCGCACCTCTGAACGTGCCGGGACAGACGCGCGTCTTAATGGGGACGCCGTTCTGAGTCAAAAGCGTAGGTATGCCATCGGAACGAAACACGGCGTGAAGGGAGAAGTGAAATGAGGTTTCGAATGACGGCGCTGGCGGCCACAGCGCTGCTGGTAGCAGGATGTGCGGCGGCTGACTCGGGCAAAAGGCCGCCTCGACCGACGCACTTTCGTCACCATGCGTTCTCGGCGGAATGCGGGAATACACGCAGTTGCAAGGTTCTCTATGCGAACCGATTTCAGGTCGAAGAGCTTGAGGGTGGTCCTGTCTCTCCATTGAGGGAAGGTGTCATCAAGATCGCTAGAAACGGGCATATTGCGATTCGGAACTTTCCGGGTCCGGCAATCGTTTCATGGCAATCCCTCGACGGCGAAAGGCATGAGGCTGAAATCGATATCGGTTCAATATTCAGAGACCGGGTGGTCATCCATGCAGAACCTGTAGAGGACGTCGAAGACGATAGCGTGAATGGCGAGCCCCTGATTTTGCTGGTTGTCGATGACCGGACCGTTCAGGTGTATATGCAGTCGATGGTTTATCTGAGGAAGGCCACCGGGGAACGCGACGAAAGCTACAAGGCTCGCCACGACTCGGTTCTAGCGTACTCAAAGACCTACTAAGGGAATGCAATGAAAATCAAGGAAACTCACAAGATAGGTCGTGACGGAAGGCGGCTTGACGGTGTGTCCAGCACTCGTTCAACCATTCATGACCTGAGGTCATACGACGCGGCGAAGCACCTTCTTGGATCAATGCGCGTCCCAATCCTTCTTCACGCCGACGCTCCGCACGAGCGACTCTTCTTAGCGAACTTCGACGGTACAGGTAATGATGTGGATGGTGACCCGCATCACATGACGAATGTAGGTCGTTTCGCTGAGCAGCTTAAGGCGAAGAAGGATTCTCGCATTTCGTCATTCTATGTTGCGGGGCCTGGGACCCAATCGGGGTTCGTTCTGCGATTGGTTGATGGCGCCGTAGGCTATTCGCACGATGAACGCGTTGAGATCATGCGGAAGCGTCTTTCACTAAAGGTTGAAGAATGGTTGGCTGAGGATCCGGAAGCGCGTATCAGGGTCGTATCGACAGGCTTTAGTCGGGGCGGTGAGGAGGTCATGTCCTTCTCGCGAAGGCTTCACGATGAAGGTGTCTCGACAAAGGTCGGTCGAGACCGAAAGCAGCTGATTCGGGCGGGAACAATCCCACAAGCCGTCGCGCTGTTTGACCCCGTCGCCACGGGTCACCCAACTCGCCATGATCGCCGTGTGTCGCCTTCGGTGGTTGCTGGCTTCCAGGTTACGGCCAAGGACGAGCGGCGTAGCCAGTTTCCGTCATCCATGATCATTCCGCAGGGGCTCTCGGCTGACCGTCGGTTGCTCGCCATCACTGTACCTGGGGCTCATTCTGACGTGGGCGGCAGTTACCACGAGGATGGCTTGGCCCGCGCAAGTGGCAACCTGATGATCGACTTCATTGACGGACTCAGCGAGCAGAGGCTACTCGAGCGCTATCAACTTTACGACGACGTCCAAAGGTATCCGATTCATCGTTCGGAAGAGCACTCCATTATTTACGACACTCGTGTCCACGATCGCCTGGGGGCTAGGGGCGTGCGTGGCGCGCAGAAAGGTGCGCCGGATTGCCGTCCCGTTGTGCGATGTGCATTGCCGGAAGGAACGAGCGAAGAAGTCCTTGCTCAGGTGCCAGATAGGGCGCGCGTACACGTGGGCGAAGTGCCGTCAGAAGTCATGGATCTTGACCTTCAGTTCAAGCATGACTTGTTACGAGATGCCGCGCCGTTGACCGGAAGGGATCGTGGCGAGGATGCCCTTGACATAGAAGGCCATGAAGCCCGCCCAGAACCTTTCGCTGAGCCGAAAATTCAGCCTGTCTTGAGTTCGGAAGGGCAGATCGAACACGCCCGCGACAACCGCATCGAGTTCAGCCGCTTTCCGTGGCTTGAGCCCGATGCCCCGGTCGTACCCGCACCCACCAGCCCTGCGCACCCCGCTCACCGTGACCACCGTCTCTACAACTCAATCCACGACCAGCTAACCACCCTCCACGCCGAAGAAGGCATCACCCTTTCCGACCAGCAAATGGAACGGCTTGCGCACTGTTCGGTCGCTCAGGCCAGGCGCTGCGGGATGACCGACGTGACGCACATGAGCCTCGGCCAGGACAAGCAAGGCAACATTGAGCCGGAAGTGCATATGTACCAGGCGTTCCGCGGCGACCTTGATGATCCTCGTACCAGGTGGGGCAAGGTCGACGCGCTGGAGGCCTTCCAGACACCTGTCGCAACAGCTTCCCAGGATCTGCAGATGGCTAACCAGCAGTGGGAGCAGATGGCGCAGGACCGGCAGATGCAGTTGAGCCAGCAGCAGGAGCAGGGAATGTCGATGTCGCGCTGATTTTGCCGACCAGGCTATGGCGCCCAAGGGCCTCCCGGCCCTAAGCTGTGCCCCGCGCCAACCTTACCGGGGAATCCATGCCTGCCGTCGACCGCAAGCGCGTCGTCATCGCGTTCGTTGTCCTGTGTGTCCTCTACCATGCGGCAGAGGGCCTTGGCGGGCATGTATTCCATAGCCTGGCGGTTTCGGGGGCTTTCCTGGTCGCGATGCTCGCGGTGGCGTGGCCGCTGGGGCGCTGGCTGGGCTTCAAGGGTTATGACGCCTACGCGCTCGAGTGGCGCCGGAGCACGCTAGTGCTCCTTTCCGGCGGGCTGGTGCTGGCCCTGCTGCTGAAGTACGTGGCGGTCTGTGTCGGCATGGGCCTGGGTGTATACGCCGCACGTGCACCTGAAACGGCTGCCGCGGCCGCCATGTCGTTCGCTACGTCGCTGCCGTGGGCCTTGCTGGTGACGTTCGTTCCCTCGGTCGCCGAGGACCTCCTGGCGCGTGGCTTTATCTATCGCGCCACACGCATCGCGTGGTCGCCCTGGGCCTTCGTCCTGGTTTCCGCGGTGGTCCATGTGCTGAACCATATGTATAGGCTGGGCAGCGGTGCCGGCGAATGGGTGATGCTGTTCTTCTTTGGGGTGGCGTATGCGACGGCAGTCGTTCGGGCCGGCACCCTGTGGCTCGCCGTGGGCCTGCACTGGGGCTGGAACCTGGCGAACCAGCTGATCGATACGGTGCTGCCCTACGACATCGTCATGCCCGGCTGGGCGCCCTACCTGTCGGCCGCAGCGCACGTCGTGATGCTGGGCGTCTTGTTCGCCGTTCCCACGAACCTGGAAGGCGACGACCTGCACGCCGATCCGGCGTGAGGCACCGTTAGAAGTGAACGACGAACGCCAGCGTCGTCGTGACCTGGCGGCGGGCACCGAAATCGCGCACGAGCGGGCTATCGGCTGCATTGCCGTACAGGCGCGCATACGACAGCGCCACCGCGAAGCCCGTATGCAATGAGGTAGGCACGAAGGCGTCGTATTCGAGGTTGGCGGAGTGCCAGCCAGCGCCCGGCTGGTAGGGCGCCGTGCCGATCGCCTGCGCCTCGGATGGCGTGACGCCGAAGAAGCGCGTCATCGCGGCGCCGTTCATGCCTTCCACCTGCAGTTCCAGCGAGTGCTGGATGTACCACACATCGGGAAGTTGCCAATCGGCGTAGAGGGCCGCGTAAGCGCCGGCGCCACTCGTGTCATGCGCGACGTGGGTGCCCACGCTGAGCTTCTTGTCGAACGCGTATTCCAGATAGCCACCACCTTGCCAGCGCGGCGACAGCGAGGCCACCTTGCCGCCCAGTTGGGGGCCCAGCTCGTTACGGGTACGGCCCCAGAGCCAGTTGCCATACAGGCCGCCGTGCCAGTGCTCTCCGTGGATCACGTCGAGGGTGAGCCCATCGGTGGTCGACACCTCACCCACGCCCGGCAGCTCGATATCGATATACGGCACGGCCTGGTTGCGCGTGTCCTTTGAGCCCTGCCATGCCGGCATGCGCTGGATGCCAGCGCCAAACGCATAGGTCGGGGTGTCGTCGTCGGCATGGGCCACGGTGCAGGCGGCCAGCGCAAGAAGGAGGGAAAGGCTCGTGCGGCGCATGCGTAAAAACAGGACGGGGAGAGCGGCAGGGTGCCACAACGTGCTTACAAGTTGCTTTCAGTAAAGGGAAAGGGATGGGAAAGGATGGGCCCCTAGCCTTCGCAACATCCTGACACCGGTGCCCGTTACGTGCTCACTTCGCCCGACTGGAACATCCTCTGCGACTTCGACGGCACCATCGCCGTGGAGGACGTGATCGATTCGCTGCTCGATCGCTACGGCCGCCCGGGCTGGGAAGTGCTTGAGCGCGACTGGCGTGAGGGCCGCATCGGTTCCGCCGTGTGCATGGCCGGGCAGGTGGCGTTGCTCGACATGAGTGATGACGAACTGCGTTCGCACCTCAATGGCTTGCATATCGACCATGGTTTCGCTGCCTTCGTGAAGGCCACGATCGACCTGGGCATTCCCATGGAGATCGTCAGTGATGGCCTCGATCACGCGATCCACGCCATCTTGAAGAACCACGGTATCGACAGCCTTCCGACGGTGGCCAACCATCTCAAGCAGTCAGCACCACGTGCGTGGAACCTCACCTCGCCGTTCTCAGCCGATGGCTGCCGCAGCGGCACCTGTAAATGCGCCCGTGTCGACGTGGCTCGCGCCCGCGGTGGCAAAACGTTGCTCATCGGCGATGGCGCCTCCGACTTCTGCGCCGCCGATCGCGTCGATTTCGTATTCGCGAAGAATCGCCTTATCGAGCATTGCCGCGCCGCCGGCATCCCGTACGCACCTATCGCCAGCTTCGATGAAGCGCTGGCGCTGCTCCCCGATCTGCTCGACGGCCGCCTGCCGCCGAAAACCGTCCTGCCCACTTCCGTGCCGAACACCGTGGAACTGCCTGTATGAATATTCTCTCCCGCAACCCCGATATCGTGATCGACGACGCGGCCCTGCTGGCCGATGAAGCCAAGTACTGCTCGTTTGGCGATACCGTGCACTACGTCGATCCGCCGAAGATCTTCCGCCACGCTGAAGGCAGCTACATCTACGACAGCGAGAACATCCCGTTCCTCGACCTGCAGATGTGGTACTCGGCCGTGAATTTCGGCTACGGCAACAAGCGCCTGAATGATCGCCTGAAGTCGCAGATCGACCTGCTGCCGCAGGTGGCCAGCCAGTACCTGCACCAGGGCAAGATCGAGCTCGCCAAGACGATCGCCGTGGATGCCAAGCAGAAGTTCGGTATCGACGGCCGCTGCCACTTCAACGTCGGTGGCGCGCAGGCGGTGGAAGACTCACTCAAGCTCGTGCGTAACGCCAAGGGCGGCAAGAGCCTGATGTTCGCCTTCGAAGGCGGCTACCACGGCCGCACGCTCGGTGCGTCGTCCATCACCTCGAGCTACCGCTACCGTCGCCGCTTTGGTCACTTCGGTGAGCGCGCGCAGTTCATTCCGTTCCCGTACCCTTTCCGCCGCCCGAAGGGCATGACCCCGGAAGAATACTCGGACGCGTGCGTGCGCCAGTTCGAGCGCCTCTTCGAAACCGAATACAACGGCGTGTGGGACCCGAAGGTGGGTGAGGCCGAGTACGCCGCGTTCTATGTCGAGCCTATCCAGGGTACCGGCGGCTACGTCATCCCGCCGAAGAACTTCTTCATCGACCTGAAGAAGGTGCTCGACAAGTACGGCATCCTCATGGTGGTCGATGAAATCCAGATGGGCTTCTGGCGCACCGGCAAGCTGTGGTCGATCGAGCACTTCGGCGTTACCCCCGACGTCCTCGTGTTCGGCAAGGCGCTGACCAACGGCTTGAATCCGTTGTCCGGCATCTGGGCGCGCGAAGAACTGATCAACCCCACCGTATTCCCGCCGGGATCCACGCATTCCACGTTCAACTCCAACCCGCTCGGCACCGCGCTGGGCCTGGAAGTCATCCAGATGGGTTATGAGCTGGATTACGAGACCAAGGTGGCGGAGAAGGGTAAGCACTTCCTGGATGGCCTGCGTGACCTGCAGAAGCGCCACAAGGAAATCGGTGATGTCGACGGCCTGGGCCTGGCCCTGCGCGCCGAGATCTGCACCGACGATGGCTTTACGCCGAACAAGGCGCTACTCGATCGCATGGTCGATATCGGCCTGGCCGGCGGCCTGACTCACGAAGGAAAGAAGATCGGCCTCGTGCTCGACGTGGGCGGCTGGTACAAGAACGTGATCACGTTCGCCCCGTCGCTCGATATCAGCCACGATGAAATCGACCTTGCCATTGCGCTGCTTGACCAGCTGCTGACGCTGGCCAAGCGCGGCTGACATTCCGGGTTGGCTTGCAATGGCCTTCGTGAACCAGCTCGAGCCGGATGCGCTGCTCGAGCACTTCGAGCACCACCCCCCGCGCGGGTTCACCCCGACGCGTGCGGGGGATGGTGCTCCGCTTTTCTCCACGGATTTTGATCTGCTCACCACGGCGGATGCATCGCTGCGTGAGCGGATTACCCGTTTGCCCTTCCAGTGGTTCCTGAAACGCCTGCTGCGCATGCGTACCTGCTTCGTGGGTACGACGGTCTCCGAGTACGCCTTGTTCAATGCCGGCAGTCATCCCGTGATGATGGCTGCCGATCTGTCGGCGCGGTACGGCAAGCAGCAGCCGCTGCTGATCGTGAAGGACCTGGCTTTGGATTCGCCGCTGACCTCGGCGGCCGAGCGTGCGTGGACGCGGCGGTTCATCGATGCGGCACGTGATCGCGGCTACCTGATCATCGAAGGCCAGGCGCTGGCCTATGTGCCCATCAACTTCGCCAGCGTCGATGAGTACCTTGGGCGGCTCTCGTCGTCCCGTCGGAAAAACCTTCGTCGCAAGTTGCGCACTCGGGGAGAGCTGCAGGTCGACGCCATTCAGACCGGCGAAGCATTCCGTGCCGACGGCGCGGTCGACGAGGTCTACGCGCTGTTCGAGAACGTGTACGCCCAGAGCGAAGTGCACTTCGACAAACTTTCCCGCGAGTTTTTCGCGGCCACCCTTCGTGAACCTGGTGGGGTGGTTTTTACATACAGGCACGCCGGCCGGCTCATCGGCTGGAACCTCTGCTACGAGCATGGCGGCAAGCTGCTCGACAAGTACGTGGGCTTTTCCTACCCGGCGGCGCGCGACCTCAACCTGTATTTCGTCAGCTGGTTCGTGAACCTGGAGTACGCGTTGTCCCGGGGACTTACGCACTACGTGGCCGGCTGGAGTGATCCACAGGTTAAAGCGGAGCTTGGGGCCAGCTTCCATCTTACGCGGCACGCCGTGTTCATCCGGAATCCGCTGCTGCGCGCCGTCATGTCCCGGTTCCGGCACCACTTCGAAACCGATAGCCAGTGGGTGCCACGCGCCGATGCAACCCATCGTTCTTGATCTGGATGGCTCGGTCGGCGAGCTGCCCGATCGCCTCGTCGTTCCGCTCCGCGAATACGAAGAGAGCGTGCGGTTCGGTTGCTCGGTAAGCCGCCTTCGCCGTCTCGGCCTGACCATCGATGCCACGCTGCCGCGTGAACACGGCACCGTGTTCCTCGGTAGCGGCGATTTCCATCACCTGACATGGCCCCTGGTCGCCCGTGTCCCCGGAAAACAGGCGTTCCAGGTGGTCGTGCTCGATAACCACCCGGATAACATGCGCTTTCCGTTTGGCGTGCACTGTGGGTCGTGGGTTCGGCGCGTGGCGATGATGCCGCGGGTGACGCACGTTCACGTCATCGGCATCACATCCCACGATATCGGAAAGGGCCACGCATGGGAGAACTACCTCGGCCCGCTTAAGGCCGGGAAACTCACCTACTGGTCCAATGGTGTGGATACACGCTGGGCAGCCCGCTTCGGCCTGGAAACGGCGTTCCGGTCGTTTCCCGATGCCGACGCGATGGTCGAAGATTTCGTGGCGATGCAGACCGGCGCCGGCCAGCCGGTCTACCTGTCGATCGACAAGGATGCCTATGCGCCCGATGTGGCGATGACCAACTGGGACCAGGGTACGCTGAGCGAAGCGGGTGGGGATGCCATCATTCGCAGCTTGCGTGGCCGCATCATCGCCAGCGATGTGACCGGCGATATCTCACGCCACGTCTATAAAAGCTGGTGGAAGCGGCGGCTGAGCGCCATGGACGACCAGCCCGACATCGATCCGCTTCGCCTGCGCGGGTGGCAAGAGCAGCAGCACGCCCTCAATCTGCGCCTGCTCGGCGTCATTCACGGATAGCTCGCTCGGGACGCCTGTCATAGCAGCATCGTCCGCGATTCAGGCGGCGGTTTTGGTGGCCTTGGCCAAGAGGGAATTCCACCTCGAGTGCTGTTATGAATTGGCTGCCAGCGCGCCGCATGCAATGGCCCAAAGTCTCATGGCTTCATCGGTACAGGCCAGTGCAATCTGTTCACTGGCCGGATCGTCTGAGTAATCGCTACATCGTCACCAGCGGCCGATGATGTGCTGGACCAGCAAACTGGTCAGCGCCACGGCCGCCCACGTGCCCAGGCCCAGCAGGATGGGGCGGGGGCCCGTTTTCGCCATGCGGCGCAGGTCGGCGGAGAGGCCGATGGCGGTCAGCGCCACGATGATCAGGCATTCCGCGATGAAGTGGATGATGGGGACAAGTGCTTCAGGGACGAGGCCGGCGGTACGAATACCTGAGGCCACCAGGAACCACAGGATGAACCAGGGGAAGATCTTCGCCAGGCTGAAATCACCCGCGCCGCCGCGCTTCTGTCGCCACGCGACGATGAAGGCGATGGTCAGGCTGATCGGGATGATCAGCGTGGCGCGGGTAAGCTTCACGATGGTCGCGTAATCACCCGCGGCGTGGCTGTAGCTGTAGCCCGCAGCCACGACCGACGAGGTGTCGTTGATCGCCGTACCTGCCCACAGGCCAAAGCCCAGGTCGGACAGACCCATCGCATGCCCGAGCAACGGGAACATCAGCACGGCCACCAGGTTGAACAGGAAGATGGTGCTGATGGCGAATGCGGTGTCGTGGTCATCGGGTTTGATGATGGGCACCACGGCGGCGATAGCCGAACCACCGCAAATGGCAGTGCCCACACCGATCAGGACCTGTAGCTTGTCGTGCACGCGCAGGACGCGGCCAAGGCCCCACGCGACCAGGCCAGCGGCTGCGACGGTGGCCAGGGTGACCGAGAGCGATTCAAGCCCGGTTTTCGCCACCTGGTTCAGGCTGAGCCCGAAACCCAGGGCAATGATCGACCACTGCAGGATCTGCTTCCCCGCGAAACGAATGCCCGGCTGGAACGTCGCCGAAGGGGCTGCGAAGTGCCGCACGAGAATACCGAGGACGATGCCGCAGACCGCGCCGCCCACCAGGGGCATCAGCCTACCAAGGCCGAAAGCCACCGCCGCGACGGCGAAGGCGAGGAGGATGCCTGGCAGGCGGGATTCGGGCGCAGGAGTGGCGGCGACGGTGGACACGGCAAAGGCCTTGGGTTGATCAGGACGGATAAATTGTCCGCTCATCCAGCCAATAAGGATATTGAAGATGACTGATTGAAGGCATAAGGTTTGCTTATGCATGCCTTCAGCCCTCGCCAGTTGGAAGTCTTCGTTGATATCGCCACCACGGGCAGCGTGCGCGCTGCCAGTGAGCGGCTGCACCTCAGCCAGCCTGCGGCCTCGATGGCGCTGGGTGAGCTGGAGCGGCAGATCGGCGAACCGTTGTTCGATCGCGAACGCGGGCGCCTTCGGCTCAACGACCGGGGGCGCAACCTGTTGCCGCTGGCGCGCGAGCTCGTGGAGCGGCATGCCGAGTTTGCGCGGCGTGCATCCGGCGCCGTGACGGCCCTGAGCGGCGAGCTACGGGTAGGTGCCAGCAATACCGTAGGCAATTACCTCGTTGGCGATCTCGTGGGCCCCTTCGTCGATGCCCACCCCACGGTCGCCTTGCGCCTTACGGTCGCCAACACCGACCGCATTGCGCAGGGCGTACTCGACCACGACGTCGATATCGGTTGCGTGGAGGGGCCGGTGGCGCACCCGGCGCTTGAGGCACGCCCATGGCGTGAGGATCGGCTCGTCGTGTGTGCGCGGCCCGCACACCGACTGGCTGGAAAGAAACGCCTGAAGCGCGAGGACTTTGCCGGTGAGCGTTGGGTGTTGCGTGAACGTGGGTCAGCCACGCGCGCGCTGAGCGAGCGGGCGCTCGCGGAACTGCCCGAAGGACGAACTGTCCTGGAGCTCGACCAGTCCGAAGCAATCAAACAGGCCGTCATCGCGGGGTTAGGCATCGCCTGCCTGCCCGAGGTGGCCGTCACGGACGCGGTCGCCACCGGGCGGCTGGCGGTACTGGCTACACCGTTCCTCGACTTGCGCCGGACGCTGTCGGTGCTGTTGCACCGGCAGCGGTACCGGGGGGCGGTTTTGGAGGCATTTCTTGGGGCGTTGGGGTAGGTAAGCTTGCCGCTTTACCGCCTCGTTGGCTTTTCGCGCGCGAGCGCGCTCCTACATGGTCTATTTCAGGACGCAGCGGTTCTTGCCGCTGCGCTTGGCTTCGTACATCGCCTCGTCCGCGGTGGAGACCAGGCGGTCGTAGGCATCGCCGGGCTGGAACATGGTGACGCCGATGCTGGCACCGATCTTCGCCGGGATGCGCAGGTCGGCCACGGAGAGCGTGTACGGCTCGGCGATGGCATCGCAAAGGGTCTGGCAACGCGCGACCGCCGCCTGCCCGTCACTGGTGTCGTGCAGGAGCACGGCGAATTCGTCACCACCCAGCCTCGCCACCGTGTCGCTGCCGCGCGTGCGCGCATCGACCCGTGCTGCGATCGCCTTCAGCAATTCGTCGCCGGCGGCGTGGCCGTGGCCATCATTGACGCCCTTGAAGCCGTCGATATCGATGTAAGCCAGGGCAAAAGGAGCCCCACCCGCATTGGCGGTAGCCAGGGCGGCCTCGAGCCGTTCGCGGAACAGTACGCGGTTGGGTAGCCCCGTGAGCGCATCATGCGTCGCCTGGTGGCGCACCAGTTGTTCCATGCGCGTGCGCTCGGCCACTTCGGTGGTGAGCTGCTGGTTTCGCACGGATAGTTCATCCAGCGCGTGTTGCAGCAGCGCGCGGGCGCGGTACAGCTCCAGGAAGATCTTCACCTTCGATTGCAGGATCGCATCGTTGATGGGCTTGGCAATGTAATCCACGGCGCCCGCCGTGTAGCCCTTCATGCGGTTGAGGTCATCGGCGTAGGCGGCCGTCACGAAGATGATGGGCGTTTCGCGCAGGTGCTCGGTCTCAGTGATCAGCTCGGCGACTTCGAAGCCATCCATGCCGGGCATGTTCACGTCGAGAAGCACCAGTGCGAACTGGTGGTCCAGGCACAGGGCAAGCGCATCGTTACCGTTGCTGGCTTCGAAAATATCGGCGTCGGCGCGCGCAAGCAGGCGGCGCATGGCCACGAGGTTGGCGGGGGTATCGTCGACGACAAGGATCTTGGGGCGAATCGGGGTCATGGGATGCAGAGTTCGTTAAGTCGTTGCGCAATGTGGTCAAGCGAAAGGCAGGCATCGGCCCCGGCGATATCGAGGCCGGCGCGGGGCATCACATCGGATTCGGCGCTGGCCGGGTCCTGCACGATGGCGTATCCGCCGGCGTGCCTTACGGCCTTCAGGCCCGTGGCGCCATCGGAATTGGCGCCCGTCATGAGTACGGCGACGAGGCCGCCCTGCCATGCGTCGGCGGCCGTCTCAAACAGCACATCAATCGAGGGACGTGCGTACGTGACGCGCGCATCCACGCTGAGCGAGAAGTGTGCGTTGGGCTCCACCAGCAGGTGGTAGCCACTGGGCGCGACGTGCACCACGCCCGGGTCGGCGGGTGCACGCTCGGCGGCTTCCACCACGGGCAGGGCCGACACCCGGGCGAGGATCTCCACCAGCAGCGATACATCCGCGGAGCCCGTATGGCAACAGATCACCACCGGCACGGCGAGCCGCCGGTCCAGCGCGGGGAGCACGCGCTGCAACGCCGCGAGGCCTCCTGCGCTGCAGCCCATCGCGATGGCGGTGCGTGCGGTCATCGTGCCAGCGGCCTCGCCATCGATGCGCTGCTAGCCTGGTAGATCCGCAGGGGTGCGTCCACGTCGCTGAAACATGCGGCGGCGGGCGAGAAATCAATGTTCTCGCGTGTTCCCAGGCACAGGAAGCCGCCGCGCACCAGGCTATCGCGGAACAGGGCCAGCGTATGGTCCTGCAGGCTGTTGTTGAAGTAGATGAGCACGTTCCGACACAGGATAAGATGCGCCTCGCAGAACACCTCATCGGTCACCAGGTTGTGGTTGAAGAAGGTGACGTTGCGCCGCAAACGCTGGTCGAGCTTGATGAAGTCGTAGCGCGCGCTGTAGTAGTCGCTGAACGATTTCAGGCCGCCCGCTTCGATGTAATTGCGCGACCAGTCGCGCGCATCGCGCGTCGCATAGATGCCTTCCGCGGCGACGTGTAGCGCCGCATCGTTGAAATCCGTGGCATAGATGCGCGCACGGTCGTAGAGGCCGGCTTCTTCAAGCAGGATGGCCAGTGAATACACCTCCTGCCCGTGGGCGCATCCCGCCTGCCAGATGTTGATCTCCGGGTACGAAGCCAATATCGGTAGGACCTTGTCGCGCAGGGCGCGGAAGACCGGCGGGTCGCGGAACATCTCCGAGACGGGCACGGACAAGCCTTCGATAATCCGGGTGACGAAGCCTTCCTCGTGCAAAAGCCGCCGGTTCAGTTCACTGATCGTGCCGGCATCGTGCGTGCGCACCAGCTGCTGCACCCGGCGCTTGAGCGACGCCGGGGCGTAATTGCTGAAGTCGTAGCCGTGGCGCCGTTGCATGGCGCGGACGAACAGTTCGATCTCGATGTCCTCGACGTCCACCTCAGACCCTTGCCGGCAGCCAGACGCGAATCATCGAGAGCAAACGGTCCACATCGATGGGCTTGGACAGGTAGTCGTTGGCACCGGCCTCCAGGCATTTCTCGCGATCGCCGCGCATGGCCTTGGCGGTAAGCGCAATGATGGGCACGTTGGCGACGGCGGGCTTGGCGCGGATCGCGCGCATGGTGTCGTAGCCATCCATCACCGGCATCATGATGTCCATGAGCACCAGTTCCAGATCGGCGTCCTTGTCCAGCACATCGAGGGCCTTCTGGCCATCCTGCGCCATCACCACATCGATACCCTTGCCGCGCAAGACTTTCGACAGGGCAAAGAGATTACGCATATCGTCGTCCACGAGCAGGATGCGGCGGCCGCGAAGGCTGGCCTCGTCCATGCCGCTGGCAGGCGTCGCGCGCTCGATGGCGGCGGCGCTGCCACCCTGGCGGATCGAATGCAGGAACAGGCTCACCTCGTCCAGCAGACGGTCAGGGGAGCGCGCACCCTTCACCACGATGCTGTCGGTGTACTGGCGGATCTTCATGCTCTCCTCGCGGGAGAGGTCGCGGCCCGAATACACGACTACCGGCGGGGTGTGCCCCGACTGGGACAGGTGCTCGAGGAACTCCATGCCCGACATGCCGGGCAAGCCGAGGTCGAGCACGATGCAGTCGTAAGCCACCTGGTTGGTCTTCGCCAGTGCTTCCTCGCCCGAGGCGGCATCGTCGATCACCACGTTGTCGTCTTTCAGCAACGTGCGCACAGCGGTGCGCGCGCTCGCATCATCATCCACGACCAGCAGGTGGCGTGTGCGGCCCTCGGCAAAGTGGAGCAGGCGATCGAACGCCGTGGCGATGGATTCGCGGCTCACCGGCTTCGTCAGGAAGCCAACCGCACCCAGCTCCATGCCGCGGCTGGCATCATCCGTGGCGGAGATGAAGTGAACCGGGATATGACGCGTGGCGGCGTCGTGTTTCAGCCGCTCGATCACCGTCCAGCCATCCATGCCCGGCAGCATCACATCAAGCAGGATGCCGGTGGGGCGGTACTGGCGGGCCAGCGCCAGGCCGGTCTCGCCATCCGCCGCAGCAAGCACGCGGTGGCCCTTGCGGTGGATCATATCGGCAAGGATCCGCGCAAATGCGGGGTCGTCCTCCACCACGAGGATGGTGGTATCGCCGGGCGCGATCGTCGCACGGTCATCATCGATTGATTCGGCAATAAGCGACGGGGACAGCGGAAGCGTGGCTTCGGCTGCCGCCTGCTCGAGCGACACTGGTTCGGCGCGGTCCACCGCGTGTGCCGGGGCCTCTTCGGGAAGGAAGATGGTGAACGTGCTACCTGCACCCACTTCGCTTTCCAGGGTGATGTCGCCGCCCATCAGCATGGCGATGCGCCGTGAAATGGCCAGGCCGAGGCCGGTGCCACCGTACTGACGGCTCGTGCTTGCATCCACCTGTTCAAAGGCGTGGAACACGCGCTGGAATTTCTCCGGTGGAATGCCGATGCCGGAATCGGTGACGGCGATGCAGATAGCACGGGCCGGGTCCAGCCCGGCAGGGAGCGTAGCGCTGGCAGCGGGACGGCCTATCCGCACGCGCACGCTGCCGCTGGCGGTGAACTTGAAGGCATTGCTCAGCAGGTTGTTCACGACCTGCTCCAGCTTGCCGGCATCGGTCTGGATGCTCGCGGGAAGGTTCTCTTCCAGCTTCACCTCGAAGGCGAGCTTCTTTTCCTGCGCCACATGGTTGAACGTGCGGCCGAGCGTGCGGGCAAGATCGGCGAGCGGGAGCTTGTCGACCATCAGCTCCATCTTGCCGGCCTCCACCTTGGACAGGTCGAGGATGTCGTTGATCAGTCGGAGCAGGTTGGAACCGGCATCGTGGATGATGCGCGCGGATTCCACCTGTTCGCCGGTGAGGTTTTCTTCGTCGTTATCGGCCAGGCTGCGCGACAGGATGAGCAGGCTATTGAGCGGCGTCCGCAGCTCATGCGACATGTTGGCCAAGAATTCGGACTTGTACTGGCTGGCGCGGGCCAGCTCTTCGGCCTTCTCGTGGGTTTCCTTCTGCAGGGCCTCCAGCGCGTCCTTCTGGTGATTGAGCGTCAGGCCCTTCTCGCGCAGCTCTTCGTTAGAGGCGTGCAGTTCTTCGGTCTGTACACGCAACTCTTCCTCGGATGCGATCAGCCGCTGTGACTGCTCCTGCAGTTCGGCGGTCTTCGCGTGCAGTTCGCTATTGGTGGCCTGCAAGGCATCCTGCTGGTGGCGCAGGGCCTCCTCGGATGTGCGCAGCTCATCCGCCTGGCTCTGGGTCTGTTCCAACAGGTCGCGGGTGCGCAGTGCGCGAGCCAGGTTCTCCAGCGAAAGCGCAACGATGGGCATCAGTTCATCGATCAGCCGCTCCTGCAGCCCGGTCAGGTGGTCGAAGCTGGCGATCTCGATAACGCCCATCAGGGTATCGCGGGACATGACCGGAACGACCACGACACTGCGCGGCGCGGCTTCGCCGGTACCCGAGTGGATGCGCGTGTAATCCTCGGGGATATCCTGCAGCACGATCGTCTGCTGGTTCGCCGCGGCCTGACCCACCAGGCCTTCGCCCAGCGCGTACTCCGCAGTGACATGGCGGCGCTGGCGGAAGCCGTAGCTGCCGGTCAGTTCCAGGCGCTGGGCTTCTTCACGGTAGATGTAGAAGACGCCCACGCCCGCCTTGAGCGAGGTGACCATCTCGGTGACGAGCGCGTCGGCGAACTCGCGGTAGGTGGTGCACTCCTGCAGACGGTTGGACACCGTGGTGACCGCCGACTTCAGCCAGGTCTGGCCTGCCGTCTCGATCGACATGTCCTTGAACACCTGCAAGGCGCGGGCGATCTCGCCGATCTCGTCACGGCGATTGCGCTGGCCCACCTCGATGGTGTGGTCGTGCCGTGCGAGGCGGGTCATCAGCTCGGTCATGCGCACCAGCGGGCGCGTGATCAGCCGGAACGTCATGAAGATGACGGCGGCGCCGGTCAGCAGGCACAGCACCAGCGAAAGGATATCGATGGTCTGTGTCGCGGCGAGCGTGGCGTCCAGTGCGGCGTTGCGCTTTTCGAGCAGCGTGCGCTCGGTGGCCGCCATCTCGTCGATGAGCTTGCGGATATCGGTCATGACCACGGTACGGCGCGCGAAGTAGTCGCGGCGGATGCCGTCGCGCGCCAGCGAGCCTTCGGGCGTCGCTGCGTTGCCGATGGCACGCATGGGCTCCAGGCCATTCTTCAGCGCCTCGACCTTCCAGCGGTCAAGCATGTCCTGCAGGCGGTCGATCCGGCCTTGCTGCAACGGGTTGTCGGCGGTGAGCGTGCGTAGTTTGCCAACGCTTACCGCAAGATCGCGATCCGCCGCCTCGAAGTCGGCGTATTCCGTGTCCGCCTGGTTCAGCATGTACCCGCGGGCGGCCACCTGGCGCTGCTGGGCATCGGCGCCGACATCGGACAGGGTAAGCAACACCACGTAGGTGTGGGTCGCCCACGCCCGGGTCTCGTTTTCGCGCCCCAGCGATACCAGGTTGGCAATGCAGGCCGCCACGAACAGGGCGAGCAGGGTACCGATGGCGAGGATGATCTTGCGCTGGAGGGGCTGGTCAGCCAGCCATTGGCGCTTTGCGTCGGTGGAAGTCATGCGATGACCGGTAGTGGGACGGAGTGGGCGGCGCGCCCGTGGGTCGAGCGTAATGGGTAGTACTACATACGGGCGTTCGCCTTCCTTGGCGGACGACACATTATCGGCAGGTCAGGCGGCAGGCTTGACCTTCGGTCGTGCCCAGAACGGTGGCACCAGGCTGCCGCGGCGGAGCGCGATACCCAGCAATACCGCCGTGAGCGTGGAGCAGATGCAAAGGGCTACGACCGAGGCCTCGGCCCCGAACTCGCCACCCGTGAGCCAATCCGGTCCCTGCATGGTGGACGCCAGCCAGCCCTTTTGTTCGAACCCGGATACCGGGATGCCGTAGAACGGGCCCTGGGCGACGTTCCAGGCGGCGTGGACACCCATGCACAGCCATAGCGAGCGGGTCACGTGGTAGATCAGGCCAAACAGCAGGCCGGCCTCCAGGGCGATGGCCAGGGCGCTCCACGTGGTGGCGTGCGGGTTCCATATGTGCATGAAGCCGAAGAAGGCCGCCGACAGCAGCAGGCTGATCCAGGTGCCAAGGCCCTCTTCGACGATACGAAACAGGACGCCGCGGCTGACGATTTCCTCGCCCACTCCGGCGCCTACGCCCAGGACCAGTACAAGGCCCAGCCAGGGGATGCCCTGGTTGGTGCCGTGCACGACATAGGCGCCCAGCGCCCACAGTGCGCCTACCACCAGTGAGAAAAGGACAAAGCCGGCCGCGAGCCCGAGCAGGACGTGGGGCACGAGCTTGCGCAAGGCCAGCTCCTCCACGCGTCGATTCTCGATGGTGCGTACCAGCAGCCAGTACGCCAGCACCACGGGTAGCAAGCGGAACAGCTCGATCAGCGGGGTGACCTCACCAAACGGCAGGCTGCCGCGGGGAAGCCCCAGGCCGCTGTAGATCCGGCTGCAGACCATGCCGATGAGCCAGGCGCTGATGGCGAAGGCCAGGATGCGACCCACGGGAGAGCGCAGCAGGCGGAGGGGCAGCGACGGCGGGGCCGCGGTAGCGTCGTGGGTCGTCATGGGCTCGCAGTGTGTGTGAAGTGTGCGGGGTGCAGTCTACGCAGGCATGATGGTGCTCCGATACAAGATCGTTCCAAACCCACCCGGTATCGTTCCGGGCGGGAGGCACCCTGGCCCCGAAGTCACCGGAATCACCGATGTCGAAGCCGTACGATAACGATCCCTCCAGCCCGATGAACCGTCAGGCGCAGACGTTTCCGCGCCTGGATGACGAGATGGCGTCCCGGGTGGTGCACTACGGCGTGGAAGAGCTTGTGCCCAAAGGCACCATGCTGTTCCAGCGCGGCCAGCGCCGGGTCGATTATTTCTTCGTGCTCGAGGGCTCGATCGAGGTTTATGACATCGGCAGCGATGGCGAGCCACGCATCGTCGTGACCCACGGCCGGCACCAGTTCACCGGTGAGGTCGACCTGTTCAGCGGCCGCCAGACCATGGTGAACGGCCGCACCGGGTCCGATTCGCGCATTGTCCGGGTGGACCCGGCGAACTTCCGCCGCCTGATCGCGGGCGAGCCGGATATCGGCGAGATCATCATGCGCGCCTTCATCCTGCGCCGGGTGGGTCTCATCCAGAGCGGGCAGGGCGGCGTGTGGCTGGCTGGTTCCGCCCATGCGGCCGATACCGTGCGCCTGCGTAGCTTCCTTATCCGCAACGGCTACCCGCACAAGCTGCTGGACACCGATATCGATGAGGATGCCCGGCACCTAATCGAAGGCTTCGGCCTGCAGCCGGATGAATGCCCGGTAGTGATCCTGCCGGACAAGCGCGTGCTGCGCTGCCCGACAACCACCGAATTGGCCGATGAGCTGGGCATCACGATCGAGCTGGACAGCGACCACATTTACGACGTCGCCGTGATAGGCGGCGGCCCCGCTGGCCTGGCCGCCGCGGTGTACGCCGCCTCCGAAGGGCTGGAAACCGTGGTGCTCGAGGCGCTGGCGCCTGGCGGCCAGGCGGGCACCAGCTCCAAGATCGAGAATTACCTGGGCTTCCCCACCGGCATTTCCGGTCAGGCCCTCGCCGGCCGGGCGCAGGTGCAGGCCATGAAGTTCGGCGCACACATGGCCATTGCCCGTGAGGTGCGCAGCATGGATTGCGGCAGCCATCCGTATAAATTGCACCTGGATAACGGTTCGATGGTGACGGCGCGCTCGGTGGTGATCGCTACCGGCGCCCGCTATCGCAAGCTGGCCCAGGTGGATTACGAGCGTTTCGAAGGGCAGGGCATCCAGTACGCCGCCACGGCGATGGAAGCCACGCTGTGCGCCAACGAAGAAGTGGTGGTCGTGGGTGGTGGGAACAGCGCCGGCCAGGCTGCGGTGTTCCTGGCTCGCTCCGCGTCGCACGTGCATATCCTGGTGCGCGGCGAAGGCCTGGCCGCGACCATGTCCGATTACCTCGTGCAACGGATCGCGCAGTCGCCGCGAATCACGCTGCATCCGTACTGCGAGATCGATCACCTCGACGGCGACGCGTACCTGCGTGAAGTGGGTTGGTACTGCGTGAAGACCAATGTGCAGGAGCGGCGCAAGGTCGCCAGCCTGTTCGTCATGATCGGCGCTGAACCGAACACGGCGTGGCTGCAGGGTTGCCTGGACCTGGACAAGAAAGGCTTCGTGCTTACCGGCCGCGATGCCGATGGCTACGCCACGCCATCGCCGTACGCGACCACGTTGCGTGGGGTGTTCGCGGTAGGTGACGTGCGCTCAGGCTCGGTCAAGCGCGTGGCTGCGGGTGTGGGCGAAGGCTCGGTGGTCGTCCACGCCATCCACCGCTTCCTGCACCCCTCGCCCGTCTAGCGCTTGTGTAGGAGCGCGCTCCTACGTTGGTCTTCAAACCTCGACGGCAGCCGCGTGCTCGCGTGTAGCCGAGAAACGCACCTGCGGCCAGCGCTCCTGGGCGAGTTGCAGGTTCACCCGGGTGGGCGCGAGATAAACGAGTTCGCCTGCCGCATCGATCGCGAGGTTGGCGGCGTTCTTTTCCTTGAACTCTTCCAGCTTCTTTTCATCGCTGCAGTGCACCCAGCGCGCGGTGGCGACGCCGACCTGTTCGAAACTCGAATCGACGTTGTATTCGTCCTTCAGGCGGTACGCCACCACATCGAACTGCAGCACGCCCACGGCGCCGAGGATGAGGTCGTTGGACATGAGCGGGCGGAAGAACTGCGTGGCGCCTTCTTCGGAAAGCTGGGCCAGGCCCTTCTGCAGCGCCTTCATCTTCATCGGATCGCGCAGGCGTGCGCGGCGGAAAAGTTCCGGGGCGAAGTTCGGGATGCCGGTGAACGACAGGCCCTCGCCTTCGGTGAACGTATCGCCGATCGTGATGGTGCCGTGGTTGTGCAGGCCGATGACATCACCCGGGTACGCACGCTCCACGATTTCACGATCGCTCGCCATGAAGGTGAGCGCGTTCGCGATACGCACTTCCTTGCCCGTACGCGTCTGCTGCATCTTCATGCCCGCCGTGTAGGTGCCCGAGCAGATGCGCATGAAGGCGACGCGGTCGCGGTGCGCCGGGTCCATGTTCGCCTGGATCTTGAACACGAAGCCGGTGAGCTTTTCTTCTTCCGGGAGCACTTCGCGCGAAAGCGTGTTACGCGAGCGCGGCGACGGCGCATGCTCCACGAAGAACTCGAGCAGCAGTTCCACGCCGAAGTTGTTCACGGCCGAGCCGAAGAACACCGGGGTCTGCTTGCCGGCGAGGTACGCCTCGACATCGAACGGGTTGGAAGCACCGAGGACAAGTTCAAGCTCGTCGCGTGCTTCCTGCAGGGCGGCCTCACCGATACGTGCGATGAGTTCCGGGTTATCCAGGCCGCCCTTGAAGATGGTGGAATCCTGGCGGGTGAAGTTCTTGCCGGGCTCGAAGATGTGCACCTCATCGAGCAGCAGGTGGTACACGCCCTTCAGGCGCGAACCCATGCCGATCGGCCAGGTCACCGGCGCGCAGGCGATGCCCAGTACCGATTCGACTTCATCGAGCAGTTCGATCGGCGAGCGACCCTCGCGGTCGAGCTTGTTGATGAAGGTCATGATCGGCGTATCGCGCAGGCGGCACACTTCCATGAGCTTGATAGTGCGTTCTTCCACGCCCTTCGCGCAGTCGATGACCATCAGCGCCGAGTCGACGGCCGTGAGCACGCGGTACGTATCTTCCGAGAAGTCCGCGTGGCCCGGGGTGTCGAGCAGGTTCACGATGGCCCCGTTGTACGGGAACTGCATCACCGAGGACGTGACCGAGATGCCGCGCTCCTTTTCCAGCGCCATCCAGTCGGAGGTGGCGTGGCGGGCGGCCTTGCGGCTCTTCACCGAGCCGGCCATCTGGATGGCGCCGCCGAACAGCAGCAGCTTTTCGGTCAGGGTGGTCTTGCCCGCGTCAGGGTGGCTGACGATGGCGAAGCTACGCCGCCGCTGGGTCTCGGTGAGGTGTGAAGACATGGAATCTGGGGTCGCATCGAAGGGCTAACCCCATATTCTAGCGCGGATTTACCCCGGGAACGCCGCCGCCAGCCAGCCGGGTACCTCAATGCCTTTTTCGCGGAGGAATGCCGGGTTGAACAGCTTGGCCTGGTAGCGCATGGCGCTGTCACATAGCACGGTGACCACGGTGTGGCCCGGGCCCAGGTGGCGGGCCAGGCGGATGGCCCCGGCGATGTTCACACCGCTGGAGAGCCCGACGCCATAGCCCTCGTGGCGCAGCAAGCGGTGGATCTCGGGGATGGATTCCGTGTCGGGGATAGACCAGGCCAGATCGATCGGGGCATCCAGGAAATTGGCGGTAAGCCGGGCGTTGCCGATGCCCTCGGTGATGGAACTGCCCTCTGCCTTGGCCTCGCCAGTGGTCACGTAGCTGGCCAGGGCGGAGCCTGCCGGGTCGGCCAGGGCCACGATGACGTCCGTTTGCCGGGAACCCTGCTGCCGGGCCTCCTGGGACAGGGCCTTCAGTGCCCGGCCGACCCCGGCGATGGTGCCGCCCGTGCCCGATGCGCAGACAAAGCCGTCGACCCTCCCGCCGGTCTGCTCCCAGATCTCGGGCCCGGTGTGGTCCTCGTGCCACTGGCGGTTGGCCAGGTTATCGAACTGGTTGGCGAACCAGGCGCTGCCCGGATCCTGGGCATTCATCTCGTCCGCAAGGCGCCGGGCGGTGGCCGCGTAGTGGTTCGGGTCGGTCCAGGTCACCGCGGGCACCAGCTTCACCTCGGCCCCGGCGGCTCGCAGGGCATCGATCTTCTCGCGGCTCTGCGTATCGGGCATGACGATGAGGCTGCGATAGCCCCGGCTGTTGCCAAGCAGGGACAGGCCGATGCCGGTGTTGCCGGCGGTGCCTTCCACCACGGTGGCCCCGGGGCGGAGCAGGCCCTGGGCCTCGGCGTCGTCCAGCAGGCCCAGGGCCGTCCGGTCCTTCACCGAGCCACCCGGGTTCAGGAACTCGGCCTTGGCCAGGATCTCGCAGCCGGTGGCCTCGGAGGCCTGGCGCAGGAGCAGGAGAGGGGTGTGGCCGATGCCGGCGCTTAAGGTGGGGTAGGTAGCCATGCCCAGATGTTAACCCGTGCCCCCGCCAAACCCATACAGACGGCCAAACGCCCGCGACGGGGCCGGAGCCCCTGTAGGGGCGCGCTTGCGCGCGATGGGGCCTGCCGCAAGCCCCATCGCGCGCAAGCGCGCTCCTACAGTGATCCTGTCGATGGTTTCGCAAGGTTTTGGAGGTTTAGACGTCTATACGGCTGTTGACACGCCGTGGATCGGCGCGTAACCTCGGTTCCACTCATCGAGACCGGCTGAGGGACAGGCCCTTTGAAGCCGGGGCAACCTGCGGATTTCCGCAACGGTGCCAACTCCTGCGGTGCGTGGTTCGCCACGCAACCCGATAGATGGGAATGTCCAGACCGGGCGCGATTCCGCGTACCGCGCCTGGCAGTCCGGCTACAGGTATCCGCAGGGCTCGATCCCGACAGGAACCCGGACATGCCAGCAGAGCCCCTCACCGTGATCCCCCTCTCCGAAGCAGCCGTGACCGCCGCACCGCGTGGCGCCGCCGATCTCACCGAGCAGCGTGGTACCCGTCGCGTGTCCATCACGCCCAAGTACGGCAGCGAGCCGGTGGCGGTGGACGTGCGCTACCTGTGGTGCGGTGCCCCCAACGCGCCCACGGTGATCGTGCAGGGTGGTATCTCCGCCACCCGCGATGTCTGCGCGGGCCGTGAGCGCCAGGGCTGGTGGCAGGAGCTGGTGAGCCAGGGCGGTGCCATCGATCTGTCGCATTGCCGCGTCCTCTCCATCGACTGGCTCGTGCCTGCCGATATCGAAGGTGTGGAATCGGTATCCAGTGAAGACCAGGCCGCGGCGCTTGCCGCGCTCGTCGATGAGCTGGGCATCGGCCGCGCGCAGGCGTTCATCGGATCGTCGTACGGTGCCATGACCGGCCTCGCCTTCGCGGCCAACCACGCCGACAAGGTGAAATCGCTCGTGCTTCTCGCCGGTGCGCATCGCCCGCATCCGCTCTCCACGGCGCAGCGTTCGGTGCAGCGTGGCATCGTGCGCCTCGGTATCGAATCGGGCCGCACCGACGAAGCACTGGCGCTCGCACGCCAGCTGGCGATGACCACGTATCGCGGCAGCGAAGAGTTCTCGCGCCGCTTTGCCGCGGGTCCGGAACTGCGCGACGGCCGCTTCTACTTCCCGGTGGAAGATTACCTGGAGCACGCAGGCCGCCGCTTCGTCGAGCGCTTTGATCCGCAGCGCTTCCTGGCGCTGTCCGAATCGATCGACCTGCACGATATCGCGCCGGAGCGCGTGCACGCACCGACCACCCTGGTGGGCTTCCCCTCCGATCGCCTGGTGCCGCTTTCCGATCTGTGTGAACTACAGCGCCGCATCGGCGGCACCGCCACCCTCGAAGTCGTGGATTCGCCGTACGGCCACGACGCCTTCCTCAAAGAAACCGTGCAGCTCGCCCCCGTGCTGCGTCACGCACTCAACGACTGTTGCGGAGCCCTCTGACCATGACCCGTGAAACCCGCCTGTGTACCCGCGCCGTCCGCGCCGGCATTGAATCCGATACCCAGCATGGCGCCGTCGTACCGCCGCTGCACCTCTCCACGAACTATGCGTTCGAAGGATTCGGCCGCAAGCGTGCCTACGACTACTCGCGCAGCGGTAACCCCACGCGCGATCTGCTCGCCGAAGCGCTGACCGAGCTGGAAGAGGGCGCTGGTGCGGTCGTGACGAACACGGGCATGTCGGCGGTGGCGCTGGCGCTTGAACTGGTGCCAGCGGGCGGTCTGGTCATCGCATCGCACGATTGCTACGGCGGTACGTGGCGCCTGCTCGATGCCTGGGCGAAGAAGGGGCGCTTCAGCGTGCGCTTCGTCAACTTCAACGACCCGACGGCACTGGCCGAAGGCCTGGCGGCGAAGCCTGCGCTGGTCTGGATCGAAACGCCGTCGAACCCGCTGCTGCGTATCACCGATGTGCGCCATGTCTCGCAGGCCGCGCACGCTGTTGGCGCACTGGTGCTGGTCGATAACACGTTCCTGTCCCCTGCGCTGCAGCAGCCGTTGAAACTGGGCGCTGACGTGGTGCTGCATTCGACCACGAAGTACATCAACGGCCACAGCGATGTGGTCGGTGGTGCCGTGATCGCCGCGGACCAGGCGGTGGCCGAGCAGCTGAAGTGGTGGGGTAACTGCAACGGCCAGACGGGCTCGCCGTTCGATAGCTTCCTTACCCTGCGTGGCGTGCGTACGCTGGCCGTGCGCCTGCGCGCGCACGAAGAAAACGCGCGCCGTATCGCGGATCGCCTTGAAGGGCACGATGCCGTCGAGCGCATCTACTACCCCGGCCTTGCCTCGCACGCAGGTCACGCGCTGGCGGCGCGCCAGCAGAAGGGATTCGGCGCCATGCTCAGCTTTGAGTTGCGTGGTGGCGATGATGCGATCGAGGCGTTCGTCGATGGCATCCAGTATTTCTCGCTCGCCGAATCACTCGGCGGCGTCGAAAGCCTGGTGGCCCACCCGGCCACGATGACCCACGCCGCCATGGCACCGGAAGCCCGCCGTACCGCCGGTATTGCCGACAACCTGCTGCGCCTGTCGATCGGCATTGAAGATGGCGACGACCTCATCGATGACCTCGAAGCCGCGCTTGCCCGCGCCTCGGCGGTCGCCAACATCACCTCGAAACGCAAGGTCGGCGCATGAACGCGGTGGTAGCTCCCCTTTCCCCGGAGGCTCCCTGTACGGCGGTCGTCCTGCTCGGTACCGGCGTGGTCGGTCGTGCGTTGCTCACCCTGCTTGCCACGCCCTCGGCGAACTCGCTGCGCCTGGTCGGCGCGGCCAATTCGCGCCGCCAGCATGTGCTGGCCGATGGCCTGCGCCCCGCCGAGGTCGCCGATGCACTGGCGAAGGCCCGTGACGGCCGCGATAACGGGCCATTGCTGGCCGCGCTCGACGAGAGTGGCGCGGCGCGCAAGGTGGTGATCGATGCCACCGCCTGCACGAAAGAAGCGAGCCGCCACGCGGAATGGCTCTCCCGTGGCTATCACGTGGTGACCGCGAACAAGGCGTTGGCCGGCGGTCACCTGCAAGGATGGCGCGCGCTGCAGGCGGCCTCCGCCGGTGGTGCGATCTATGGCGATGCCGCGACCGTGGGCGCGGGCCTGCCCGTGCTTTCCACGTTGCGCCGGCTGCGTCGCTGCGGCGATAGCCTGCTCACGCTCGAGGGCGTGTTCTCCGGCTCGCTGTCGTGGCTGTTCAACCAGTACGACGGTTCGCGCCCGTTCTCCGCACTGCTGCGCGATGCCCGCCGGCTGGGGTTCACCGAGCCGGATCCGCGTTCGGATCTCTCCGGCGAAGACGTCGCCCGCAAGCTGCTGATCATCGCGCGCCACGCCGGGTTCGCACTCGGTAGCGATGAGGTCGAGATCGAAAGCCTCGTCCCCGAGGCGCTGCGTGGCGTGGAGACCAAGGCATTCCTCGATCGCCTGGAAGAACTCGATGAGCCTCTCGCTCGCCGCCACGCCGAGGCGAAGGCCAACGGCAAGGTGCTGCGCTACCTCGCTCGCCTTAACCAGCGCGGTCGCGCCCGAGTCGGCCTCGTGGAAGTGGGGCTTGATCATCCGGCGTCGCGCCTCTCCGGCACGGATAACCAGTTCGCCCTCACCACCACGCGCTACCATTCCACGCCGCTGGTGATCCAGGGTCCGGGGGCGGGTCCGGAGATTACGGCCCAGGCCCTGCTGGGGGATGTGCTGGCGATCTGATTGCGCTGCCGTCGGCGAAAAAAAGGGCGCCCAGTGGGCGCCCTTTTTCGTCAACGGTGGCCGGTAACGGCCTCGGCTTCATCCGCACTCGGCGGAAGCACCGGTTCACCCGGCTCCTCGTCGTGGTGGAAGCGCGCAGCCTCCACCATCGGCGTACGCCAGCCCGAGGACACGCCCCAGAAATAGAACACCGCGCCGAACACAGCAACGATAGCCAGATCCCAGCCGTACGGGATGTAGTCATGGCCGCCGAAGGTCTTGCTACCGGCCCACGAGATCACCGCCATGACCGGCAGGTAGACGATGAGCCACCAGGCGCCGCGCAGGTGGCGGGCGAAATCTTCCCAGCCGCTCTTGGCGGTGTAGTAGAAGTAGATCGGCAGCGCCACGACCATCAGCAGGATGATCTCGCCCGTGAGCGGCCACTTGGCCCAGTACAGCAGTTCGGTGGCGAAGATGAAGGCGAGGGCGGCGAGCACCGGCAGGCCGGCGATGCGCAGCGGGCGCTTCAGTTCCGGTGCCGTACGGCGCAGGGTCATGACGCTGACCGGGCCGGTGAGGTAGGAAATGATCGTCGAGACCGAGATCACCGCTGCCAGCGTGCCCCAGCCGCGGAAGAAGAACAGGAAGATGAAGCTCACCACCAGGTTGAGCCACATGGCCGGGCGCGGGATGCCGAAGCGCGGGTTGATGTGGCCGAAGATCTTGGGCAGGTGGCCGTTGCGCTCCATGGCGTAGATCATGCGCGCCGTGGTCGCGGTGTACGTGGCACCGGTACCGCTGGGGCTCACGAAGGCATCCGCATAGAGCAGGATGGCCAGCCAGTTGATGAGCAGCGCGGTGGCCAGCTGGGCGAACGGCGAGGCGTATTCCAGCGCGGCCCAGCCCTGGGCAAGCTGATCGGGCGGGACGGCGCCGATGAACGCGACCTGCAGCAGTACGTAAACCACGGTAGCCAGCAGGATCGAGCCAATGACGGCGAACGGGACGCTACGGCCCGGGTTGCGGGCTTCGCCGGCCAGGTTCACCGGGCTCTGGAAGCCGTTGAAGCTGAAGACGATGCCCGAGATGGCGACGGCCGTGAGGATCGAGGAGATATCGATGGCGTGCGTGCCACCGTGCGCGCCGATGTGGAAATTGCCGCTGTTGAAGCTGGTGCAGATGAGCGCGATGCCGGTGGCGGCCGGCACGACCAGCTTGAACACCGTGATCGCCGTGTTGCTCTTGGCAAACAGCTTCACGCTCCAGAAGTTCAGGAAGAAATAGACGAAGACCAGCACCACGGCGATGGCCAGGCCCGGCGGGGTGAGCTCGCCATGGCCGGCCGTGACCACGTAGAGGTCCTTGGTCCACTTGGCCCATTCCCAGGGCCAGGAGGCCATGTACTGCACCGAGGCCTCGGCCTCGACCGGGATGACCGAGACGATGGCGATCCAGTTGGCCCAGCCGGCGATGAACCCCACCAGCGAACCGTGTGAATAATGGCCATAGCGCACCATGCCGCCGGATTCGGGGAACATGGCGCCCAGTTCGGCATAGGTGAGGGCGATGAAGAGGATGATGACCGCGCCGATGAGCCAGGCGTAGATGGCACCGGGGCCAGCCAGCTGGGCGGCGTGCCAGGCACCGAAGAGCCAGCCTGAGCCGATAATCGAGCCCAGGCCGGTCAGCATCAGGGCGAAGGCGCCGACATCGCGGCGGATATGGTGGTGGGACATGGGTACTCCGGTCGGACGGACCGGGGGAACCCGGCCCAGGGCGGCACAAGGGCCGGATGATGACAGCCCCCGGCCGCCATGTCAGCCAGCGATCCCCTACGCAAACTGTGGGCACATCGATATACACTGACCGATGCGGTAAGGAAGAAGGGGTTCGGATGCGATCGAAGGTAGTCGTCAACGGCATATGGCTTGTCGCCATGTCGGCATGCGGCATTGCCGCAGCCGAGACGCCGTGGAGCGACAAGGGCCGGCTGATCGATTCGGAGTCATACGACCGTACCGCCAAGGGTTTTTACTTCACCCTATACCCTGGCGAGGACCCGGTCGAATCCGTGCGGCGCTGCGCCATAACCATGCGCGAACTGGGGCACCTGTCCTCGGTTTCGTGCTTCGCGTACACCAGCAAGCCGCGCTTTGACACCCGCAAGGGCAAGCTGCGGATCTGCTACACGGCCGTCGCAAACTGGTGGGGGCAGGACGAACCGGTGCGGGTTGAGACGGTCGAGCGCCTGCCCCGGGCCTGCCCAACGAAGTAGGAGCCCTCCCTGTGGGTGACATCTTTCGGCGCAAACGCAACAGGGCCTGCT
Organism: Luteibacter aegosomatissinici; assembly: GCF_023078495.1. NCBI lineage: Bacteria > Pseudomonadati > Pseudomonadota > Gammaproteobacteria > Lysobacterales > Rhodanobacteraceae > Luteibacter > Luteibacter aegosomatissinici. The sequence goes on along the minus strand of NZ_CP095742.1, from coordinate 3,843,755 downwards.
GCTTCGGCGCGAACAGCGTCGCCCACAGGGTGGGCTCCTACCTGGATCGCATCAACACTCGATGACGTTGACGGCCAGGCCGCCGCGCGAGGTTTCCTTGTATTTGTCCTTCATGTCGCGGCCGGTGTCGCGCATGGTGGCGATGACCTTGTCCAGCGACACATGGTGCTTGCCATCGCTCTTGAGGGCCATGCGGCTGGCGTTGATCGCCTTGACGGCGCCCATGGCGTTGCGCTCGATGCAGGGGATCTGCACCAGGCCGCCGATCGGGTCGCAGGTGAGGCCCAGGTTGTGTTCCATGCCGATCTCGGCCGCGTTCTCCACCTGGGTGACACTGCCGCCCAGCGCTGCCGCCAGGCCGCCGGCCGCCATGGAGCAGGCCACGCCCACTTCGCCCTGGCAGCCGACCTCGGCGCCCGAAATAGAGGCGTTTTCCTTGTAGAGGATGCCGATGGCGGCCGCCGTGAGCATGAAGGTGACGACGCCTTCCTCCGACGCACCCGGGCAGAAATGGCGGTAATAGTGCAGCACGGCGGGCACGATACCGGCCGCGCCATTGGTCGGAGCCGTCACGACACGGCCACCGGCGGCGTTTTCTTCATTCACCGCCAGGGCGTACAGGTTCACCCAGTCCAGGATGGTGAGCGGATCGCGCAAGGCCGCCTCGGGCTGGGCGCGCAGTTCGGCCGCCATCGCTGGGGCACGGCGGTTCACCTTCAGGCCGCCAGGCAGCGTGCCCGGCGAACGCAGGCCGCGCGATACGCAATCCTGCATGGCCTTCCAGATGGTCAGCAGGCCGGCACGGGTCTCTTCCTCGGAACGCCAGATGCTCTCGTTGCGCATCATCAGCTGGGCGATGGTGAGATTGTTCTCAGCGCAGAGCGCCAGCATCTGGTCGCCGGTGGAGAAGGGATACGGCTGCTCGCTGGTGTCAGCCACGATGCGGTCTTCAGCCGCTTCGTCCGGGTTCACGACGAACCCGCCGCCGACCGAGTAATAGTCGCGCGTCGCCAGCTCGTTGCCGTCCGCGTCGTACGCGGAGAAGCGCATGCCGTTGGTGTGGAACGGCAGCTTCTGGCGCTTGTTGAAGACCAGGTCGGCCTTCTCGTCGAAGGCGATCTCGTGGCGGCCCAGGATGCGGATGCGCTTGGTGGTGCGGATGCGCTCGAGCGTGGCCGGGATGCCATCAGGGTCGACCCGGTCGGGCCATTCGCCCTCGATACCCAACAGCACGGCCTTGTCGGTGCCATGGCCGCGGCCGGTCATGGCGAGCGAGCCGAACAGTTCGCAGCGCATGCGGGCGACGCGTTCGAGGACGCCTTTTTCTTCCAGCCAGTGCTCGGCGAAACGCGCGCCGGCCCGCATGGGGCCTACGGTGTGCGAGGACGAGGGGCCGATACCGATCTTGAAGAGGTCGAAAACGCTGACTGCCATGGCTGGACGTGGGGTTGGCTATGGGGGATAGCCGGCTATTCTACGCGTGGTACCGACTACCCCCATACACCCCCGCATGTACGCGTTCACCTTGTTCCAGCGTGATGATTGCCACCTGTGCGACCAGGCCCTGGATGTGCTGGCGCGGGCGCGGTTTCCGGACTTCGCCCCGGTGTGGATCGATGACGATGACACGCTGGAAGCCCGGTACGGTGCGCGCGTTCCCGTGTTGCGGCGCAGCGACGGGGTGGAGCTGGATTGGCCGTTTGATGAGGCGGCGGTCCGCGGGCTGGCGGGGTGATCGCTTCAAGGCTTCGTTGGCTTATCGCGCGCAAGCGCGCTCCTACAACAGCAGCCTATTTGCGCAGGCGGCGGAGAATTTCTTCACGGGCCTCGCGCAGGATTGAATCGCGATCGAGGCTGGCGACGACATCGGCGACGGCGCGCTTGGCGCCGTACTCACCCCACGACTTGCCGGCCACGAGATAGCGTTCTGCCGCGCGGCCGATCAGCACCGTGGCATACCAGCCCAGCGCGCCCTGCGCGGCGGCGGTGACGACCACCGACAGGCCACCGCTGAGCCCCTTCAGCGCGGAGGCGACCAATTGCACGCCCCATACCGCGCCCATCAACGCGGCGAGCTGGGTACTGATCACGGCGACCAGGCGCCCGGATTCCGCCCGCGTCAGCGGCAGGCCGTAGACACGGCTCAGCTGCACGACCATCGCGGCATCCAGGCCACCGGCCAGCAGAAGGTCCGCGACGGGCACGGGATTCAACGCGACGGCCACGGCCTTGGCGATGCAGTACTGGCGAATCACGCCAGACGCGACCTCACGCCGCGCAACGGCTATGCGCGCCGAGACCTGGTCGGTGAGTTTTCCGGCGAACAATCCGGCGTGGATGGCCGCCAGCGCCTTGCCTTCGCGTTCGGCGATCGCAACAAGGCGTTGCTTCAGGGCGGCGACATCCGGTGGGATGGGCTCGCTTACGGTGCGCTCATCGCCCCGTGCATCGACTTCAACCACCCGGCGCGGGGCCGGTCGCGCAGCGACGGCGAGCACATCCTCCCGGCGCACCAGGCCTGATGCGTGCTCGCGCAGCCGCTCCACCAGGCCATCGCGTTCTTCATCGTTGTAACGATCGGCCTTGTTCAGCACGAGAAGCAGGGGGCGGGAGGTCGCGGCCAACGTATGCAACGCATCGCGTTCGTCGCGGGTCAGGTCGCCATCCGCCACGAACACGATGAGGTCGCTGACCTCCGCGACGTCGTAGGCGAGCTTCTCCCGCGCTTCGCCGCCGAGCTCGTTGATGCCGGGCGTATCGATCAGCACCAGCCCCGCGTGCGCCGCCTCATCCAGCCGTACCGCATCGGCCTCCGTCGTCGTGCCATGCAGCACGCCCATCGCAAAGGCGTCGCGGCCGAGCAGCGCATTGCCAAGAGCGGATTTTCCCGCGGAAACACGGCCGAAGACGGCCACGTGCAGTTCCTCGCGCTCAATCCGCTCCAGCATTTCCTCGACGCGGCGGAAATCGGACGCCATGGCCGTCCGTACATCGGCCGGGATGGTCGGGTCATCCAGCAAGCCGCGCAAGCTGGCGCCCACCGCACCACCGCCGTGCACCACGGCCGCGGGTACGCCTGGCGTACCGCGGCGGAGGCGGCCGGTGAGGCCGCGCAGGCGATCGCGCCAACCGTTTGCCACGGCTTACTTCGGCAGCAGGTTCAGCGTGCCATTGACGAGCACCTCGTCGGCAATCGTGCCCGTGTCCTTGTATTCGCCACTGCCGACGCCGAAATCAAGGCGCTTCAGCGTGCCGGTGACCGAGAGGCGGGCGCCGCCGGCCGCGGGATTGAACACGACCTTCAGCTGCACCGGCTTGGTGACACCATGCAGGGTGAGGTTGCCGTTGGCCACGATGTCGCCCTTCGCATCCTTCGTGAAACCCGTGGTCACGTAATGTGCCTTCGGGAACTTGGAGGTGTCGAAGAAATCGGCCGTCGGCAGTGCGTTATCGCGGTCGCCGTCACCGGTCTTCGCCGTCGCCACATCCACCGTCACATCAAATTTTGCCGTCGCCAGGTTCGCCGGGTCATAGCTGATCGCCGCATCGAACTTGCCGAAGGAACCATCGAATTGCTGGCCCTGGAACTTGCCGCTGAAGCCCAGCGTGCTCCCCGGGCCCACCTTGTAATCCGCGGCCGAAGCGGCGAAGGGCAGGGCGAGCGCAAAAGCCAGAGCGGACAGGCGGCGGGGGAACAGGATCATGGCGTATCTCCGGGAGGGGTGGGGGAGTTCCGTTTCGCGCGGCCGAACGGCAGCATGCGGCGGAGGGTGTCATCACGGTCGATGAAGTGGTGCTTCAGCGCGCCACCTACATGGGCGACCAGCACCAGCAACAACAGCCAGAACAGATACACGTGCACCGTACCGAGCGTATTGGAAAGCGCTTCGTTCTTTTCCACCAGTGCCGGCAGGTTGAACTGCTTGAAGTACTGCAGCGGGAAGCCATGTGCGGAATTGAACGCCCAGCCGCTCAGCGGGATGGCGACGATCAGCAGGTAAAGGAACCCGTGGACGACGTGCGCGGCAATCGCCTGCCAGCGCGGCGCCGGCACATCCGGCGGTCGCTTGTCCGCCATGCGCCAGGCCAGGCGCAGCACGAACAGCGCGAGCACGGTCAGGCCGATCGACTTGTGCAGGGCGAACATGTTGATCTTGTTGAGTGACGGCTTCAGGCCATCCATCCAGAACGCGAAAGCGCCATTGCCCAGGATCAGCAGCGCCATCAGCCAGTGGAATGTCTTGGCGATAGTGCTCCAGCGGGTGGGTTCACTGCGCACGGGCATCGGGGGTTTCCTTGTCGTGGCTGGCGGGGCTTTCGCCGCCGCGGATGGCTTCGATCTCCAGCCATACCGACACCTGGGTGCCGATGGAGCCGGTGTTGGCGGTCATGCCGAACTTCGTGCGGTCAAGCACCAGGTTGGCGGAGAAGCCGGCGATGGTATGCAGGCCATAAATCGTTTTGCCGACGCGATTCACGCGGAACGGAATATCCAGCGGCAACGTGACGCCGCGCAGGGTGAGTTTGCCGTGCAGCACGCCTTCGTCATCGCCGCGCTTCTCCACGGCATCGCTCGTGAAGTGCGCGGACCGTTCGCGGTCAGCATCGAGCAGGCTGCTGCCGCGCACGGCCTTGTCCCAATCGCTGTCGCCCATATCGACCGAGGCCAGGTCGATCGTGGCGTTCACTGACGAAGCAGCCCAGTTATCCGGATCGAAGTTCACGCTGCCGTCGGTAATGCGCAAGCGGCCGAATGAACGCGAAAAGCCATTGTGGTCCACGTTGAACACGACCGAACTATGTACGGGGTCGATGCGGTACACCTGCGGCGCGGCGTTCGCAGTGCCGGCTGCCAGAAGCGCGAGCGTGGCGGGTAGGAGGAGATGTCGCATCAGGGGCCTGCTCCATCGCGGGGCCACTCCAGGCGGCCGATGGGAAAGAGTGTGGCCGACAGCGCCAGCCTTGTCAGCCCGTGCGCCGCGAACGGATTGTTCACTCAGCGATCCCGCAGGGCATCGGTGGTGAGTTCCGCCAGATGGCGAAGGCGGTTGCCCCGCGTGTCATCGAGCAGCGCCCGCATGCGCTCGCCGGCCTCGGCCTGGTCCAGCTGCTGGCGTTCGGCCAGCGTGGTGGCCAGCGCCTTGCCCAGGCTGTCGAACACCAGGGCGTAGGCGAACGCATGCAGCACACCGCCACCCAGCGTGCCCAGGCCCGGGAAGGCCTTCAGGGCATTGCCCGCCACCGCCAGCACGACCGAGGTGCCGGTTCGCAAAGTCATGCGTACCTGGCGCAGCAGGGCTTCGATCTCGACCTCCGTGACCTTGACGCCGTAAAGGTCGGCCAGGGCCCGGGCCAGTCCGGCGGCAAGCGCACCCTGGATCACCAGGTCGGTGCCGGGCGCCACGGCCGCCATGGCGCCGACGATGGCGCGGCGGGCGTAGCGGGAAACAATGCGCTGGGCTTCGGTGGCGCGCTGCGCGGTTTCGAGCACCGACGTGCGCTCGTGCAAGCCGGCGAGCACGGCATTCTCCCGTGCCGGTTCCAGCGCGGTCGCGCCGGCCGCGACAAGGCGTCGCAGCGCTGCGGTCAGCGCATCGATTTCGGGCTTCCGCTGGCGGCGGACGTCTTCTGTCGTCCCATTGGCAAGGCGTCGGGTAAACCGCTCTTCGCCACCGGCGCTGACAAGGACCACCGCATCGGGAATGTGCTCGGCCGTCGCGCGCAGGCGATGCTCAATCTGGATGCGCTCCTGCGCATTCCACTGGTCCGCCTTGTTGGCGGCAAGCACAAGCGGTTTGCCGAAATCACCGAGCCACTGCAGCTCGCTTGCCTGCGCACGCGTGAGGTCCCCGGAACAGACGTAAATGACCGCATGGGCGCGCAGCACCTCTTCCCGGGCCATGCGTTCGCGCGCTTCACCGCCGGCTTCCGCACTGCCAGGCACGTCGGCGACGGTCCATGTCGTCCCATCCGGCGCGACGCCATCGTAATGCGCTACCACCCGCGTGGTGCCACCACGCGGGTCGCTCTGTAGCTGTGCGCCGGGTACCAGTGCGGCGATGAGTGTGGATTTGCCGGTGGAGATTTCACCGAAGACGGCGACATGGAGCTCGCCGAGGTCGCGACGCCGGTCCAGTTCATCGAGCTCACTGCGAAGTTCCTCAACATCGGCACCGGATTCCCGGAGCTTCGTCAGCCGGGTTTCCAGCGTCGGGCGGTCGGGAGCCTGAACGGGTGGCCGAGGTTTCCGTGGGCGCAGCCACCAGATACCAACGCCGAGGCCGGCTAGCAGGATGGCGGTGAGCAGTAGCCCGATGAGCCAGCGCAAGCCCTCGGGCAGCGTCATGAAGCGTTGGGCCAGCGCGAGGCCACGTTCCAGCGTGGCCAGGAGTAGCCAGGCGAGGGCGGCGATACCGATGGCCGCGGTGAGCATGCGAAGTCGGCGAGACATGCTTCGCATTCTAGGGGCAAGCGAGTCAGCGTTGCCCTACATGAATGCGCGGCGGCGGCCGGGTCGGCGTAGGGGAGCGTGCATGGCATCATCCGGCCCGAACTAGGAACCCGGCGTAATGCAGTACACGCACATGGCGAGATGGATTCTCGCGGCAGCGGCGCTTGCCATTGCCACACTTCCACCCGCGGCGCAGGCAGGCATGCCTCCCGTGCCTACCCCGCAATTCCGCAGCTACGGCCTGCACGAGGGCCTTCCCAGCAGCAAGGTGCATGCCGTTGCCCAGGATGCCCAGGGCTTTGTCTGGGTCGGCACGGCATCGGGCCTTTCCCGTTTCGATGGCGTGGCGTTCACCACGCCCCCACTCGGCCCGGACCGTGCCCATCCCTTTCCCGCCATGTCGGTCACGGCCCTGCATGTCGATAGCGGCGGCCGCATCTGGATGGGAGGTGCCGAACTCGGCCTTGCGCGATATGACCCCGTGACGGGTGGCTTCATCCACTGGCGTGATGGCTTGGTGGACGCCGACGTGAAGGTCATCGCCGAGAGCCGCGACGGCTCGATCTGGATGGGCACCGCCGACGGGCTCGATCACATCCAGGCCGATGGCAGTGATCTTGAACACCTGGCCCCTGGTCCGGGCGGTCTTTCATCGACATCGATCCACACATTGCGGCCGGATAGCGATGGCCGGCTGTGGATCGGCGGTGATGGCGGCATCGATGTCCTCGAAGCGGATGGTCGCACGCTCACCCGCGTGCTCATGGAAGACGCGGATGACCTCAGCGTGCTGGGCATTGACGTGCGCGGCAGCGACGTGACCGCAGCAACGTCGCGTGGGCTTTATCGTCGCGCCAGCGACGGCAAGTTCCGACGTGACCGCCGCGTTCCGCCCATGCCGGTGTACGGCACGCTGGCCGATAGCCATGGCACGACCTGGATCGCCAGCCTGGATGGCCTGCTCATGCTGGACCGGTATGGTCGCGTGCATGGCGTGGCCGGGGCATGGACAGCCCAGGGTGGCCTGCCAGGGCGATCGGTCCGGGGCATCATGGAGGATCGCGAGCACGGGTTGTGGTTTGCACTGAACGACGGCGGGCTTGGCTATCTTGGCCCCAGCTGGGAGGACTTCACCCGCTTCGCCCATGTGGCCACCGATCCGCACAGCCTGCCGGGGCGCACCGTCTCGGCCGTGGCCGAGCATGGCGAGGGGCGCCTGTGGGTCGGCGGCTTGCGGGGGTGGGTGCGTTCGTTTGACCCAGCCACGGGGCGAACGGGCCTCGCTTACGACATAGGGACGTCGCGTATCCAGTCGTTACTGGAAACGCGCCGGGGCGACCTGCTCGTGGGCACGGTGGAGGGCCTTACCCGCGTACACGCCGGCCGTGCCTCGCCCTGGCTGCGCGCCGAAATCACACGGCCGGTGACCACGATTACCCAGGCGCCCGACGGCACCGTCTTCGTCGCCGCCGTTGGCGAAGGCGTCTTCGCACTGGATCAGGCATTGCGCCACGCCACGCCGCTGGCGTTCGATGAGATGCGGCGTGGGGCGCATGACACGAGGCAAATCGAGATCGTGGGCGGCGATTTGTGGCAGGCGAGCCTTGCAGGGCTCGCGCGGCGCGATCGCTACGACGGCCGCATGCACTTCATCGACGGGGTGGCACCTGGCCGCGTGAATGCCTTCGAACCCGACGAGGATGGTTTCTGGCTGGTCCGCCCGGGCCTGCTCGAGCATTACACCTGGGACGGTGGGCGGGCCATCCTCGACCGGTCGATGGGGGGCGCCCAGGGGTTCCCGGGGGCCGACATACTCAACATTCGCCGTGATGTCACGGGGCGACTCTGGATGTATGGGCAGACCGGCGTATGGCGTTTCGATCCGCGCGCCGGCACGTTCCGGCCGTTTGGCCTTGCGGATGGCCTGGCCAACGGCGAATTCACCCATGCCACGACCGTGCGCCTGGCCGATGGCACCACGTACGGCGCCACGCTGGGGGGACTGGTGGGATTCCGCCCGGACCGGCAGCGCGATCACTCGCGCAAGCCCGGGGTGGCTGTGCTCGATGCGAGCGTGTTGCGTGGCGGTAAGCGCACGATGCTTTTGCCGGGCAGCAGCGGCCTGGCATTGGCTTGGGACGATCGTGAACTCATCGTGCGTGCCCGCTCCCTTTCGTACGTGAACCCGGACCGGAATAGCGTCGAATTCATGCTCCGCTCGCGCGGTGGGACCACCGTCCTCCACGCTGGCAAGGAAGGCGAGGGCCAGTTCGGCACGCTGGCACCGGGAACTTACGAACTCATCGTGAGGGGGCGCGGCCGCGATGGCGTCGATGGTGAACTCCCCGTGCCCGTGATCCTGCGCGTACAGGCACCCCCATGGCTTCGCTGGTGGGCGTGGCTTGGCTATGCGCTTGCGCTCCTCGGCGCCATCTCGGGCCTGGTGAGTGCGGCGCGCTCTCGTGTTGGCCAGGCCATGCGTGTGCAATTGGCGGAGCAGCAGCGGCGCCTGGCGGAAGAGGCCAATGCTGCGAAAACGGAGTTCATGGCGACACTGGGCCATGAAATCCGTACGCCCATGACCGGCGTGCTAGGCATGGCCGAGCTGATGGCACGCACTCCGCTGGATGAAACGCAGCGTTCCTATGTGGAGGCGGTGCGCCGCTCGGGCACCCTGCTCTTGCGGCTGGTGAATGATGCGCTGGACCTGACGCGCATCGAGGCGCGACGGCTGGTGCTCGAGCCCGAATGCGTTTCGCCACGTGCCATCGTCGAGGCGGCCGTGGACCTTGCGTCCGCCGCCGCGCGTGAGAAGGGGCTGGATCTATCGCTCAGTGTCGACCCCGCCGTGCCGCGCGCGTTGCGCGCCGATCCGGTGCGCCTGCGTCAGATCGTCCAGAACCTGGTGAACAACGCGGTGAAGTTCACCGAGCAGGGCGGCGTATCCGTGCATGTCGATGCCCGCGGCGAAGGCATCGGGGTCATCATCCGGGATACCGGGCCGGGTATGGATAGCGCGTTGATGGCGCGGCTGTTTGAGCGCTTTGAACAAGGCGGTACGAAACAGCGCGGGGAGGGTTCCGGCCTGGGTCTCGCGATTTGCCACGAACTCTGCGCCCTGATGGGCGGATCCATCGGCGTGGAAAGCGTGCCTGGTGTCGGCAGCGCGTTCACCGTGGCCTTGCCATTGCCTGCATGCACTTGTGATGGGCGCGCGTGCGCGGCGGGCATGGCGCAGGTGGTCCCTGATACGGCATGGCGCGTGCTGCTCGTCGAGGATGACAGCGTCGTCGCCGATGTCATAGCGGCCCTGCTGCGAGAGCGCGGCCACGATGTACGCGTGGTTGGCGATGGCCTGCTGGCCCTCGCCGAGCTTGCGCGTGGATCGTTCGACATGGTCCTGCTCGATCTGGATTTGCCCATCATGGACGGATTCCAGGTCGCGCGGATGGTCCGGCGCATGGATGGCAAGGCATCCATTCCCATCATCGCCGTGACCGCGCGGTCGGCCGGTGACGAGGTCGACGCGGTACGTGCCGCGGGCATGGACGGGCTGCTGCGCAAGCCCTTGACGGGAGACAGCCTGGCGGCGGCGCTGGACAGCGTCGCCGCATGAGGCGGCTGGCTAGCCGAAACGCCTGAAATAGGCCAGCGCGCCTGCTACCAGCAGGGTCGTGGGCAGCAGGTTGGCGAGCAGCGGCGGCAGCCCGTACACCGTACCGAAGTTCACCATGGCGCCCTGCAGGAAGTACCAGCCGATCGCCAGGATGATGCCGATGAACAGGCGCTTGCCGAAGCCGCCCGAGCGCAACGAACCGAAGGCGAACGGCATGGCGCAGAGCACCAGCACCAGCACGTTGAACGGGAAGATGACCCGCCCCCAGAACGCTACGGCGTAGGCACCCGGGTTCTGCCCGTTCGATTCGAGGTAGCGCATGTTCCGGCGCAGGTCGGACATGGAAAGGTATTCGGGGTGGATGATCGACTGTTCCAGCACATGCGGGTTCAGCCGGGATTTCCAGGTCTGCGTCGGCGCGGTCAGGCTATGAATGCCAGCGTCGTCACGCGTGGTCGTGCGCACGTTGGTCATCACCCACTGGTTACCGTCGTGGATCGCGCTGTCGCCGTGGGAGAACTCCGCGACCTGGCCATCGGGCGTGAACGTGAAGACGCGCACGTCCACCAGTTTCACCGTGGTGAGGTCGCCTTCCTGCGTGGCGATGGCGGACTTGGCGTTGATGATCTTGCCCGCATCGCGCGCCCACAGGCCACTGCTGGTGGAACCCAGGTTGCTCGAGCGCATGCGTACCTGGATGGCCTGGGCATGCTGGTCACCGTACGGTGCGATGGTCTCGCCCATGATCACCACGAGGATGGTGATAAAGGCCACGACGCCCGCGGCCGAGACAGCGATGCGCAGCTTGGACATGCCCGCGGCGCGCAGCGCGGTGAGCTCGCCGGTGGCAGCCAGGCCGCCCAGGCCCAGCAAACCGCCAATAAGCGCCGCATTGCTGAACATCTGGTACAGGCGCCGGGGCACCGTCAGCATGATGTAAGCGATGGCGTCGTACAGCGAGAAGCCGTTCTTGCCGATGTTGCCCAGCTGGCGCACGAACTGCTGTAGCGAATCGAAACCGGCGAGCACCAGCCATACCAGCAGCAAGGTGCTCAGGACGCTCGCACCGATCAGGCGGTCGGCACGTTTGATGGCGAAGGTAGCCATTACGCGGCCACCTTTACGCGACGGGGTGCGTTCTGCTTCCAGAAGAACCAGGCGGCCACGGCAAACACGATGACGTGCAGCACCCAGATCGGCACCGACGTGTGCAGGTGGCCCTTGATGATCTGTGTGCGGGCGATGAGCTGCCACACCACATACAGGAAGTAGGAGAGCACGGCGACCAGCAGGCGGCCGTAACGCGCATCGCGTGGCGCCTGCCGCGACATGGGCAGCACCATCATCATCAGCACGAGGGTGGACACCGGTGCGGCGAAGCGCGATACCAGCTCACCCAGCGCATCGGCTGTGCCGGCCTTGAACAGATCCACCGTGGTGGATTCGTGGGCCGGGTCGGTGTCCTCGTCGTCATCGCTGATGTTGGAAAGCGACACATCGTTGCGTACGTACTTCATGCGCCGCCAGTTGTCGCCTGCCAGCGGGATCTCGAATTGCCAGCCGTCGTACAGGGCGAGGAAGCGATCCTGCCCGTTGCTCTCCTGGTACATCTGGCCGTGCCTGGCATTCACCACCCGGACCTGGGGGTTGCCGTCCGAATCCACGCGGTCGGTGGCCAGGAAGGTCTTGCCCAGGACCGTGCCGTCACGGCTCAGGGTATCGACGAAGATGATGCCGCCCTTGCCCGGCAGTTCGGTGAAGCGGCCCGCATCGAGGCCGGCGGCGATCACGGACTTGTTGGCGGCGGCGATGACCTGGTCGGCCTTGCGCGCCGACCAGGGGCCGGCCCACAGGGAAAGGATGCCCACCAGGATCGTGGCCAGCACGGCCAGCAGGGTGACGGGGCGCAGCATGCCGCGGGGGCCCATGCCGGAGGACGCCAGCACGTGCATCTCGCTCTCGCGGTACATGCGGCCCAGGGCGATCAGGGTGCCCAGGAAGGCGGCCATGGGCAGCAGGGTGGAGAGCAGGTCCAGCATCTGCAGGCCCAGTACCTCGAACATGATGCTGGGCTGGATACTGCCGTTCGCGACCTTCTGCAGGACGCCCGCGAAGGCACCGCCGGCGAAGATCACCAGCAGCACGATGGCCGTGGCCACGATGCCGGCGGCGAGTTCTCGCAGGAAGTAACGGTCGAGGATGCTGAGCATTTGGTAGAATTCGCGGTTGGTGCCGCGTCAATCCCGGCCGGCAAACCTTAAGTCTAGCTGGTCCGGGCTCCGGGCGGCTTTTGCAGGACGGTAAGTCATGACGGTTCAGTTCAGCCTTGGTTCCAACGCTCCCGAAGCCTTCGCCACCCCCGTGGCCGTGGTCGGTGTCTACGAGAACGGTGTCCTGACCAGCGCCGCGGCGCGGATCGATACCGCCGCCGGTGGTGCCATCAAGCGCCTGGTCGAAGCGGGCGATATTACCGGCAAGGTCGGCAACCTCGTTACCCTGCTGCATCCGGCGGGCGTGGCCGCCGCCCGTGTGCTGGTCGTGGGCCTGGGCGCCCAGAAGACCTTCGACAGCGCCCGCTACCAGCGGGTGAGCCTGGAGGCCGCCCGCGCCATCGGCCGCCTGCCGGTCACCGAGGCTGCCAGCTGGCTTACCGAAGTGGATGTCCCGGGCCGCGACGCCAACTGGAAGCTTCGCGTAGCCGCCCTGGCCACCGATCATGCGGCGTATCGCTATACCGCCACCCTGAAGCCGCGTGACAAGGCCCAGCCTGAGCTGGCCGCGGTCACCTTTGCTGGCCCGGCCGATGCCGAAGGCGGCCTGGAGCAGGCTCGCGCCATCGCCGAGGGCGTCCGCTTCGCCCGCGAGCTGGGCAACCTGCCGCCGAACATCTGCAACCCCAACTACATCGCCGAGCAGGCCCGCGCCTTTGCCGAGGCGCATGACGGCGTCTCGTTCGAGGCCCTGGACCGCGCCGACATGGAGCGCGAGGGCATGGGCTCCCTGCTGGCCGTGGCCCGCGGCTCGGCCAATGAGCCGCGCCTGGTGGTCTTGCAGTGGAACGGTGGCAAGGATGGCGAGCGTCCCTACGCCTTCGTGGGCAAGGGCATCACTTTCGATACCGGCGGCATCAGCATCAAGCCCGGCCCGGGCATGGAAGAAATGAAGTTCGACATGGGCGGCGCCGCCGGCGTGCTCGGTGCCTTCGTATCGGCCGTGAAGATGAAGCTGCCGGTGAACCTGGTCTGCGTCGTCCCCGCCGTGGAAAACATGCCGGATGGCAATGCCTACCGCCCGGGCGACGTGCTCACCAGCATGGCAGGGATCACCATCGAGGTGCTGAACACCGATGCGGAAGGCCGCCTGATCCTGTGCGATGCGCTCACCTACACGGGCAAGCGCTTCGATCCGCACACCATGATCGATGCCGCCACCCTGACCGGTGCCTGCGTCGTGGCCCTGGGCAAGCATGCTACCGGCCTGATGACCAAGGACGAATCGCTCTCGGCCGAACTGCTTTCGGCGGGCGAAGACACCCTCGACCGCGCCTGGCGCCTGCCGCTTTGGGATGACTACCAGTCTCAGCTCGAGTCCGGCTTTGCCGACGTGGCGAACATCGGTGGCAAGTACGCTGGCGCCATCACCGCGGGCTGCTTCCTGGCGCGCTTCACCGAGGGCCGCCGCTGGGCGCACCTGGATATCGCCGGCACGGCGTGGGACGAGGGCCGCAAGGGCCTCGCCACCGGCCGCCCGGTGCCGCTGCTGGCGCAGTGGCTGCTCGATCGCGTCGCCGGCTGATAGCACCCGATGCCGCGCGCCGACTTCTACCTGATCGACAAGCCGCGTTTCCGCGAGGATCCCCTGCTGCTGGTGTGCGAACTCGCCAAGCGCGCGTTCGCGGCCCAACAGCCCACGTTGATCCTCACCCGCGATTTTGAACAGGCGGAGGCGATCGACGAGTACCTGTGGGCGTTCGACGAGGACGCCTTCATCCCCCACCAGCTGGCGGGGGATGACGATGACCAGAACACGGCTGTACTCATCGTGCCGCCCGGCGTGGAAACCGCCGACCGGCCGATGGTGATCAACTTGCGCGATGTATGTGCACCGGGGCAGTTCGACCGCGTGCTGGAGGTGGTCGCAGCCGATCCGGCGGAACGTGAGGGATCACGAGCGCGCTGGACGGAGTACAAGCGTGGCGGGTTCGAAGTGAACAAGCACGATATGTAAGAAAAAGCCCCGCGTAAGCGGGGCTTTTTCGTAGGAGCCCACCCTGTGGGCGACATCTTTCGCGATAGTGCCGCCGGTCGCACGGTGGTCTCGCGGCAGCGTCGCCCACAGGGTGGGCTCCTACAGATGCTGTCAGCCGCCCAGCTTTCGGGCTTGCTCACGCATGGCATCGGCCTGGCGGGTCCAGTCGGTGATGCGCTGGCGCTCCTGCTCCACCACTTCCGCCGGTGCATTGGCGACGAAGTTGGCGTTGCCCAGCTTCGCTTCGCACTTCTTGATCTCGCCTTCCACGCGGGCAATTTCCTTGGCCAGGCGGGTCTTCTCCGCGCCCACGTCGATCAGGCCTTCCAGCGGGATCAGCGCGCGCATGCCGCCGATGACAGCCACCGCGGCAGCGGGCTCTTCACCTTCCACCCACACCGGCGTCTCCACGCGGCCGAGGAAGGCGATCTGTGCGGCAAACTTGGCGGCACGCGCACGATCAGCCGCATCGCCATCGGCGAGCAGCAGCGGAATGACCTTGCCCGGGGCGATGTTCATTTCCGCGCGAATGCGGCGCACGCCGGTGAGTACGTCCTTCACCCATTCGATCTCCGCCGTTGCCGCGGTATCGCCCGTGATTTCCTCGGCTTCCGGATACGGGCGAAGCATGATCGTCTCGCCTTCGATGCCGAGCAGCGGGCGCACGTTCTGCCAGATCTCTTCGGTGACGAACGGAATGAGCGGATGCAGCGCGCGCAGCAGCGTTTCCAGCACATGCACCAGGGTGTAGCGCGTGGAGGCGATGGCCGTTTCGTCGCTGCCATTCAGTGCCGGCTTGGACAGCTCCAGGAACCAGTCGCAGAACTCGTTCCAGGTGAACTCGTACAGTGCCTGCGAGGCAAGGTCGAAACGATAGAGCGCAAGCTGTTCCTTTACCGTGGCCAGCGTGTCACGCAGGCGGGTGAGGATCCAGCGCTCGGCTTCCGTGGACGGGGCGACCTTCGCCACCGGGCCGTCGCCCAGGTTCATCAGCACGAAGCGCGAGGCATTCCACAGCTTGTTGACGAACGCCTTGTAGCCAGCGGCGCGCTCCAGGTCGAACTTGATATCGCGGCCATGCGTGGCGAGCGAGGCAAACGTGAAGCGCAGCGCATCGGCGCCGAACGCGGGGATGCCTTCGGCGAATTCCTTGCGCGTGGCCTTTTCGATCTTCTCGGCCATCTTCGGCTGCATGAGCCCGCGCGTCCGCTTGGCCAGCAGGTCGTCCAGGGTGATGCCGTCGATCAGGTCGAGCGGATCGAGGACGTTACCCTTCGACTTCGACATCTTCTGGCCGTCCTTGTCGCGGATCAGGCCCGTGACGTAGACATCCTTGAACGGCACTTCGCCGGTGAAGTGGTCGGTCATCATGATCATCCGGGCAACCCAGAAGAAGATGATGTCGAAGCCGGTGACCAGCACGTTGGTCGGCAGGTAGCGATCGAAGCCGCGCTCGGCCTGTGCCTGCGGATCGGGCCAGCCCAGCGTGGAGTGGCTCCACAGCGAGGACGAGAACCAGGTCTCGAGCACATCCGGGTCGCGGCGCAGTGCGCCGGTGTAGCCCTGGGCGGCGGCAAGCGTCGTGGCCTCGGCCTCGTCGTGGGCGACGATGACGGTGCCTTCGCTGGTGTACCACGCCGGGATCTGGTGGCCCCAGGTGAGCTGGCGGCTGATGCACCAATCCTGGATGTTGCCCAGCCAGTGGCGGTACGTGTTGATCCAGTTCTCGGGCACGAACTTCACATGGCCCTGCTCAACCAGCTCCATGCCGCGCGCGGCCAGCGTGTCCATCTTCACGAACCACTGCCACGTGAGGTACGGCTCGATGACCTGGCCGGTACGATCGCCGCGCGGCACCTGCAGCTTGTGCTTTTTCGTCTCGACGAGCAGTTCCTGCGCTTCGAGATCGGCAAGCACGGCCTTGCGCGCGACATAGCGATCCATGCCGCGGTATTTCTCCGGCGCCGCGTCGTTGATCGCCGCGTCGTCGGTGAGGATGTTGATCATCGGCAGGTTGTGGCGCTGGCCGATGGCGTAGTCATTGAAATCGTGCGCCGGGGTGATCTTCACGCAGCCGGTGCCGAAATCCTTCTCCACGTAATCATCGGCGATGATCGGGATCTGGCGATCGGACAGGGGCAGGGCGAGCATGTGGCCGATAAGGTGCGCATAGCGCTCGTCTTCCGGGTGCACGGCCACGGCCACGTCGCCGAGCATGGTCTCCGGGCGCGTGGTGGCGACGATCAGCTCGCCCGAACCATCGGCCAGCGGGTAGCGGATCGACCACAGCGAACCGTCTTCCTCTTCGCTCACCACTTCCAGGTCGGAGATGGCCGTTTTCAGCACGGGGTCCCAGTTGACCAGTTTCTGGCCACGGTAGATCAGGCCTTCCTGGTGCAGGCGGGTGAAGGTTTCGACGACGGCCTTCGACGGGCCTTCGTCCATGGTGAAGACTTCGCGGCTCCAGTCGCCCGACACGCCCATGCGGCGCATCTGCCGGCCGATGGTGCCGCCGGATTCCTTCTTCCATTCCCACACCCGGGCGATGAAGGAATCACGGTCGAAATCGGAGCGCTGCTTGCCTTCGGCGTTGAGCTGGCGGGTAACCACCATTTCGGTCGCGATGCCGGCGTGGTCGGTGCCCAGCTGCCACAGGGTGTCGTAGCCGCGCATGCGGTGGTAGCGCACCAGCGTGTCCATGATGGTGTGCTGGAACGCATGGCCCATGTGCAGCGTGCCCGTGACGTTGGGCGGCGGCAGCATGATCGTGTAGGGCGTGCCCTTGCCGGATGGCTTGAAGTAGCCATTGGCTTCCCACTGGGCGTACCACTTCGACTCGATCAGGCTGGGCTCGAAACTCTTGTCCATGCGTAGGTTCCCGGCGCGGGCCGTGTAGGCGCGCGGATTGACAGGCGAAAAGACCACCATTGTAGGCGATACTGGCCCGATGACTGAACACGAAGTGGCCGCGATCCTTGGCGCGGAGGGCCCGTTCGCCCGTGAAGTACCGGGATTCGCGCCACGTGAAGCCCAGCAGCACATGGCCGCCGCCGTGGCGCAGGCCATCGATGAGCGCGACGTGCTGATCGCCGAGGCGGGGACGGGCACCGGCAAAACCTTCGCTTACCTCGTCCCAGCCCTTGAATCCGGGCGCAAGGTCATCGTGTCCACGGGCACCAAGGCCCTGCAGGACCAGCTGTTCTTCCGCGATCTGCCCCGGGTTCATCACGTGCTGGGTAGCCGGGCCAAGGTCAGCCTGCTCAAGGGCCGCGCCAATTACCTGTGCCTGTACCGCCTGGACCAGGCCGTGCGCGAGGGTAACCCTGACCGCCAGCTGGCCACGCAGCTTTCCGCCATCCGCGCCTGGTCCGCCCGTACCCGTCGCGGCGACCGCATGGAAATGGCTGATATTCCAGAAGATTCCTCGGTGTGGCCGCGAGTGACATCCACCCCTGAGAACTGCCTTGGCAGTGAATGCCGGTTCTTCGAGGATTGCCACGTCGTGAAGGCCCGGCGTGAGGCCATGGAGGCCGACCTGGTGGTGGTGAACCACCACCTGCTGATGGCCGACCTGGCGCTCAAGCAGGAGGGCTTCGGCGAGATCCTGCCCGGGGCGGATGCGTTCATCCTGGACGAGGCCCACCAGATTCCTGAACTGGCCGGCCAGTTCTTCTCCCAGAGCGTCGGATCGCGCCAGCTGGTAGACCTTGGCCAGGATGCGCTGGCCGAGGCCCAGGGCGTGACCGGTGCGACCAGCCAGTTGCTGGAGCCTGTCGAGGCCGTGCAGAACCTCGTGAGGCGTCTGCGCCTGGCCATGGAGCCGCTGCCGCCGAAGGGTGCATTCAGCGCGTTGGAACGGGATGCCGCGGCCCACGATCTGATGGGCGAACTACGCGACGTGGTGGCCGCCATGGCCGATCTCCTCGCCGGGCTGGCGGAGCGCTCGCGCGGGCTGGCTAACGTCCATGAGCGTGCGCAAATGCTCAGCCTGCGCCTCGATCGCATCGCCGAGGAACACTCCGCCGCTGACGTGCGCTGGTACGAGACCTGGCCGCGTGGTTTTGCCCTGCACGCCACGCCGCTGGACCTGGCCTCACCGCTGCGCGCCATGCGCATGTCCACCGATGCGGCGTGGATCCACACCTCGGCCACGCTCTCCATTGCCGGCGATTTCCAGCATTTCGCACGCCAGCTCGGGCTGGAGGATCCGCGCACGCTGCATGTGGAAAGCCCCTTCGATTACGGCCGGCAGGCTCTCGCGTACCTGCCAAAGGATCTGCCCGATCCATCCGCGCGAGATTTCACCGACAAGGTGGTCGCGGCGATCAAGCCTGTTCTCGAGGCTTCGGACGGGCGCGCATTCCTGTTGTTCACCTCGCACCGTGCCTTGCGGCGCGCGGCGGAGTTGTTGGAAGGCCGCGTGCCGTGGCCGCTGTTCGTCCAGGGCACGGCGCCACGCCACCGTCTCCTGGAAGAATTCCGCCTCAGTGGGCGTGGTGTACTGCTGGGCGCCGCCAGCTTCTGGGAGGGTGTGGATGTGGCTGGCGACGCGCTGAGCGTGGTGGTGATCGACAAGCTGCCCTTCGCCATGCCCGACGATCCGGTGCTGCAGGCACGCCTGGAGGCGCTGGAGGAATCCGGCATCAACCCGTTCATGGGCTGGCAGGTGCCCACGGCGGTCATTGCGCTGAAGCAGGGCGCAGGCCGGCTCATCCGCGATGTGCACGATCGTGGCGTCCTGGTGCTGTGCGACCCGCGGCTCACCACCAAGGGTTACGGCCGCCTGTTCCTGTCCAGCCTGCCGCCCATGCCGCGTACGCGCGAGCTGGGCGACGTCCAGGCGTTTTTCGACAAGGACCTGTAGGAGCGCGCAAAAGCCTGTCAGGCCTTGCCCTGTTCCACCAGGGTCAGCGCGACCTTGTCACGCAGGTACACCGGCAACGCCAGTTCCGGCGCCACGGCATCGCCATGGCGGAACCGTTTCGCAGCAATTTCGGCGACGTGCCTTGCCTGCGGAAAACGCGCGCCATCCGCCGAGCGTATGGGCGCGTGAATACGCTCGCGAAGTACCGCCTCGTAGGTAGCCCAGCCCGTACCTACGACATGCCACGCGCTGGCCTCGGGCAACACCAGGGCGGCAGCGGTATCGACGCGCTCGTGGTCCAGCAGGCTCACGCTGCCATCGTCCTCCCGGCGCCACGCCGCGACATAGATCTCGCCCATGCGTGCATCGATGATCGACAGGATCGCCGCGTCGTCTTCAGGGGCTTCCAGCGCGAGTGCCTCGAGCGACGAGACCGTGACAACGGGCAGGTCCAGCGCCATGGCCATGCCCTGGGCCAGCGACACGCCCAGGCGCACGCCGGTGAATGCCCCGGGGCCACGGCCGACGGCGATGCCGTTCAACGCCTCGCGGGAAAGGCCGGCTTCGGCCAGCAGGGCGTCGGCCATGGGCAACACCAGCTCGGCATGCCGGCGCGGGGCGATTTCGCTGCGTTCGATCACCTCATCGCCGTGGACCAGCGCGACGGAACAGGCTTCAGTGGAGGTTTCGATGGCGAGGAAGTTCATGGCGTTTCCGTCTGGCTGTTGAACGGCACCCCGTAGGCGTACCAGTCGATGCGGCGCGTGAGGTACATGAGCAGCGCGATGACGGCGACCAGTACGACCGAGCCGATCAGCAGCGCGTACTGCTCCGCGCCGATCAGGCCATACAGTATGGCGTAAACCAGGGCCAATACGCCGCCCAGCACCAGGCCGGCACCCCGGGCGCGCAAGACGGCGGAGGCATAGCCGCCCACGATCAGGACCACGGTCGCGGCCGCGGCGAGGTAGGCAGCGCCGAAGCCAACCTGCTCCGACAGGGCCAGCAACAGCACATAGAAGCTGGCCATGGCCGCACCGACCAACAGGTACTGCACCGGATGCAGGCGCAGGCCCTTGAGCACCTCGAAGAGGAAGAAGGCGACGAAGGTCAGCGCGATGAACAGCAGGCCATACTTTCCGGCGCGATCATTCTGTTGGTAGACGCTGCCAGGCTGGACCAGTCGCACGCCGAACGCGGATGCCTGCAAACGGCCATTGATCTCCTGGTCCGTCCCGTCCCAGTGCTGCCCATACGCCCGGTTGAGGTCCAGTGCCTGCCAGGTGGCATCGAAGCCTTGCGGCGTAACCTGGCTCTTGCCCGGCAGCAGCGCTCCCTGGAACGAGGGGTCCGGCCACGCCGAGCGCAGCCGCACCGTGCTGGAGCGCGCCAGCGGGAGTGCCGAAAAGGCCTCGGTACCGGCGATACGCAAGGTGAGGGCAAAATCGATCGGGGTGTCGCGCGTGGTGTCGATCGGCATCGGCACGGACAGCACGCTGTAGGGGCCCATGCGCGCGGATGACGACGCCAGGCGCACAGGCCGCCCATCCACCGTGACGGCGGTAATCCCCTGCAAGCCGACCGTATCGGCGATGAGCAGGCGCAGTTCCGCCCGCTCCGGGAACAGCGTTGCACCACTTTCCTGTGCAGCGCGGTTCACATCCGCGGGTATGAAGCGGCCGCGGATCGTGACATCGCCGGTGTAAACGGGTACTTCGTACATGCCGCTACGCCGTTTACTGACAGCCAGGTCCGCCGTCGTCGCGATCTCGTCGGCCAGCACGATATGCACGGCATCGCGCGTCGCCGCGGCACCGCTGTGCACGTCGCGCGCTGGCTCAAGCGAAGGCATGGCAATGACAAAGCCACCGATGCCCTGAGCGCCACCCCAGCCATCGGAGACACGGTGAATGGCGGTATCGCGCATGCTTTGCCGTTCGCGAACCAGGCCATCGGCCTGGGTGAGTGGAATCAGCATCAACAGGGCGAGCACGCCAATGCCGAGCACCTTGGCGGTAATCGATTGCGTCCAGCGAAACATGGTGGTCCTCCTTCCTCGAATGGTCGAAGGCATGGTTAGCCCGCCATCGGCGCGGCAGCGGCACCAGGTCGGGCCGATCGCAGGCATTTGCGGGCATTTGTGGGCAGCGGGTGGCGCCCGCTGGCAGGCCGGGCGCGTCGCGGGAGGGGTTCTATGCGAAGGTGGAGGGCAATCCGGTGACGGTACCTGTTGCCGGATAGGCGGGGGCGCCCCGTGAAACGACAGTAGCCTCGATCACCGCGCAGACATGCTCGAACGATGCGTCGTCGAGCCATGGGCTATTGGTTACCGTCAATGTACGAGCCGCGAACTCCCGCGCATTCGGCACGTCGTCACCCCCGGCCATTGGCGCGAGGTAGGGATAATCCGGAAGCGCGTGCACGAACATGCGCGCTACGCCGTGGCGCGAGGCCCACAAGCGCTGCAGCACCGCGTCGCGGGTGCTTTCATCGGGGAGCAGCAGCATCAGGTACGGCCAGGTCCCGCTATCGTCCGAGTAGACGTGGACACCGGGAATAGAGGCGAGGGCAGGCACGCGCGCACGTGCCTGCGTGGTGGTGGTCTCAATGAACAGGGGCAGCCGGTGGAAGGCGCGTGCACCCACCGCACGCCGCCAGCGGCCCACGCGATGCAACGGGAAATCCATGCCGAAATGCTCACCCGCTGCGCCGAGCAGGTCGCCGCGCCGGAGCGCACGGCGCAGCGGGCCGCCGTAGGCCATGCCAAGGCCGCGCGGACGATAGAACGCGGCGTAGCCCGCGAGCTCCAGCGTCCGGCGCAACTCCCAGCCGGGGTGCCAGCCGGCGATACGGCGTGATGTTCGCCGGATGCTGTCGCGCACGGCGTCGTCGCGTGCCACGAGCAAACCGCCTTCGAAGATCGACAAGCCCTTGCCTGCGGCAAGGCTGAAGAAGCCGACGTCGCCGTGTGTCCCTGCCGCCCGCCCGTCCAGGAACGCGCCGAACGCCTGCGCTGCATCCTCGACCACGTAGGCGCCGGTCGCCGCGGCCACCGCCTTCGCGGTAGCGACATCCGCCACACGCCCGCCAAGGTGCGTGGGTACGATCGCCAACGTTCGTTCGTTACAGGCTTCTGCCAGGCGCACGGGATCCATGTCGAAATGCCCGGCGCGCAGGTCGACCAGGCGCGGCTCGAGTCCGGCGCGCCGGATCGCCAGTGGCACGAGCGGGCAGGTGAACGCGGGAATCACGACGTCGCGTCGGCTGCGAGCATGGCCCGAGAGCGCCGTCAGCGCGACGGTCAGTGCCGCGGTGCCGGAACACTCCAGCTGCGCTTCCTCGACGCCCAGCCACTGCGCGGCCAGTGCCGTGAGGGGGGCGCGCACTTCGCCACCCAGATCGGTGATGCCCAGGGGCAAGCCTGCCGTCGGCGGTGCTTCGCGCTCAGGCCGGAACCACATCGCCGGTACCTTCATCGCCTTCAGCGAACGCCAGGCAGACGATGCCTGCCACGATGGCCAGCGCACCAAGCATTTGCATGGGGGATACAGGCTCACTGAATACCCAGTACGACAACACCATCACGCTCACCACCTCGAGGTGCGAGGCGGCAAATGCCGGGCCGACGGGGGCGTGCTTGAGAAGGCTCATCCAGGTGACGAACGCGCCGAGGTAGCCAATCACCGCGCCGTAGATCCACGGGTGCGAGAATACGCGTGCGAGCCACGCCGCGCTCAGCTCCACGGGCAGCGCGTGGTTGCCCGCAAGCTTGAAACAGACAAGGTTCAGGGTGTCGAACGCGAGCAGCAGGGCGAAGCCGATGACGTAGAAGCGCTTCATGTGCCCGCTCCCACGATGGCGACGCCCACGGCCACCAGCAGGATCCCGGTCACGCGCATGGGGCTGAGCCGTTCGCGGAACAGCAACCGGCCCGCGATCATGATGGCCACGATGTTGATCGAGCCCAGCAGCACGCCTTGCGACAACGGCACGAGCGACAGGAACGCGACCCAGACGACGAACTCGACGACGTAGCAGGCCATGCCCGCCCAGATCCAGCGACGGCCCAGCATGTACTTCCAGCGGGCCACGCCATCACCGGCGCGCTCATCGCTCGCTGCCGCCTTGAATGCGAGCTGGCCACCGGTATCCAGCAGCAGGTTGGCGAACCACAGCGCGAAGGCCAGCCCGTTCATGCTTACGCGGCCATGCGCGCGGGACGTGCCTCACGGGCCACGCGCGTGAAGAAATCGGCGCTGCGTTCGATCAGCGTGCGGCGTTCACGATCGATCGTGATCATGTGGTAGCTATCGGCCAGCAGCAGCATTTCAACCGGGCCGCGCACGCGGCGGGCCACCATGTCCGCGTTGGCCGTGCTGGCGACATCGTCATCGGCGGCGTGAGCGATGAAGCAGGGCGCGACGACATCGGGCAGGCGCTTGCGTACGTCACGCGCGAGCCAGACCATTTCCGCGAGGGCATGCCATGGGTTGCCCGGCAGGCCCGCGGCTTCGCTGTCGCCGGAGAACATGGCCGCGCTCACCTGCGCGCGCAGGCGCTCATCGCGGATGCCATAGGGCGGCTGTTCAATGAAGCTGCGCGTGCGGCAAATGCCCAGGCGTTTACAGATCGGCAGGATGAAGGAGAGGTGCCGGCCCGCCCACGGGATGGACCAGCCGTCGTAACGAAACGTCGCGCCAAACACGCCGACGCCGTCGACCCATGTCGGACGTACGGCGGCCAGCCGAAGGGCCAGGATGGCGCCCATGGAAAGGCCCGCCACGAACAGGCGATCCACCTTGCCGCGCAGCTGCTCCGCCGCGGCTTCCACGCTGGCGTACCAGTCCTGCCATGTCGTGGACAGCAGGTCAGCCTCGGTGCCGCAATGGCCAGCCAGGCGGACGCCCACCACGGTGAAGCCGGCGCGGTTCAGGCCCTTGCCGAGGATGCGCATTTCCGTGGGAGTGCCGGTCAGCCCGTGGATGAGCAGGACGCCATCGCGCCCACCTTCGAACTGGAATTCCGTCGCATCGCTCACGCCAGGGCCTCGCGCCTTCGCCTTCTCATGGCAGGCATGCTCGCAAGGCGTGGTTTCAGCGAGCTTTCCGCCGATCAGGCGGCCGCAAGAATTCGCGGCAGGCGCAGCTCTACGCGAAGGCCGCCCAGCGCCGAGCGGGCAAAGTGCACCCGCGCCGCGTGGCGTTCCGCAATGCTTTCAACGATCGCCAGGCCCAGGCCGGTCCCATCTTCGTCGCCGCCGGGCACACGGAAAAAGCGCTCGCCCAACTGGTCGAGAAACGCTTCCTCGACGCCCGGGCCGTCGTCGTCGACGGCGAGCACGGCATCGTCGCCCTCGCAGGTGACCGACACCGTTACGCAACGGCCGCGGCCCGCGTAGTGGAAGGCGTTATCCACGAGGTTGTCGATCACTTCCTGGATCTGCAGGGCATCGCCGCGGACCAGGCAGGCGCTTTCCGCGCCTTCGTAACCAAGGTCCACGCCCAGGTTCAGCGCCTGGTGCACGCGCATGCCCACGGCTTCGGGCACGACCTGCGACAGGTCGATCACGGCCATGCCATCGTGGTCGGGGAGATCGGGCGATTGGGTCCGGGTCAGTGCCAGCAACTGGGCGGACGTGCGCGCGGCGCGGGCGGCCAGGCGGTGGATGTGGGCCAGGGCGTCCTGTTGTTGTGCCGGATCGCTGCCGTTGCCGACACGCTCGACGTGGAGCTGGATGCCTGCCAACGGCGTGCGCAGCTGGTGCGCGGCATCGGCGATAAAGCGCTCCTGCAGCCCCAGCATGTTGCGCATGCGGGCGAACAGGTCATCGATGGTGCGCGTCAGCGGCAGGATCTCGACCGGCACGTCCTCTTCGCCGATCGGCCCCAGGTCGTGGCCGCGCCGGCCAAGGCGGGTCGTAAGCGGCTCAAGTACGCCCAGGCCGTGGCTCACCCCGAACCACACCAGCGACAGCACGGCAATGATCAGCAACGCCTGCATGGGCAACGTGAGCAGCAGGATTTCGCGGGCGCGCTGGTGGCGATCACGAAGATTTTCCGCCACCTTGATAGTGATCGTATCGCCAGGGTCGTGCCGGTTCGCGACGCGCATGACCGCCGCGCGCACCGGCTTGTGGCCAAGGTCCGTGTCATACAGCAGCGGCGCGGCGTCGACCTCCACCGGATCCCGGCTCGGTACGGCCAGCTCGGCGTTGCCGATGATCCGGCCGTGGCGATCGCTGATTACTTCGTAGTAGTTGCGCCCATCCGGATCGTATTCGAGAAGAAAGCGCGCCTGCGCGGTCAGTTCGCCGTTCAGCGCATCACTGCCGATCATCTCCGCCAGTGTCAGCGCCGAATCCGAAAGATCGGCATCGTGTACGCGATTGGAGTAGGCCAGCGCCACGAAGTAGCCGACTACCGCATCGGCCAGCAGCACGCCGAGCACGGGCACGAGCAGGAAGGTGAGCAGACGCCGGCGCAGGCTGGGGCGCGCCGGCCGGCGCGCCGCATGGCGGCGTTCAGGCATCGGCCGTTTCTTCGAGCAGGTAGCCCAGGCCACGGATCGTGCGGACGTTGGTGCCCGAGCCCTGGAGCTTCTTGCGCAGGCGGTGCAGGGCGATATCCAGGCCGTTATCGGTCAGGTCTTCGTCCCAGTTGCACAGGGCCTCCACCAGCTGGGCGCGGCTCGTGACCTTGTCGGCGCGCGTGGCCAGCGCTTCGATCAAGCCGAACTCACGCGCGGTGAGGTCGAGCGGCGAGTCACCGATCCAGGCCCTGTGCCCGGGGATATCCAGGCGCAGGCGTCCAATACGGAATTCGGGCGTACCGTTGCTTGCACGCCGGCGGAGCAGGGCGCGCACCCGTGCCTCGAACTCGGCAAGGGCGAAGGGCTTCACCAGGTAATCGTCGGCGCCCAGGTCGAGCACGCGAACGCGTTCCTTCAGGCCTTCGCGGGCGGTGACCACAAGCACCGGCAGGCTGGCGCCGCGCTTGCGGGCACGGCTGAGTACATCGCTGCCATCCAGCTGCGGCAAGCCCAGGTCGAGTACAAGAAGGTCGTAATCGTGATCGCGCAGGGCGTGGTCGGCGCTGGCGCCATCGGGGACGTGGTCGACGGCGTGGCCGCCCTGCTGCAGGGCGGAACGAACCGCGGCGGCGATAGAAGCGTCGTCTTCGGCTAAGAGTATGCGCATGGTGGGCAAGCATACGCTCCGTGGTGGGGTGTTCGCATGTTGTCGCGGCAGGCTTTCCAGTCCCTTTCCGCTAATTGCGAACGATTCGCATTGAGGTTAACATCGGCAGGCTTTCCGAACTGCCACCAGGGGCACTGACCACGCATGCGCGACACCGTCGACCGGCCACGCCGCGCGTTCTGGCTCAAGCACCTGCACCGCTGGCACTGGATCAGTTCGGCGGTATCCCTCGTGGTGCTGTTCATGTTTTCGGTGACCGGCTTCACGTTGAACCACGCGGCGCAGATCGAAGCGGCGCCGCAGGTGGAACGGCATGCGGCGACGTTACCCGGCGCCATGCTGAAACGCCTGGTGGATCCGGGCCGTAAATCGGCCCCTGTCGACGCCGTTGTCGCCCGCTATGTCCGGGAGCAGACCGGTGCAGACATTGCCGGCCGCGATGGCGACTGGAGCGACGACGAGGTGTACCTCTCGCTGCCCCGGCCGGGCGGCGATGCGTGGGTCAGCATCGATCGCGAGACCGGCGAGGTGCAGTACGAATCGACGGATCGCGGCTGGCTCGCCTGGTTCAACGATCTGCACAAGGGGCGGAATACCGGCCCCGCGTGGCGCTGGTTCATCGATGTGTTCGCCCTGGCCTGCGTGGTGTTCGCGGCCACGGGGTTGCTCCTGCTCAAGATGCACGCCAGCCAGCGTGGCATGACCTGGCCGCTCGTGGCGCTCGGTTTCGTGCTGCCCCTGGTGCTTGCCCTGCTTTTCATCCACTGACCCAAGGATCGCCATGCGCCGGATGCTTCCCCTCGCGCTCTGCTTCCTCGCCGCCCCGGTTGCTGCGGCGGACATGAACCTCACCGTCGAGATCCCCACGCTGAAGGTGGCCGAGTATCACCGCCCCTACGTGGCTGTGTGGGTTGAGCGCGAGGATCACACCGTCGCCGCCAACCTGGCTGTCTGGTACGACGTGAAAAAAGCGAGCGGCGAAGGCACCAAGTGGCTGAAGGACATGCGCCAGTGGTGGCGCCGTTCCGGCCGCGACCAGACCATGCCGATCGATGGCGTCTCGGGTGCCACGCGTCCCGCGGGCCAGCACCAGTTGCGCTTCACCGATGGCAAGCCGCCACTGGGCACCCTTGCCCCGGGGCATTACGAACTGATCGTCGAGGCCGCACGCGAGGTGGGTGGCCACGAGACGCAGCGCATCGCGTTCGACTGGCCAGCAAAGGCCCCCGTGCACCTTTCCGCGAAGGGTACGGACGAACTCGGCCAGATCACCCTCGACCTTAATCCCTGACCGGAGCTTTCCATGAAGCATGTGTTTGTTCGTGCCGCGCTTGCCGCCGCGCTGATCCTTCCTTTCGCGGCCCAGGCGCACAAGATGTGGATCGTGCCCTCCACCACGGTGGTCTCCAGCGACGATGCGTGGGTGACGGTCGATGCCGCCGTTTCCAACGATCTGTACTACCCCGATCACTTCCCGGCGCAGTTGGACCAGTTGGTGATCACCGCCCCCGACGGTACCCAGGTGAAGCCCGAGAACCCGTGGACCGGCAAGTACCGCAGCGCGTTCGACCTGCCCGTGCCTCAGAAAGGCACGTACCGCATCGCACTGGTGAACCAGGGCTTGTTCGCGAACTACGAAGTGGATGGCCAGAAGAAGCGCTGGCGCGGTAGCGCGGCCGATCTGAAAACGGCCATCCCCGCCAATGCGAAGGATGTGAAGGTGAGCGAGATGGCGTCGCGCGTGGAAACGTTCGTGACCCAGGGCAAGCCCGGCGGCGCCGCGCTCAAGCCCACGGGCAAGGGCCTGGAGCTTGTGCCCGTCACCCAGCCGAACGACCTGGTCACGGGCGAGAAGGCCACCTTCCAGCTCCTTCTGGATGGCAAGCCGGCCGGTAACCTCAAGGTCACCGCGATTGATGGCGCCACGCGTTACCGCAACGCGCAGGACGAAATGGATACGCAGACGGACAAGGACGGCAAGTTCAGCTTTACCTTCGCTACGCCGGGCATGTACTGGGTGAATGCGTCGACCGAAGACGACAAGACCTCGACGAAGGAAGCCAAGCAGCGCCGCGTCGCCTACACCGCCACGCTGGAAGTGCTGCCGCAGTGATCGCCGTTCCCTGCAGGAGCCTGCTTGCACGCGGTGCACGTTGCCGCAAGCCCCATCGCGCGCAAGCGCGCTCCTGCAGGGGGCTCGCATTACTGCTGTGGCTGACATGTTTTACGGCCACGGCCACCGATGTACGCCGCTTCGAGGGCGAGACCATGGGCACGACGTGGTCAGTGAACGCCGTGCTGCCGCCCAACGCCAGGGAGACCGCCATCGAACGCGGCATCCAGGCGGAAGTGGATCGTGTCGTCGCGCAGATGAGCACCTATGAAGCCGACTCCGACCTGAGTCGCTTCAACCGCGCACCTGCGGGTACGTGGCAGGCCTTGCCACCGGAGTTCTACGGCGTGCTGCGCTACGCGCTGTCGCTGGCCAGGGATTCCGGGGGGGCTTACGACCCCACCGTGGGCCCGCTGGTCAACCTGTGGGGGTTCGGCCCGGACAAACGCCCACACGATGCCCCCGATACCGCGGCGATCGCCGCGGCACGCGCACGCGTGGGCTGGCAACGCATCAAGCTCGACGACGTCGGCCATCGCGCCTTCCAGCCCGGCGGCGTGTATGTCGATCTTTCCTCGGTCGCCAAGGGCTTCGGCGTGGACCAGGTCGCCCGCTTCCTCGATCGCGAAGGCGTCACGTCATACCTGGTCGAGGTGGGCGGTGAGCTGCGCGCGCATGGTCACAAGCCTGACGGCACCCCATGGCATGTGGGGATAGAACGCCCCGGCGCGGCATCGGCGGCGGTCGATAGCGTTGACGAGGTGGAGCGCATCGTCTCACTGACCGACAAGGCGATCGCGACGTCGGGCGACTACCGCCACTTTTTTGAATCCGGCGGCAGGTTCTATTCGCACCACATCGATCCGCGCACCGGCTATCCCGTGGCACATACCGTGGCCTCGGTGAGCATCGTGGCGGATGACTGCATGCATGCCGATTCGCTGGGCACCACGATGACGGTGCTCGGCCCCGACGAGGGCATGGTCTACGCGAAGCAGCATGGCATTGCCGTGCTGTTTGTCCTTTATCGCGGCGATGGCAAGTTCGAAGAGCGCATGTCGCCGGCATTCGTAAAGGCCGTTCAGTGAAAAGCGCGTGGGGGCAGCTTGGCATTGGCGCATTGCTCTTGCTGGCGGTCGCGTTATTCGCCCACTGGCAGGATTTCTCTGGCCTGCGCGTGGGCCAGCCAGGGCGAGTGGCGTGGGCTGGCATGGCGGCCGTGGGCTGGGCCGCATGGGTCGCCGTCGCCACCCGCCCACGGCGGCGCGATCCGGCGCTGCAGACACCTGGCGGTATCCTGGTGGTGCACGCCTCGCAGACCGGCTTCGCGACGGAACTGGCTGAGCGAACGGCCGCATCGTTGCGCGCGGGTGGCATCGCTGTCGAACTGCGCGACATGGCATCTCTTTCCGCGGCCGACCTTTCGTCGCACACGCGTGCGTTGTTCGTGGCCAGCACCACGGGCGAAGGCGATGCGCCGGATACCGCGACAGCATTCCAGCGCGATGTGATGCGCGTGGCCGTTGACCTGCGCGCGCTGAAGTATGCCGTCCTCGCGCTGGGCGATCGCGACTATGAGGACTTCTGCGCCTTCGGTCGGGACATTGACCGGTGGCTGCGCGAGCGTGGTGCGACGCCCTGGTTCGATCGGGTGGATGTCGATAACGGTGACGAGGGGGCGCTGCGCCACTGGCAGGGCCAGGTCACACAGCTGGCGGGTGCCGCAGAACAGCCGGATTGGTCGCGCCCTGCCTACCAGCCGTGGTTCCTGCAGGAGCGGCGCCTGCTCAACCCAGGCAGCGCGGGCGCACCGTGCTTCCACCTTGCGCTCGTTCCCGATGATCCTGCGAACCTCCGTTGGGAAGCGGGCGACATTGCCGAGATCGGCCCACGCCGGTCGCGGGCCGATGATGAGTCGCTGCCGCACCGCGAGTATTCGATCGCGTCCGTGCCGGCCGATGGCGCCCTGCACCTCGTGGTGCGCCAGCAGCGCGGTGCCGATGGCTTACTGGGCAGTGGCTCCGGCTGGCTCACGGACATAGCCCACGAGGGCGATGGCATCGATTTGCGCGTACGCCGCAATGCGGGCTTCCATGCTCCGGCCGATGACAGGCCGGTCCTGTTCATCGGCAACGGCACGGGTATCGCCGGCCTGCGCGCGCTGCTGAAGACACGCATGGCACGTGGGCACGCGCGCAACTGGCTGGTGTTCGGCGAGCGCCATGAGCATTCCGATCGCCTGCATGTGGACGAGCTGGAGCGTTGGCGCGACGAGGGCGCGATTGAACGACTCGACCTCGTCTGGTCACGCGACGCGCGCAGCGTACGCTACGTGCAGGATCGCTTGCGCGTAGCGGCTGAGGCGTTGCGCGACTTTATCGGCCAGGGTGCAAGCATCTACGTATGCGGCAGCTTGGCCGGGATGGCCCCCGGTGTGGATGGCGCACTGCGCGAGGTTCTTGGTGATCGCCAGGTCGAGGCACTGGCCGCGGCGGGACGCTACCGGCGCGACGTCTACTAGCGCGTACTCCGCGGGCGGCGCAGGCGGCGCAGCATTAGCCAGGTCGCCGTGATCGGGCCCGAAAGGGCATAAATCACCAGGTATGCGTACACCGACCACGGCGAGAACCAGATGGATCCCACCACGAACGCGGCGCCGATCAGCACCGTCGTCGCGTTCAGCTTGAGCTTCAGCGATTTGCTGCTCAGGTAGCGGAACGGGCTGATCATCGATGCGGCCAGCACGAAGAGCATGACGTTGATGACGCCCTGGATGGTGTCAGCGGGCCAGCTGGCGCCGCTGTAGCGGCCAATCGCGATGAGCACCACCACGAGCGAGGCCGCCGATGGCGTGTTCAGGCCGAGGAAAATCGACTTGTCCTTCTGGACGTTGAACATGGCCAGGCGCATGACGGCACACGCGCAGAAGGCGATCTGTGCGGGCAGGAACGCCTCCGCGCCAATCGAACGCAGGTAGGTGCCTGCGACCACCACCGGCACCACGCCGAACGCGATAGCGTCGGAAAGGCTATCCAGCTGCGTTCCCAGGTCGCTGGATGACCCGGTCTTGCGTGCGACGAACCCGTCGGCACCGTCGCAGACCAGGCAGGCGATAAACAACGTGCCCAGGTAGGCCAGCTCACCGGAGAGCGCGCGGTTGATGATCAGGACGGCGCAGGTCAGCGAGCACAACGTGATGAAGTTGGCCAGCGTCACCAGGTTCTCATAGGGGGCACGCAGTTTCAGACGCATAGCAGGCGCACCTGGTTGCCATGGATGCCGTCGTAGCGCAGCGATGTCAGGTCGGTGATCCATTCGACGCCAGGTGGTACCTCGGTGGGATGATCGCCGGCGATCGCCAGCACGCGTGCCCCCGCGCCCAGCCCGGCATCGATGCCGGCCTTGGCATCTTCGAACACCAGGCAATGCGCGGGCGCGGCGCCCATGCGCTCCGCACCCAGCAGGTACGCTTCCGGGTCCGGCTTGCCGTTCGTGACGACTTCACCGGTGACCATGCGCGGCGGTGGCGTGATGCCAGCCGCGGCCAGGCGCGCCTTCGCCAACACGGTGTCCGCCGAGGTCACGATGGTCCACCGGTCGGCGGGGAGGGCGGCGAGCAGGTCGATGGCACCGGGGATAGGCACGATGCCGTCGACGTCCTCGACTTCTTCGCGATACAGGCGCTCGTAGACGGTGTCGATGTCCTGGCCGGCCATTGGCGCGAATTCCTTGATGGAATCGTACATGCGTACGCCATGCAGCCTCGGCAGCACGAAGTGCCAGTCCAGGCCCACTTCATCGCACCAGCGCTTCCAGATTTTCTCGACGACGACGCGCGAATCGATCAGCGTGCCGTCCATGTCGAAGAGCAGGGCCTGGGCGTCGATGGCCAGGCCGGGTTGAAGCCGCATGTTGCCTCCGGAGGGATCGCGAGGGGCACCGCATGGCGCGGTAAGCCCCTCACGATACCGGAGCCGAGCGCCCGCGTCAGTTGATGCGGGTCAGCTTGTGGTTGCGGCGCGCATCGGCAATGACGGCTTGCACCTGTTCATTGGCCTTGCGGCCTGCCTCGGCCTGCGTCCGGCCCCATTCGGCCTGGGTACGGCCCTGCTCGGCACGCATGCGGCCGATCTCCGCCATCTGCCGTGCAATATCCGCCTGCTCGCGGCCGATCGCGGCGTTGCCCGCGGCGTAAGCTTCGCGGTCGGTCGGATGAGTGGGGTCAGCCTGCTGAACGGAGAGCGCGGCCCGGCGTTCGGCCAGTTTCTGCATCTGTTCGTTCAACACGGCCTGGCGCTGGTCGAGTTCGATCTCACGCTTGCGATCGGTGGCCGGCGGCGGCGGGGTCGCTTTGAACGCATCCGCATAAATAGCGCGGATGCGAGCGAGGTAGGCCGGATCCCGCAGTTCCCATTGGCCCTCTTCGTTCGCAATCGTGATGTAGCCATCCTTGCCATCGGTGCCGCGTGAGCTTAGCGGCCCGTGGTCTTCAATGGTCGAGACGGCATGGATGTGGACGCCAGCCATCGGCGCGGGCGGTGCCGCTGGTGCCGCCGGTGCGGGCGGCGGCACCGGTGCGGGCGGTGGCGCGGGAAGGCTGCGCAGCGGGGCCGCAGCGAGCGCTGCCACAGCGGGCGGATCGGCGGGCGTGGCGGGCGTTGCCGGCGCGGCCGGCGTTGCAGGTGTTGCGCGCCCCGCATGCGTCACGAACGCGGTGGCTCGCGGCCCTTTGTCGACGATGACGGCTACCGCGGGTGCGGTCGGCGCCGGGGCTGCGGCGGGCGCTGGTTGTGCGGCCGCTACTGGCGTAGCTGCGGTGCGCGCCGATGCATCGGCTTGAGGCGTGGCCGCAGCGATGCTCATGGGGGCGTCAACCTGCTGCGATGCCGCGACCACGCGCCACGGCAGCGCAGCGGCAAGGGCAAGCGTGGCGACGAAAACCGTGGTGGCGACGCGCGGC
Organism: Luteibacter aegosomatissinici; assembly: GCF_023078495.1. Classification (NCBI taxonomy): domain Bacteria; kingdom Pseudomonadati; phylum Pseudomonadota; class Gammaproteobacteria; order Lysobacterales; family Rhodanobacteraceae; genus Luteibacter; species Luteibacter aegosomatissinici. Next base: position 3,810,308 of record NZ_CP095742.1, on the reverse strand, counting down.
CGCGCGTCCTGCGATTGACCAAGCATGTCGAGTCTCCTTTTCAGGATGCGGAAGGTGGGGGATGCACCGGGCAGGGCATGGTGCGGGTGAGGCGACACACCAAGGCGAAGTAGCAGGCGCCCATAGCTACCGGGAGCGAGGCGGCCATGATCGACCGCGAGTGCATCGCAGGCGGCCTCACGGCACAGGGCGTATTCGCGAACCGCGACGTGGGCCATGGGGTGGAAGAAGAACAGCGTGCGGGCGAGGGCAGGGATGCCGCCAAGCACCAGGTCGCCGCGGCGTACGTGGGCCAGTTCGTGCATGAGCGCCATTTCGCGCTCGTCGTCGCCAAGGGTGTCGTCAAGCGGCAGCAGGATCGTTGGGCGCCAGAGGCCCACCACCTGCGGCGAATCGACCTCGGCGGAGACGGCAAGGCGCGGCGAGCGGCGCAGCCCCATGGCCCGTGCACGCTGGGCGCAGAGCGTTTCCAGGCGTACATCGTCGTGCGGCAACGCCCGGGTCACGATGCCGGCCAGGTGGTACCAGCGAGCGATGCCGATGGCGGCCTGCACGGCGACAAGCACCGCCCACGCGGCCAGCAGCGCCGTGCTCCATGACCACCATCCTGCTGAATCGGGCGCCACATCCGGCATGTCCACCGTCACGGTGGTGGCATGTACGCCGACGGTGGCCGCGACCGGATCCGGGGATGCAGGAAGCAAGGGCAAGTCGATGCTGCCTGGCATGCACAGGCCCAGCAGCATTTGCGCGCCGACCAGCCACCACATCCACGAACGGGTGGCGGCGCTGAGCGTGGGCATCAGGCGGCAGAGCGCCCAGATAAACGCGGCGAACAGAAGCGTTTGCAGGGATGCGGCCACGAGCCGGCTGGATAGCGTGTCGAGAAGGGCGTCCATGGTCAGCGCCCTTTTCGCTGCGACTGCAGCTGGCCGACGAGTGCTTCGAGTTCGGCCAGTTCGTTATCGCTGACCTGGCCGCGCTCGGCCATCCATGCGACGAACGGGGATACGGAGCCTTGCAGGGTGCGTTCGACGAAGCGCGCAACGGCGCCGCTCATGACGTCGCCCGATTCGCCGGTAACGCTGTAGCGATACGCGCCTTCGGCCTTACGACGGCTGAGGAAGCCCTTGGCGCGGAGCCGTTCCATCATGGTGAGCACGGTGGAGCGGGCGAGGCCGCGTGCTTCGCCGTACCCTGCGCACACCTCGGCGACCGAGCTTTTCGGTGCATCCTCGATGTATTGCAGCAAGGCGAGTTCCTGGTCGCCAATGGTCTTCTTTGCCATGTCCCGCTCCTGACTACAGATGTAGGCAATATGCGCCTGACTACAACTGTCGTCAAGAGGGGCGTTCGCCGTTGGCCTTACGTCATTGAACCGGCGAACAGGCAGGATGAAACACACACTCACTGAAACAAGCGAAGAACCAAAAAAAAGCCCCCGCCAGAAGGCAGGGGCTTTCGGTACCTCGTCGATCCGCGGCGGCAAGGCCGCCGCACGGGATCAGGCGGCGGCGTCCTTCAGCTTCTTGAGCGGACGGACCTTGACCTTCACCGAGGCGGGCTTGGCAGCGAACCAGCGCTCTTCACCGGTGAACGGATCCTTACCCTTGCGCTTCGGCTTGGCAGCCACGGCAACGGAGGTGATCTTCAGCAGGCCCGGCAGCGTGAACGTGCCAGCGCCCTTCTTGTGGACCGAAGCGCTGATCGCGCCTTCGAGCGAGGCCAGGACGGCCTTCACGCTCTTCGAATCCACACCGCTCTGCTCGACGATGTGCGAGACGAGCGACGACTTCGACAGCGGATCCTTGATCGGCTTGAGCGCGGCAGGCGCCTTAGCAGCCTTGGCGGGAGCCTTGGCAGCGGCCTTCTTTGCCGCCGTTTTTTTGGTCGTGGCCATGATATTCCTTGTCACTTTGATCGAATGAGGCGGCCCTTAAAGGCCGGTGCCCAGCGGGCGACTCACTCTAGCGTTGCTTTCGTCCGCTGAAAATAGGGTTGAAGAAGATTTTTCGCATTCGATGCACCTTTTTTTCAGGGTCCCCGTGACGCGGTGCGGAAAATTCACCGCCAAAGGTCATGGACGTACGTGAACTCCGGCCCGATGTGGCATACCTTAGGCCCATGTCCCCACTGATCGACAGCCACGGCCGTACCAAGCGCAAGTTGCGGATCTCCCTGACAGATCGCTGCAATTTCCGCTGTACGTACTGCATGCCGGAGCAGCCCGACTGGCTCCCGCGCAAGAGCCTCCTTGCGCGGGGCGAGCTCGTGCGCCTGGCCGGGCTGTTCGTCGACCAGGGAATCGACCAGATCCGCCTGACAGGGGGCGAGCCCCTGCTTCGTCGCGACCTGGTGGAGTGCGTTCGCGAGATCGGTGCGCTGCGTGAGCGAGGCCTGCGTCGTCTTTCCATGACCACCAATGCCTCGCGGATTGCGCCAGTGGCTGCCACGCTCGTCGCCGCGGGCATCGATGATTTCAACGTAAGCCTGGATGCCGTGGATGCCACTGTATTCCGCCAACTGACCCGGCGCGAGGTGGCACCGGTGCTGGATGGCATACGCGCCCTCGCCGATGCGGGGGCCTCCATCAAACTCAACGCCGTCGTCATGCGTGGCGAGAACGACGACCAGGTCGTGCCCCTGCTGGAATGGGCGATGGCCCAGGGCCTGCCCCTGCGCTTTATCGAGTACATGCCCCTGGATGCGCCCGGGCACTGGCGCCGCGACGCCGTGGTCAGTGAAGCCGAGATGCTCGCGGCGATCGGCGCACAGCACACGGTGGAGGCGTTGCCGCGCAGCAGCGATCCTGCATCCCCGTACCGGGTGGACGGGCATTATCCCCTGGGCATCATTTCCACCGTGTCGCATCCGTTTTGCGCCAGTTGCGATCGCTTGCGGATCACGGCCACGGGAGAACTGTTCACCTGCCTGTTCTCGCCGATCGGCACACCGCTGGGTGTGCAGATGCGCGAAGGCGCCGATGACGAAACGCTTTCGGCCACGGTGCGGCGGGCGGTGTGGTTGAAGGACGCCGGCTACGCATCACGCCCCGGCCCCGTCGAGCGAACGGTCACCATGCACGCGATGGGCGGCTGAACCCACCCGAGAGACTCCATGATCCCCATTACGTTTGAACTCTACGCCAACCTGGAACGGCTGGCCGGCACGCGCGAATACGGCATGAATGCCCCGACCGGGGTGCATACCGTTGGCGAGGCCCTGGCGCTGCTGGCGGCTGCGCGCCCGGAACTCGCCGGTTCGCTGGAACGGTGCGCGTGTGTTTCCGGCGACACCATCGTGCGCCGGGCCGATCCGTTGCCGGCAGATGGCCGTATCGCGCTGCTCCCACCCGTGGCCGGGGGTTGATCATGGCGCACGCCGTGCTTTCCCACGAACCGCTCACCATCGAGCCGCTGCTCGAACTGGACAGGCACCCGGAATGCGGTGGCCTGGCCATGTTCGTCGGCACCGTACGTGACCATCATGAAGGCCGCCATGTGTTGCACCTGGCTTATACGGCGCATGAACCGCTCGCCGCGCGGGTCATCCGCGATGTGGAAGAAGATACCCGCCGCCGCTTCAACGTGCCCTACGTGCGCATCGTGCACCGGCTGGGCGACCTGGCGATCGGTGATATCGCCATCGCGTGCGTGGTGCGTGCGCCACACCGCGCCGAGGCGTTCGAGGCCTGCCGCCACGCGGTCGATGCCGTCAAGCACACGGCGCCGATCTGGAAAGAAGAGTTCTACGCCGACGGCACCAGCGCGTTCGTCGAAGGGTGCTGCATCCGGGATGACCTGGATGGACCAGAGCCGACGCCGCACCGCCACCACTCCCACGCGAGCCACGGATGAAAGACGTCAGCCAGAAGCCGGATTCCAAGCGCGTTGCCCGCGCGACAGCCACGCTGCATGCGCCCGCCCACTGCATCGCCTTGCTACGGAGCGGCGACACCGAGAAAGGCGATCCGCTGAAAACGGCCCGTGTCGCCGGTATTCTCGCGGCCAAACGGACGGATGAGCTGATTCCGTTATGCCACCCGCTGCCAATCCATCGCGCGGATGTGGCGTATGAACTGGCGGATACCTCCGTGCGGGTCATTGCCGAGGTCGAAACCATCGGCCCCACGGGTGTGGAGATGGAGGCGCTGACTGCCGCGAGCCTTGCCGCGCTGACGCTTTACGACATGCTGAAACCGTATGCCGAGCCCGATGAGCTGCATATCGAGGATTGCCGCCTGGAGCGCAAGCTCGGCGGCAAATCCCATTACCGCCGCACACTGACGCAACCGCGCAGCGCCGCCGTGCTCGTGCTTTCCGATACCGTGGCCAGCGGTGCGAAGGCGGATACGGCAGGTACCTATGTGCGCGATGCGCTGGAGGCGGCCGGGTTCTCGCCCATCGAGTACAGCGTGCTCCCGGATGACGCGCACGTGCTGGGCAGCACCTTGCGTACCCTGCGCGAGCGGAAGATCGAACTGGTGATCACCGTGGGCGGCACCGGACTGGGCCCGCGCGATATCACGGTGGATACCGTAAAGCCGATGCTCGATGTCGAGATTCCAGGAATCATGGAAGCTGCGCGTGCGTTCGGCCAGCAGCGCATGCCCTTCGCGATGCTCTCGCGGGGCGTGGCTGGGTACGCGGGCGACACCCTGATCCTCACCTTCCCGGGCAGTCGCGGCGGTGCCAGTGAATCGCTGGCCGCGACGTTGCCCGGCCTGGTGCACCTGCTAGAGACCGGCCGCGGCGGTGGGCGGCACCCCGGCGGCTACGGCGAGGCGCACTGACATGGCGCTGCTTCCCCTCGGCGAGGCATTTGCCCGATACAAGGAATCGCTGTCACCGCTAGGCACGCAGCGCGTGCCCGTCGAACTTGCCCTTGGCGCTGTGTTGGCCGAATCACCGCGTGCGCGCATTGCGTTGCCACGTTTCACGCAGAGTGCCCTGGATGGCTATGCCGTGCGCAGCCGCGATGGCGAGCGGCCGCGCACGCTGGTCGGCACCGCTGCTGCGGGCGAACTCGCCAGCGCCGCCGTGGGGCCTGGCCAGGCCGTACGCATCCTTACCGGCGGCATGTTGCCGGAGGGCGCCGATAGCGTGGCTCGCCAGGAGATCGTGGATCGCGACGGCGAGGAGATCGCGTTGCGTGAGCCTGTGCGTGCCGGTGAGGGCGTGCGCTATGAAGGCGAAGAACTGGTCGAAGGCACGGTTATCGCGCACACGGGGCAGCGGGTGAACGCTGGCATCCTAGCGGCACTGGCGATGGCCGGCGTCGATAGCGTGGAAGTACACCGGCGGCCACGCGTGGCGGTACTCGTGACTGGCGACGAGGTGGTGCGCGCGGGTGAGGACCTGTTGCCAGCGAAGATCTACGACGCGAACGGGCCGCTGTTACGCGCCTGGTTCGTCGAGCATGGATACGGCGAGCCCGTCGTCGCGTACGTTCGTGACGATGAGGCCGCGCTCGAGGAAGCCATGAGCGCGGCGCTGGATAGCGCGGACCTGGTGGTCACCAGTGGTGGTGTTTCCGTGGGCGATCGCGATTTCGTGCCGCTCGTCGCCGACAGGCTGGGCGTGCGCAAGGTGTTCTGGAAAGTGGCACAGAAACCGGGCAAGCCGCTTTGGTTCGGCGTGCGCGAAGGGCGTGCGTTGCTGGGCATGCCAGGCAACCCCGCAGCCGTACTGGTCTGCCTGGCCGTGCATGCGCGGGCCGTGCTTGGCCATCTGGAGGGCGAGACGACGGCACAGCCCGAGTGGCGGCACGGTGTGCTCGATGGGGCTGTGGAGGCCGATGGCGAGCGCGACCGCCTGGTGCGCATGCGCCTGGATATGAGCGATGCCGTGGCACGGCTGGCGCTATTGCCGCGGCAGGATTCGCACATGCTCAGCAACCTGGCTTCGGCACACGCGCTGGTGTGGTTACCGTCGCGCGAAACATCATTCCAGCCCGGCGATAAGGTTGCCTGGCTAGCGCTGTAGGAGCGGGGCGAACCCCGCCAACACCCGGGCGTGAGCGCATGTCCCATCGCGCGCAAGTGCACTCCTGCAGCTGCCCCGCGCGGAAACCGCGCGGGGCGAGGTATTACCAGGCCTTCACGTCCGACACGACGACCGTGTAGTCCGACATTTCCGGCGAGTAGCGGAACAGGCGGCCCAGGTCGAAATCGACGCTCTTGCCCGGGTCGATGTTGGAGGTGCCGGCCGGCCAGCCCTGCTTGCTGGCGATGACCTTGCCCGAGGCATCCTTCGCATCGATGCGGATCTGGGCGGCGGCGGCTTCGCCGCACTTGTTCACGAGGTTGCCCTTCATGCTGAAACGCGGCTGGCCGGAGCCCTGCTGCAGCTTCACGGCGAACCCGTCGATGGCGAAATCCTTGACGGCACACGCGGCTTGCGCAGACAGCGGGGCAGCGAGCATCAGCACGGCGGCGATGGCGATCTTCTTCATGGTAATCCCTGTTTCGATGGCTAAAGCGGACGCCCGGGGCATGTGGGGGGCGTTAGCAGGGCTATCGGCCGTCTCGGCGGGGACTTTAGGGTTCGGCGCGAACCCGGCAAGCGGCGTTCAGGTTGCTGCCGGGAAAAGGTCGGCGATGGGCTCGCCCAGGCCGTCCGGCATGAACCAGCGCTTGACCGGCGCAAAACTGCGGCGGTGGGCATCGCAGGGGCCCAGGCGTTCCAGGGCGTCCAGGTGTTCGGGCACGCCATAGCCCTTGTGCCTGGCAAACCCATAACCGGGATGCACCTGGTCCAGCGCCTTCATATGGCGGTCGCGGCTGACCTTGGCCAATATCGAGGCGGCACTGATGGCGGGTTCCGTGGCGTCACCACCGATAACGGCCTGGGCGGTGCAGGGGAGGGTGCGCGGGAGGCGGTTGCCGTCCACCAGGGCCATGGTGGGCGCGAGTGACAAGCCCATCAGCGCCCGGGTCATGCCCGCCATCGTGGCCTGGAAGATGTTGATGGCGTCGATCTCCTCGCGCTCGACGAAGATCACGCTGTACGCCAGCGCGCGCTCCACGATGCGCGCGTAAAGCTTCTCGCGCGTGCCTTCATCCAGTTGCTTGGAGTCGTTCAGGCCGCGGATGGCCCGCGCTGGATCGAGGATGACCGCCGCCACGACGACGGGACCCGCCAGCGGGCCGCGCCCTGCCTCGTCCACGCCGGCTACGACGAGGTCGGGACTCAATTGGCGCGTGATGTTCAGCCTGCGTGGCATGCGTGCTTCGCCTACGGCGCTGCGCTTGTGGCAGGCATGGCGGGCGCGTTCACGAAATCGCCCACGGCATCCGCGGCATGGTCGGCCGCGCGCTCCAGCCCGCCGCGCAGCTCCTGGTGAAGGAACTCGAACGCGGCGACGATGGCACCACGGCGATCGCTATCGCCCAGCATGGCCAGCGTGGCGTCAGCCAGGTTGGCCGGCGTGCAGTCATCCTGCATGAATTCAGGGACGAGCAACGTACGGCCGAGGCCGCAGGCGCGGCCCAGTATGTTCGGCAGGCTATAGACATCGGTCTTCAGCATGCGCAATGCCTTGGCGATGCGGTAGCTGGTCGGTGACACCCGATACCCGACCACCATGGGCCGCTTGGCCAGCATGGCCTCGAGCGTGGCCGTGCCTGACGCGAGCAGGACGACATCGGCGGCCAGCATGGCCTGATGGGAGTGGCCGTCGATCAGCAGGGGGGGCGTGCCGGGAAAACCCGATAGCAGCTCGCCCAGGCGTGCATGCACGCGCTCGTTCGCCGCGGGAACCACGATCTGCAGGTTGGGCATGGCCACGCTCACGCGGCGGGCAGCCTCGACGAAGATGGCCCCGATGCGCTCAATCTCGCTGGGCCGGCTGCCGGGGAGCACCGCGAGCACGGGGACCCCATGCGGGATACCCAGCGCATCGCGCGCACCGGCACGATCGGACACCATGGGAAAGGTATCGGCGAGCGGGTGGCCGACGAAGCGGGCATCCACGCCATGTTTCGCATAGATCGGCGGTTCCATCGGGAACAGGCAAAGCACCCGGTCGGCCGACTGGCCAATCTTCTCCGCGCGCTTTTCACGCCATGCCCAGACCGATGGGCTTACGTAGTGAACCGTCCGCAGGCCCGCCGCCTTCAGCTTACGCTCCACGCCCAGGTTGAAGTCCGGGGCATCGATGCCGATCGTGACATCGGGGCGCTCATCGAGAAGGCGGCGAACCAGTGCCTTGCGCAGCCTGAGCAGGCGCGGCAGGTGTTTCACCACCTCGGCGAAGCCCATGACCGAAAGCTCGCGGATATCGAACCAGGATTCGAAACCGCGGGCCATCATGCGGCGGCCGCCAATGCCGACGAAGCGCGCGGCGGGGTAACGGGCACGCAGCGCATCGAGCAGGTCGGCGCCGAGCTGGTCGCCGGAATCCTCGCCGGCGACCAGTGCGATGAGCGGTGCGTTTGCCACGGCCATCACCGGGCGAGCGAGCGCTCGCTGCGATCCAGGAAATCGAGCATCTGGCGCACGTCTTCGCTGGTTTCAGCTTGCGTGACCAGCTGCTCGCGGGCCTCGGCCAGCGGCAACCCTGCCATGTACAGCGTGCGGTAAGCGCGCTTGATGGCGGCGATGCGCGTGGTATCGAAACCGCGGCGCTTGAGGCCTTCGCTATTGATGCCGCGTGGGCGGCCGCGCGTTTCGTTCGCCATCATCACGAAGGGCGGTACATCGGAACCGACCAGGCAACCCATGCCGATGAACGCGTGTGCGCCGACCTTGCAGAACTGGTGCACGCCGGAATACCCCGACATGATGGTCCAGTCGCCGATCTCGGCATGGCCCGCCAGGGCGGAGTAGTTGGAGAACACGACGTTGTTGCCCACCTGGCAATCGTGCGCGATGTGCACGTAAGCCAGCAGCCAGTTGTCGTTACCCACGCGCGTGACGCCACCGCCATCGCCGGTTCCGCGATTGATGGTGACGAATTCGCGAATGAGGTTACGGTCGCCGATGACGACTTCCGTGCGCTCACCCTGCCATTTCTTGTCCTGCGGCGGCCCACCGATGGACGCGAACTGCAGGATGCGGTTATCGCGGCCAATGACCGTGGGGCCTTCGATCACCACATGCGGGCCGATGCTTGTACCTTCGCCGATGACCACGTCGGCGCCGATGATGCTGTACGCACCGATGCTGACGTTATCCGCGATCCGCGCGGAAGGATCGATCTGCGCGGTCGGGTGGATCATTTGTCGCTCCTCGCGGCGCACATCAGTTCGCAGCAGGCGACGACCTTGCCATCGACCCGTGCGGTGGCCTCGAACAGGCCCATGCCGCGGATAAGGCGCTTGAGCGACACCTCCATGACGAGCTGATCGCCCGGCGCGACGACGGCCGAGAAGCGGGCGTTGTCCACTTTCACCAGATAGAACAGCGGGCTGCCGGCCGCGCCATCCACCTGGCTGGTGATCTGGGTCAGCAACCCGGCGGTCTGCGCCATGGCTTCGACGATAAGCACGCCCGGCATCACCGGGTGGCCGGGGAAATGACCCTGGAAGAAGGGCTCGTTGATCGTGACGTTCTTGACCGCCGTGATCGTCTTACCCGGGTCGATCGCGATGACGCGATCCACCAGCAGGAACGGATAGCGGTGCGGGAGCAGCCGCTGGATCTGTTCGACATCCACCGGGAGCGTCACGGCAGCTTTCAATTCGGTCATTGCCCTTTATCCTTTTCCAGCGCCGCCAGGCGGCGCGCAAACTCATCTAGGTGTTTCATTCGCGCCGCGTTCTTCCGCCACTGGCGGTTTTCCTGCAGCGGGGAGCCCGACGAATACTCGCCGGCCTCCCGGATCGATGCCGTGACCAGGCTTTTCGCGGTGATGGTAACCCGGTCGGCCACTTCGAGGTGGCCGAGGATGCCCGCATTGCCGCCGATCAGGCAGTAACGGCCAATTTTCGCACTACCGGCCACCGCAGAGCACCCTGCCATGGCCGTATGGGCGCCGATATGCACGTTATGGGCGATCTGGATCTGGTTATCCAGGCGCACGTCTTCGTCGAGCACCGTGTCTTCCAGCGCGCCACGGTCGATCGTGGTGTTCGCGCCAATTTCACAGTCATCGCCGATACGCACGCCGCCTAACTGGGGCAGTTTCACCCAATGGTCGCGATCGAAGGCGAGCCCAAACCCATCGGACCCGATCACCGCGCCAGGATGGACGAGGACCCTTTTGCCCAGGGTGACGCGGATCACCAGCGTGACGCGCGCCACCAGGCGCGAGCCGGCTCCGACCACGCAGCCCGGGCCAATCGTGCAATGCGGGCCCAGGATGGCGCCTTCCTCGACGACGGCGCCGTCTTCCACGACGCAGCACGGACCGATGCTGGCCGTGGCGTGGATACGCGCTGACGGGGCGACCACCGCGCTTGCGTGGATGCCGCGGGGCGCCTCTGGCATGACCTCGAACAGCGCAGCGATTTTCGCGTAGGCGACGTAAGGATCCTTCGCCACGAGGGCCGCGCCCTGGCGCAGGGGCAGGGCATCCGCGTGTAGCACCACGATGCCGGCCTGCGTCTCGGCGAGCTGGGAGGTGTACTTCGAATTCGACAGGAACGTGAACTGGGAAGATGTCGCCGCCGCCAGCGTACCGACGCCATCGACAGTGGTGGCGGGATCGCCATGCGCTTCCAGGCCAAAGCGCTCGGCAAGTTCGGCCAGGGTGTAGTGGGGGTTGCCGCTCACGGGGGGACTCCCAAAAGAGAAGGGGTGGCAGGGGATTAGCCTGCCACCCCGGGATTGTACAAAACCGCGTTACGGCGTTTTTAGAATTGGTTGCCGAACGTGAACTGGATGCGCTCGACGAAGCGGTTATCACCCGGCTGCTTACGGAACGGCACGGCGAAGTTGATGATCAGCGGGCCGATCGGGGCCTGCCACTGCAGCGAGAGACCGGTGGAGGCACGCAGTTCGCTGGCCTTGAAGGACGAGTAGCTCTCGTACACGTTGCCGACATCGACGAACCACGACACGCGAGCCGTGTTCACGTCCTTCAGGAACGGCAGCGGCAGGAACACCTGCGCCGTACCGAGGGTCTTGAACGCGCCACCGACCGGCTGGCCGTAGCTGTAGTAGCCGCCCGAGCAGTTGTTCTTCTTGTCCGGGGTGGAGCTGGCGCTGCCGCCATCGCACAGGCGGGGGCCCAGGGTGTTGTCCTGGAAGCCGCGGACGTCACGCACGCCACCGGCGTAGTAGTTCTCCCAGAACGGGAACGCGACCTTTTCACCCTTGGAGTACAGCTTGACCGGGTTGCCGTTGGCATCGAGACGGATGCTACCGGTCGTCGGATCGATGTCGTAGCCGTCGTGGTCGTACTTCTGGCCGTACGTGTTGCCGTAACCCACCTGGCCATCGAGGTAGAGCACGAAGCCCTTGCCGATCGGCCAGTAGTGGTTGGCTTCGCCGAAGATCTTGTAGTACTGCACCGTGGAGCCGGGCAGTGCACCCGAGATCGACAGCGACAGCTGGCCACCGCGCGTCGGCGCCCAGTAGCTGTTGCGGGTGTCGTGGGTGTAGCCCAGGCTCGAGGTCCACGAATGGATCGTTTTGTTGCCGAGCGCATCCTGGTAGGCCACCAGCTGGCGCGGCGTGTAGTACGAGCTGTTGATCAGGTTCGAGCTGATGCCCAGGCTGGTCGACAGGTTATCGAAGTCGGTGATCGGGAACGACAGCGTCGATTCGAACGACTTGGTGCTGTACGTGTAATTCGCCAGGTCGGTATCGCCGTAATCGAGCTTGCTGTAACCGAGGTTATAGCCCAGCGAGATGCCCGAGTCGGTGAGGTACGGGTTCACGTAGCTCGCGTTGACGCGCTTGTAGTACGTGCTGGTTTCCGCACCAATCGAGAAGCGGTCACCCGTGCCCATGAAGTTGTTCTGCGATACCGAGGCCGACAGGATGATGCCCGAGTACTGCGAGTAGCCCACGCCGAACATCAGCGAACCGGCGGACTGTTCTTCCACCTTCGCGGTCAGGTCCACCTGGTCGACCGTGCCCGGAACCAGCTGCTTGTCGATATCGACGGTCTTGAAGTAACCCAGGCGCTGCAGGCGGGTCTTCGAACGATCGATGGCGCCCTGCGAGTACCACGCGCCTTCGAGCTGGCGCATTTCGCGGCGGAGCACCTCGTCTTCGGTTCGGGTATTGCCCTGGAACACCACGCGGCGCACGTACACGCGCTTGCCCGGCTCGATGAACAGGGTGAGATCGGCGGTGCGCTTGTCCTTGTCCAGCTTCGGCACCGGGGTGACCTTGGCGAAGGCGTAACCGATGTTGGCGAGGATGGCCTTGATCGCGTCGGAAGACGCTTCGATGGCGGCGCGGTTGAACGTATCGCCCTTGTGGATGTAGACCAGCTTGCGCAGGGTCTCTTCCGGCAGGATGAGCTCACCCAGGAGCTTCACATCGGAAACGGTGTAGACCTCGCCTTCCTTGACGCTGGCATCCACGTACATGGCGCGCTTGTCCGGGCTGATCGCCACCTGCGTGGAATCGATGCCGAAATCGGCGTAGCCGCGGTTCATGTAGTAATTGCTGAGCTTCTCGAGGTCGCCCGAGAGCTTTTCACGCGAGTACTGGTCATCCTTGGAGTACCAGGACAGCCAGTTGGACGTATTCGATTCAAAGCCGTCGCGGATCTGCTTGTCCGTGAACGCCTTGTTGCCGACGACGTTGATTTCCTTGATCTTGGCGGCCTTGCCTTCGCGGATTTCGATATCGATGGCGACGCGGTTGCGATCCAGCTGGGTGACGTGCGGATCGACCGACACGTTGTACTTGCCGCGGTTGTAGTACTGGCGGATCAGTTCCTGCTGGACGCGATCGAGCGACAGGCGATCGAAGGTTTCACCCTCGGCCAGGCCGATTTCCTTCAGGCCCTTGCGCAGGTCGTCTTCCTTGATGTCCTTGTTGCCACGCAGCGTGAGCTTGGCGATAGCCGGGCGCTCGATGACCTTGATGACCAGGATGTCGCCTTCGCGATCGATTTCCACGTCGCTGAAGAACTTGGTCTGGTAAAGGGCGCGAATGGCAGCTTGTGCCTTGTCATCGCTGACGGTGTCGCCCTTCTCGATCGGCAGGTAGCTCAGCACCGTACCCTGCGCAATGCGGGTCAGGCCATCGATACGGATATCGGAAACGACAAACGGCTCGAAGGCAAGCGCATTGGCGGACAGGGAGGCAAGCAGGATCAGGGCGGCGATACGCTTCATCGTCGATTCCAATGGGTTAATTCCAGCCACCGGCGGACGAGGCCGGGGACCGAAGAGGAGCACGTGCCGGACTCATGCCCGGCATCGTCTGGCCGCAGGCGCGCAAGCGCCCGTAGCCGGGGTAAGACCGATGCGCGCCCGTCACGAGACGAGCATTCGCTGGATGTCGTTGAAAAACGCCAACCCCATCAGTGTGAACAGCAAGGCGAGCCCCACATACTGGCCGGCGATCATGGTGCGTTCGCTGACCGGGCTGCCTTTGACCAACTCAATAAGGTAATACAGCAGGTGTCCCCCGTCCAAGACGGGGATGGGCAACAGGTTCAAGATCGCAAGACTCAGCGATACCAGGCCCAGGAAGTTGAGGAACCAGCCAAGGCCCTGGTTGGCCGCGCTGTTGGCGACCTGCGCAATGCCAATGACGCCGGAGATGTTCTTTGCGGAGGCCTGGCCCGAGAGCATCTTGCCGATCATGCCCAGCGTGGATGTCGTGCCGGTCCAGGTGGCGCGCAGGGACTCGGTGAAGGCGCGGACCGGCCCGTAGCGCAGTGTCGCGGCTTCCATCGGCTTGCCCGCGATGCCCACGAGCCAGCGGGTGGGCTGGCCCTGCTCGGACTTCATCCGCGCGGTGACATCGAGGGTGGACGCCTGGCCATCACGCTGGATACCGAGGGCGAGCTTGGGTGACTTGGCAGCCTGGTCCTGGACCAGCTTGGTGAATGCCGCGAAATCATCCACGGCGTTGCCGTTGACGCTGGTGATGCGGTCGCCCGGGCGCAGGCCGGCGACAGCGGCCGGATCGCCCGGTACGACTTCGCTGATGATTGCCGGCGGCGATTCCAGGTCGAGGCCCAGTTCATGGTAGCGCTTGCCCGCGTCGCCGAAGGCGAGGTTCTGCACCGGGAGCACGACGTTGCGCTCGGCGCCATCCGTGCCGCGCACGTGCACCGGCACGGGTTCATTGCCAAGCAGGCCGTTGAACAGGACGTCGGTGGCATCGCTCCAGGTGGACACGTTCGTGCCATCGACCGCCAGCAGGCGATCGCCCGGGTGGATACCGGCGACGGCGGCCGGCGTGCCGGGTGCGGCCGTGATGATGGGGGCCACATCGGGGCGACCCACCATGTACATGGCCCAGAAGGCCACGACGGTAAAGACGAGGTTGAATACCGGACCCGCCGCGACGATGGCGATGCGCTTCCACACGGACTTGCCGGTGAATTCCTGGGCGCGCTCACTCTCGGGCACATCACCCTCGCGCGCGTCCAGCATCTTGACGTACCCGCCAAGCGGGATCGCAGCGATCTGGTATTCGGTGCCGTCCTTTGCGACGCGACGCCACAGCGGGCGGCCAAAGCCCACGGAGAATCGCAGCACGCGAACGCCACAGCGGCGCGCGACCCAGTAGTGGCCGAATTCGTGGAAGGTCACCAGGACGCCAAGCGTCACAAGCAGCCAGAACACGGAACCGAGGAATGGGCTCATCTGAGGGGGCGGGTCTCGAAAAAACGTTGGGTGGAACGAGTTTAGCAGTAAGCGCGGTGGAGCACGCCCCGGGCGGCCCGCCGGGCTTCGGCGTCACGCCCGACAAGGGTCTGGACATCGACCACGGGATTGGCCGGCAGTTCCTCAAGAACCCTCTCAACCACCTCTGCGATGCCAAGAAAGGGGAGGGTACCGGCCAGGAAGGCATCCACGGCCACCTCGTTGGCGGCGTTCAGGATCGCGGTGGCGTCCCCGCCTGCGCGCAGCGCCGCGAATGCCAGGGCCAGGCAGCGGAAGGTATCCAGGTCGGGTTGCTCGAAGTCCAGGCGGGCATGGGCTGCCAGGTCCAGCGGCGCCACCCCTGCGTCGATACGTTCCGGATAGGCGAGCGCACAGGCGATGGCCGTGCGCATGTCCGGGTTGCCCAGCTGGGCCAACACCGAGCCATCGGCATAGTCGACCATCGAGTGGACCAGGCTTTGCGGGTGTACCACGACATCGATGGCATCCACGGGGGCGCCAAAAAGGTGGTGGGCCTCGATCACCTCCAGCCCCTTGTTCATCAGGGTGGCCGAATCGACCGAGATCTTCCGGCCCATCGACCACTTGGGGTGGGCGCAGGCCTGATCCGGGGTAATGCTGCCCAGGTCCGCGCGCGTACGCCCACGGAACGGGCCGCCAGAGGCCGTCAGGATGAGGCGGCGTACACCGGCCCGGCCCAGGTCGGGCCGACCACCGGGCAGGCACTGGAAGATGGCGTTGTGCTCGGAATCCACCGGGATGAGATCGCCACCGCCTTCGCGCAGCGCCTGGAGCAGCAGTTCGCCGCCCATCACGATAGATTCCTTGTTGGCCAGCAGCAGGCGCTTGCCAGCGCGTGCGGCGGCCAGGGTCGAATCGAGGCCCGCCGCACCGACGATGGCGGCCACGACGGTATCGCACAGCGGGCCCGCAGCGGCGGCCGTCACGGCATCGGCTCCCGACGCGATCTCGCAGGTCACGCCCGCGGCCCCCAGGCGGCGCGCAAGGTCCGCTTCCATGGAGGGATCGGCCACGATGGCCAGGTCGGGACGGAAGCGCTCGCACAGCTTTGCCAGCGCCTCGGTCCCACGATTCGCAACCAGCACGCTGGCGCGAAAACGGTCCGGGTGGCGCGCGATCACATCGAGCGTGCTGGTGCCGATCGACCCGGTGGCGCCCAGGACCCCTACCTGGCGAATGGCCATGGCTTACAGCCCCAGCAGGAGCTTGCCTGCCGCGAAGATGGGCAGGGCAGCGAACACACTATCCATGCGATCGAGCAGGCCGCCGTGACCCGGGATCAGGCTACCCGAATCCTTCACGGCGGCATGCCGCTTCATCAGGCTTTCAAACAGGTCGCCGACAACGGCGAAGGCGACGGTGACGAAGCCCAGGATGACCAGGCCAACAAGCTTGCCGGTGTCATCAACGCCAAGGATCCAGCCACCCACCAGGGCGACAAGGCCACCGGCGGCGACCGCGCCGTAAACGCCTGCCCAGGTCTTGCCCGGGGAGATGCGGGGGGCGAGCTTGCGTCGACCGAAATAGCGGCCGCTGAAGTAGGCCCCTGTATCGGCGGCCCATACGATCGCCAGGGCCAGCAAGGTCCAGCCATGGCCACGCTCGCTGGCGTGAATGTCGGCTGCGGCGGCAAGCGCCGGCACGATGACCAGCAGGCCCGCGCCGAGCTTCAGCATGCGGTTTTCGCTGTTGGGTGCCGCTGCAAAGGTGAAATGACGCAGCCAGAAGCAGCAGCCGATCCACCACGCGACGCCGGCAAAGGTCAGTGCCGCCAGCAGGCCGTGGGTGCGCACCAGAAGCATCACGATGATGATGACGGCGGCGGCCGCTGCCACGACACCCCGCCCGATCTGCGTGCGGAAACCGGCCAGCTGGGCCCATTCCCACGCAGCGCCCACGAAGGCGATCGCGGCAACGGCTGCAAAGAACCCGGTGGGCGGCAGCAGGATGAGGGCGAGTACGATCGGGAGGAGGATCGCCGCAGTGATGATGCGTTGTTTCAGCATGGGGGTCCGGCGTTAGCTCGTGGCGACCTGTTCGCCGGTGCGGCCATAACGGCGCTCGCGGCGGGCGTAGTCATCCAGCGCTTCGGAAAGGCAGGCGTGGTCGACATCGGGCCAGAGGGTGTCGGTGAAGTAGAGCTCGGCGTACGCAAGCTGCCAGAGCAGAAAGTTGCTGACCCGGCGCTCACCGCCCGTGCGGATGAACAGGTCGAGCGGCGGCTGGTCAGCCAGGCAGGTGTACGTGTGGAGACGCTGCTCATCGAGATCCGCAGCGCTGAATTCACCGCGGCCGATAGCTTCGGCGGCGAGGCGGGCGGCATGGGCGATATCCCAGCGGCCCCCGTAATTCACGGCGACGTTCATGTTCAACGCGGCATTGCCCGCGGTGCGCTCCATGGCGCCACGCATGCGGGCGCGTAACTCGGGCGCAAAGGCGTCCAGGTCGCCCACGAAGCGGATACGCACGCCGTTGCCATGCAGCTCATCCACCTCGCGGTCGATTGCCTTCAGGAACAGCTCCATGAGCGCGGAGACCTCGCCCTCGGGGCGAGCCCAGTTCTCGCTGGAAAAGGCAAAAAGGGTGAGCGACGCGACGCCACGGCGCAGGCAGAACTCGACGGCCTCACGCACGGCCTTCTGGCCGGCGTGGTGGCCGAACGTGCGCGGGCGCAGGCGCTTCTTCGCCCAGCGGCCGTTGCCATCCATGACGATGGCGATGTGGCGGGGAACCCGGGGTTCGGGTTTCGCGGCCATGGGCGCAGGACCGATGGCGCGTCAGAGCGCCATCAGCTCCTTTTCCTTTTCCTTGACGACGTCATCCACTTCCTTGACGAACTTGTCCGTCAGCTTCTGGATGTCGTCATCGGCGCGCTTCTTGTCGTCTTCCGTCACGGCCTTGTCCTTCAGCAGCTTGTCGATGTGCTGGATGGCATCGCGGCGGACGTTGCGGATGGCGATCTTGGCCTGTTCGCCTTCCTTCGCCACGCTCTTGGCGAGCTCCTTGCGGCGCTCCTCGGTCGGCGGCGGGAAGTTCAGGCGGATATCCATGCCCATCGTGGTGGGGGTGATACCCAGGTCCGACGCCATGATGGCCTTCTCGATCGGGCCGATCATGGCCTTGTCGAACGGCTTGACCGAGAGCGAGCGGGCATCCGGCGTGGTCACGTTGGCGACCTGCGAGAGCGGCGTATCCGTGCCGTAATAGGGCACCTTGATGTTATCGAGGATCGACGGGTTGGCACGACCGGTGCGGATCGACTTCAGGTCATGCTTGAGCGAATCGATGCTCTTGCCCATGCGGGTCTCAGCATCTTTCTTGATGTCATTGATCATGGGCGGTATTTCCGTGGATCAGGTCAGCAGGCGAGTATAGCAAAGCGCGCGGTGGGGCCGTGCCGCACCGCGCCAGGGGCCGGGAAGGGGTTAGCCGGCGTCGACCAGCGTGCCGACGGGCTCGCCGCGCATGATCTTCATGAGGTTGCCCGGCTCGGTCATGTCGTAGATGCGCAGCGGCAGCTTGTTTTCGCGGCACAGAGCGATGGCGGCGGTATCCATGACCTCGAGGCGGCGCTCGATGACCTGGTTGTAGGTGAGGTGCTCGTACCGGGTGGCGTCGGCCACGCGCTTGGGATCGGCGCTGTAGACGCCATCGACCTTGGTGGCCTTGAGCAGGAGGTCGGCACCGACTTCAACGGCGCGCAGGGCGGCGGCGGAATCGGTGGTGAAGAAGGGGTTGCCGATGCCGGCGGCGAACAGGGCGACGCGGCCCTTTTCGAGGTGGCGGATGGCGCGGCGGCGGATGAAGTCTTCGCAGACTTCGTTGATCTTGATGGCACTCATGGTGCGGGCTTCGCCGCCGAGCTTTTCGATGGCGTCCTGCATGGCGAGGGCGTTCATGACGGTGGCGAGCATGCCCATGTGGTCGCCGGTGACGCGGTCCATGCCGGAGGCGGCGAGGCCGGCGCCACGGAAGATGTTGCCGCCGCCGATGACGACGCCGACCTGGACGCCGGCGGCGATCACTTCGAGGATTTCCTTGGCGAGGCGGCCGATGACCTTGGGGTCGATGCCGTAGTCTTCACTGCCCATGAGGGCTTCACCGGAGAGCTTGAGCAGGATTCGGCGGTGATTCAGCGGGGTGCTCATGGGGGGTCTCCAGATTGTGTGGGGCAAAACAGGCGTAGTGTAGCGTGCGTTCTTTGTTACAGGTACGTGAAAAGTGTCGCGGGCTTGGCGATTCGCGCTTGCGCTATGGAATCGGTTCATTCGCGTTCGCGAATGCGTGTGGTCAGCGGCTTGCGCCGCCTCGCGCCGGTGGTTTTGAGGCGAAGAGCCGTCGGTGCCCACCCTCGCGTCGGATGTTGCGGCTGCGCCGCCGTGCCTTTGATTCGCGCACAAGGTGCGCTCCTACAACCGCCGCCCCGTTAGCGAGCCATGGGCCAGCCCTATGGAAGGCTGGCCTACGGCCGCTCTCTTGTGCGGAACTCGCCTCGAGGGTGGGCACCGACGGCTCTTTTGACTCATGAGGTTGAGTGGTGGGAGAGCCGCGGCGTTGTCTGCGGGCAGATTGGTGCGTTCGGACAGGTATGAGCGGACAGCGGCTTCGTCCGCGGACAGGCGTGGTTGTGTGGCGTGGATCGGCGGAAACGGCGTCGTGGCGCCGTTTGTGGGTTGTGGTTTGGGTTGGCACGGCGGATGCAACGTCTTGGGCAACGGGGCCTGGCCCCACCTGATCCACCTCACGGAGCATCGCCATGAAAGCTGAAACCTTCCTGCTCAAGTCCTTCTTCGTTGCCGCCGTGCTGACCTGCGTGTCGGCGATGGGCTCGTTTGTCATGGCCAGCCCGGCGCACCTGCCGGCGACTGTGGTAGCTGTCGCGCAGTGATGGGTTACGGCGTCATCGCTGCGCCGGCTGATCGCGTGCAAGCACGCGCCTGCACGAGCATGGCGCATCCGTTCCGCAAATCGCGGTACCCCGTGTAGGAGCCCACCCTGTGGGCGACATCTTTACGCCGAGCACCCAAGCCCTGCGGCGGTATCGCGAAAAGCTGTCGGCCACAGGGTGACCTCCTACAAGGGCGTGGCGGCATAAGATGCGAGCTCGCCGGCACGCCACCTCATGGGTGAAGAGAGCCGTCGGTGCCCACCCTCGAGGCGAGTTCCGCACAAGAGAGCGGCCGTAGGCCAGCCTTACATCGGGCTGGCCCATGGCTCGCTAACGGGGCGGCGGTTGTAGGAGCGCACCTTGTGCGCGAATCAAAGACATGGCGGCGTAGCCGCAGCATCGACGCGAGGGTGGGCACCGACGGCTCTCGGCCTCAACACCACCAGCGCGAGGCGGCGGATGCCGCTCAACACATGCATTCGCGCCAGCGAAAGAACCGCATAAAAAAAGGCCGCGATTGCTCGCGGCCTTTTTCGTCAGCGGGGTGGGGTGGCTTACGCCAAGCCCGCCTGCTTCATCACTTCGGCGGCGAAATCGTCCACCACCTTCTCGATGCCTTCGCCAACGGCCAGGCGCTCGACAGCCACGATCTCGGCGCCGCCCTTCTTCAGGACTTCGGCGACGGTCAGGTCGGTGTCGATCACGTAAGCCTGGCCCACGAGGGTCACGTCGGCCAGGATCTTGTTGACCTTGCCCGAAACGATCTTCTCGAGGATTTCCGCCGGCTTCTGCTTTTCCTTGTCCGACATCTTCGACAGCTCGATTTCCTTTTCCTTCTCGAGGAAATCAGCCGGGACGTCTTCGACCTTGATGAACTTGGGGTTCATCGCGGCCACGTGCATGGCGATACCCTTGGCCAGCTCTTCCGAGCCGCCCTTGAGCGACACCAGCACGCCAATGCGGCCGCCGTGCGAGTACGCGCCGATCGGGCCGTCGTTTTCGATGCGGGCCATGCGGCGCACGTCGAACTTCTCACCGATGGTGAGCGTGAGGGCCTTGGCGGCATCTTCCACGGTGGAGTCGCCGAGCTTGGCGGCCTTCAGCGTGTCGATATCCTTGGCGCCGGTCTCGAGGGCGACGTTGGCGACATCCTTTGTGAACTGGATGAACTGCTCGTTGCGCGACGAGAAGTCGGTTTCGCTGTTCACTTCGACCAGGACGGCAACGCCAGCCTTCTGGGCGACGGCGATGAGGCCTTCAGCGGCCACGCGGTCGGCCTTCTTGTCAGCCTTGGCGGCGCCGCTCTTGCGCAGCGCTTCCATTGCCGCTTCGATATCGCCGTTGTTCTCGACGAGTGCCTTCTTGCACTCCATCATGCCGACGCCGGAACGCTCACGCAGATCCTTGACGAGGCTTGCGGTGATCTCAGCCATGGTAATTCCTCAAAGTTTTGAAGTGCGCCGCGGCAGGTGCCGCGGCGCGGGTAAAGCGGAAGAGCGAGCTACGGGGTGGGGCGCTTACGCGCGGCCACGACCACCGTCACGGCCGCCTTCGCGACGCGGTGCACCCTTCTTGGCCGGGCCGCGGTCGTTGCGACGCTCGCCACGCGGGGCTTCGTCCTTTGCGACCGGGTTGCCTTCCTCGTCCAGTTCGACGAACTCGTTGGCATCGCCGCGGGCGGCGTGCTGCGGAGCGGCGGCCTTGCCTTCCAGGATGGAATCGGCAGCGGCACGGGCGTAGAGCTGGATGGCGCGGATGGCGTCGTCGTTACCCGGGATGGCGTAGTCGACGAGGGCCGGGTCGTAGTTGGTATCGACAACGGCGACCACCGGGATGCCCAGCTTGCGGGCTTCCTGCACGGCGATGTCTTCGTGGCCGATGTCCACGATGAACAGCGCGTCCGGCAGGCGGTTCATGTCCTTGATGCCGCCGAGCGAGTTCTGCAGCTTCTCGCGCTCACGGCGGCGGGCCAGCACTTCGTGCTTGACCAGGCGATCGAACGAACCGTCGGTTTCGGCGGCTTCGAGTTCCTTCAGGCGGGCAACCGACTGCTTCACGGTGCGGAAGTTGGTCAGCATGCCGCCGAGCCAGCGGGCGGTGACGAACGGCTGGTTGGCGCGGCCGGCTTCTTCAGCCAGGGCTTCGCGGGCCGAACGCTTGGTGCCGACGAACAGGATGGTGCCGCCCTTCTGGGCCAGGCCCGAGAGGAAGTTCATCGCGTCGTTGAAGAGCGGGAGGGTCTTCTCGAGGTTGATGATGTGGATCTTGCCGCGGGCGCCGAAGATGTACGGAGCCATCTTGGGGTTCCAGTAGCGGGTCTGGTGGCCGAAATGGACGCCGGCTTCCAGCATCTCGCGCATGGTGACTTGTGCCATGGAATTACTCCTGGTGAACCGCTCTGGGGCGGTTCTATGGGGGTTGGGACCTCCACGCATCCCCGGCTTCGACCCGGTCCTTGCCACGGAGCCTTTCGCTCGTCGATGGCGGGACAGGGCACCCCGAAGGCGGTGCCGATGCGTGTGTGGCGTTAAAAGCGATTGCCTTGCGCCGGGCCAATGGTGGCGTCGTGCGGTTACAATCGCGCTGTCGTTTCGCTCCCGTGGCCACGCATAGGTGGCTTCGCCGGGCAGCAAAACTCGCTAATTGTAGCCTCTGGCCACCGCGCACCGCAAGCGTGGGGCTGGAAATCCGCCGGGGGCGCCGCCACGTGGGTGGTAGGCCCATCCCCCTGAGGGCAAAGGAAAAAGAGAGAGATACCATGGCAGTCGTACCGAAGACCCCCGAAGAGATCCAGGCCATGCGCGAGGCCGGCCGCCTGGCCGCCGAAGTCCTGGCCATGCTGGTGCCCCATGTCAAGCCGGGCGTCACCACCGAGGAACTGGACCGCCTGGCCCACGATCACATCGTGAACGTGCAGAAGGCCATTCCGGCGAACGTTGGCTACCGGGGCTTCCCGAAAACCGTGTGCACCTCGGTCAACCATGTGATCTGCCACGGTATTCCGACCGATACGAAGGTCCTGAAGGACGGCGACATCATCAATATCGATGTCACGGTCATCAAGGATGGCTGGCACGGCGATACCAGCCGCATGTACTTCGTGGGCACGCCCAGCGTGCTGGCGAAGCGCCTGGTGGATACCACCTACGAGGCCATGATGAAGGGCATCGAGGCCGTGAAGCCCGGTGCGACCCTGGGTGACGTTGGCGCGGCGATCCAGAAGCACGCCGAGGCAGCGGGGTTCTCGGTGGTGCGCGAGTATTGCGGCCACGGCATCGGCAAGGTCTATCACGATGAGCCCCAGGTGCTGCATTACGGCCGCTCCGGCACGGGCCTTGAGCTCAAGCCGGGCATGACCTTCACGGTCGAGCCGATGATCAATGCCGGCAAGCCGCATACCAAGTCATTGCCCGACGGCTGGACGGTGGTCACCAAGGACCACTCGCTCTCGGCCCAGTGGGAGCACACCGTGGCCGTCACGGAAGATGGCTTTGAGATCCTGACACCCTGGCCGGACGCCGCCTGACGATCCCCGCGCCCACAGCGCCCCGGCGGCGCGTGGGCGCCCAAACACGCGCCAAGGGGCCCCGACGTGACGCTTCCCCCGCTTCCACGCCTGCCCGCCGTCGTACCGCGTTCGGGTGTCTCGCCCGAAGCACGCCGCTCGTTGCGCCAGTTGCTCGGCGATGCCGATCGCGCACTGGATACCGCCTTCCGCGAAGGTGAAGATGCCTCCGCCCTGGCCCGGCGCCGGGCCGAAATCGTTGAAAAGGTGGTCGTGCACACCTGGGGCGCGTGCCTGGGCGATATGGCCGCCGCCGCCCTGTTCGCGGTTGGCGGCTTCGGTCGCGGCATGCTCTTCCCGTGTTCCGACGTGGATCTCCTGGCCATGGTGGGCGAGAGCTCGCCAGCCCTGTACCGGGCGCTGGAGCACTTCTTCGCATGCCTATGGGATATCGGCCTGAAACCAGGCCATGCGGTACGCACGGTGGAGCAGTGTCGTGAGCTGGCCGCCCGCGACGCCAGTGTGTTCACCAGCTTGCTGGATGGCCGGCGCCTAGCGGGCTGGCCCATCCTCGCCGAGCAGATGCGCGGCATCCTCGATGATCCTGCCCTGTGGCCGCCACGTGACTACCTGGCCGCGCGCCTGGCCGAGCGCGATGCACGCCACGCCCGCTACGACGACACCGCGCAGAACCTGGAGCCGAACCTGAAAGATGGCCCTGGCGGGCTGCGCACCCTGGATGCCCTGCGCTGGCTGGGCCGCCGCCTCGCCAACGCACCGGACTTCGATGCGATGGTCGCCGAGGGGCTGCTTGAGCCGGTGGAAGCCGCGAAGCTCAGCCGAGCCGAGGCCACGTTGCGCCGTTATCGGTACGCGCTGCACCTGGAGGCAGGTCGGGCGGAAGAGCGGCTGCTGTTCGATTACCAGCGCGCCCTGGCCGAGCGGTTGGGGTTTGAGGACGAGCACGCAAAGAACCTCGGCGTCGAGCAGTTCATGCAGGGCTACTATCGCGCCGCGACGCAGATCGAACGATCCGGCACGCAGCTGGTCGAGCGCTTCGAGGAAATGCTTGACCCAACCACCGAACCGGAACCGGTGGGCAGCGACTACGTACGCTACGGCGCGCGCATCGCGTTGCGTAACCCCCACCTGTTCGTGCGCAGGCCGGCCGCGCTGGTCGAAATCTTTATCGCCCGCCTCGACGAGCCCGGCATCACCGGGTTCACGGCGGAAACCATGCGGCGCATACAACACGCGGTATCGCTGCACGGCGAAGGGTTGGCCGATGACCAGGCCGTGCTGGATGCCTTCCTGGCGCTGCTGCGCCGTGGCGCGCCCGCCGTCGACGCGCTTTGGCGCATGAATCGCCATGGCCTTCTCGCCGCCATCCTGCCTGCGTTCGGCAAGGTGGTGGGGCGCATGCAGTACGACTTGTTCCACGTATACACGGTGGATGAGCACACCTTGCGCGTGCTGCGTAACGTGGCGCGCTTTGCCGATCCCGCCGCCCGGCGCGATTTCCCCGTTGGCTGCGAGATCTGGCCGCATATCGAACGCCCGGAACTCATGCTGCTTGCGGCGCTGTTCCACGATATCGCCAAGGGCCGTGGTGGCGATCATTCCGCGCTTGGCGAAGAAGACGCCCGCGCATTTTGCACGCGCCTCGGGCTTCCCGAGGAACAGGTGGAACTGGTGGCGTGGCTCGTTCGCCAGCACCTGCTCATGAGCACGACAGCGCAGCGACAGGACATCACCGACCCTGACGTCGTCCACCGCTTCGCGAGCGTCGTCGGCGACTGGGAGCACCTGGACCACCTGTACCTGCTGACCATCGCGGACATCATCGGTACCAGCCCCAAGCTGTGGAATGCCTGGAAAGACCGACTGCTGGCCGACTTGTACACCGCCACGCGTTTCGCCCTGCGCAGCGATGTAAGCCACGCCACGATCGCCGGTTCGCGTGTACGCGAATGCCGGGAGCGCGCGCTGGGCATGCTGGTGGCCGAGCATTTCGCCGCGGATGACATCGCCAGGGTATGGGCGGAATTCCCTGACCTGAGTTTCCTGCGCCACCGGCCCGAGCAGGTAGCGTGGCAAACGGCGGCGATCCTTCGTGCTGGCGGGGCCACCCCGTTGGTGGAGGTGCACCCCTTCTCGGTCCGTGGCAGCACGGAACTCTTTGTATACACCCCCGATCGTGACGGCTTGTTCGCCACTGTGACGGCGGTGCTCGACCGGCTGCGCTTCTCCGTTGTCGAAGCGCGCATCCTGGTCTCGAACACGGGCATGGCGCTGGATACATTCCTCCTTCTGGAATCGGATACCCAGGCGCCGGCGACGCTGCAGCGAGCCGAGGAACTGCGCTTGCGCCTCATGCGCGCGCTGGACCACCCCGAAGGGCACAGTGCGCCCAAACGGGGCATTTCCCGCCACCTGCGGCATTTCCAGATGCCGCCGCGCATCGCGTTCCATCCCATCGGCGAACGCACGCAGCTATCGCTCGTGTGTACCGACCGCCCCGGCCTGCTGGCGGCGGTGTCGCAGGCGCTGGCCGAAGCGGAGGTGCGCGTGCATGATGCGCGTATCGCCACGTTCGGCGAGCGCGTCGAAGACTTCTTCCAGCTCACCGACCGAAGCAACGCGCCGTTATCGCCCGAGCGGCAGGAGATCCTGCGCGAGTGCCTGCTGCGCCACATCGGTTTCGAAACCCCCAGGACTACCCTTGATGCAAATGCAAACGCTTGAATCCGTGATCGAAGACGCCTTTGAGCGTCGCGCTGACCTGACCCAGTCCGAAATTGAAAGCGGCTTGCGCGACACCGTCGACCAGGTGCTCAACCTGCTTGAATCCGGTGAGCGCCGCGTGGCCGAGCCGGATGGCAAGGGTGGCTGGGTCACCCATGCGTGGCTGAAGAAGGCCGTGTTGCTGTACTTCCGCATGAACGGCAATCGCGTCATGGATGGCGGCCCGTCCAGCGCCTTCGACAAGGTGCCGCTGCGTTTCACCGATGGCGACGCGACCGAATACGCGAACCTCGGTGCCCGTGTCGTACCGGGTGCGCTGGTGCGCCGCGGCGCACATATCGCGAAAGATGCCGTGCTGATGCCGAGCTACACCAATATCGGCGCCTATGTCGGCGCTGGCACCATGGTCGATACCTGGGCCACCGTCGGTTCGTGCGCGCAGATCGGCGCGGGCGTGCACCTGTCCGGCGGCGTCGGCATCGGTGGCGTGCTCGAGCCGCTGCAGGCCAACCCCACCATCATTGAAGACAATTGCTTCATCGGCGCCCGCTCCGAAGTGGTCGAGGGTGTGATCGTCGAGAAGGGCTCGGTGATCGGCATGGGGGTGTTCCTCGGCCAGTCCACCCGTATCTACAACCGCGCCACCGGCGAAATCAGCTACGGCCGCGTGCCGGCCGGCAGCGTGGTCGTCGCGGGCAGCCTGCCCGCGAAGGATGGCAGCCATAGCCTGTACGCCGCGATCATCGTGAAGCAGGTGGACGAGAAGACCCGTTCCAAGACCGGTATCAACGAACTGCTGCGCAGCGGTGACTGACACCATGGCAGTCACGATCTACGGGTTGCCCACCTGCGATACCTGCAAGAAGGCGCGTAACTGGCTCGATCGCTTCGGTGTCGAGTACACGTTCGTGGATTACCGCGCCAACCCGGTGCCGCCGGGCACGCTGAAGGCGTGGTCGGAAAAGGTGGGCGGCTGGGAGAAGCTGGTCAACAAGGCGTCCACGACCTGGCGCACGCTCCTGCCCCAGCGTAAGGATCCACGCACCGACCCGGAGTGGACCCTGTTGCTGAAGGAATACCCCGCACTCATCAAGCGGCCGGTGCTGGTCCATGGTGACGATGTCGCCGTGGGCTTTACGGACAACGCCTACAAGAAGCGCTTCGGTGCCTGACATGTCCGATGTCCTCGAGCTCACCCGTGACCTGATCGCCCGTCGTTCCGTGACGCCCGAGGATGCCGGCTGCCTGCCGCTGATCGCCGGGCGCCTCGCGGCGCTCGGCTTCCGCATCGAGCACCTGCGCTTCGGCGATGTCGATAACCTGTGGGCCACGCACGGCACGGAAGGGCCCGTGCTCGCCTTCCTGGGCCACACGGATGTCGTACCGAGCGGCCCGGAAGAGCACTGGGCCACGCCGCCGTTCGTCCCCACCGAGCGCGACGGCATGCTCTACGGTCGCGGCGCGGCGGATATGAAAGGCTCCGTGGCAGCGATGGTCGTGGCGCTGGAGCGATTCGTAGGCACGCACCCCGATCACGCGGGCACCGTCGGCCTGTTGTTGACCTCCGACGAGGAGGGCGTGGCGTTGCATGGTGTCCGCGAGGTGGTCGCCCATTTCGAGGCCACCGGCCAGCGCATTGATTATTGCGTGGTCGGCGAGCCCTCGGCGAAGGCGCGGCTGGGCGACCTGATCCGTGTGGGACGCCGTGGGTCGCTATCGGCCACGATCACGGTGCGCGGTATCCAGGGCCACGTGGCTTACCCGGAGAAGGCAAGGAATCCGATCCACACGTTCGCTCCCGCCCTTGCCGCACTCGCGGCCGAGCGCTGGGATGAGGGCAATGGCGATTTTCCGCCCACGTCGTTCCAGGTCTCGAACATCAACGCCGGTACGGGCGCCAACAACGTGATCCCCGGCGATCTGGTCGCGCTGGTGAACTGGCGTTTCTCCACAGCCAGCACGGCCGATGGGCTGCGCACACGCGCCGAGGCCCTGTTGTCGGCACACGGGGTGGACTACACCGCGGATTGGCATTTGTCCGGACATCCCTTCCTGGCCACGCCGGGCGGCCGGTTACGGGACGTCGTCGCGGCCGTGTGCCGCGAGCTTTGCGGGCTGGATCCTGAGCAGAGCACGGGCGGCGGCACGAGCGATGGCCGCTTCATCGCGCCCATGGGGGCCGAAGTGATTGAGCTGGGACCGGTGAATGCGACGATCCACAAAGTGGATGAGTGCGTGTCCATCGCCGACCTGCAGCGGCTGCCAGACCTCTACGCATTGATCTGTCAGCGCATGCTCACGCCGTAGCGAGCGCGAGCCCTTCACAGGGTAGAGCCCCATCCGCATGGCCGCGTGTCTCGCGGCCTGCGACCCTTTCGCGATCTGCCGTCGCGCGAGGATCGCCATGAGATGTCCTTTTGTTCTTTGCCTGAGCCTGGCGTTGCTGGCCCCAGGCGCCGCCCGTAGCGTGACCATCCAGACCGTTGCGGGGAGCGATACACCAATCACGCTGATCAAGGTTGATGAAAGCGACGCAACGTCACCGTTGCGCCTTTACATCGAGCGGGCGATCGACGACGGAAAGCGAATCGCTCTCGCGGGCCAACCGGCGTGGCTCGCGCGCATGCGCCCGACCTCAGCGCATGCGTGGCCTGCGACGAACACAGTGGTGCTGGATGCCACGGATACCCTTGGGATCTTCGGGTTCAATGCGGTAGATGACGACGCGCGCGAACGCATGCTTCGCGCCTGGACATGGCCGGCCGATGCGGCACCAGAGGAACCTGCGCCTTTGCGCCATGGTGCGCCCCTGGCGCCCGGTGTACGGCAGCACATCGAGTTCAACATGCTGGTGGCCTCACCGTCGATCGCCTGCCGCCAGCTGAGTCGGAAGCTGGCGATCGCATTGTTCGGCACGCCCACACCGTTGCCCGATCAGAGACAGGCCCTCCGCAAGGAGGCTCGACCTGGTGGCGGCCCGACATATTCGCATTGCAGCGGTGGATCGAAGCGCGTGACCACACGGGTGCGCTGTCCAAGGCCACCGCGCTGGCATCCACGCTCAACCCAAGGCATGAAATGGTATGGGAGCTCCCCTTGCAGGGCAACGCAGGGCGGGAGCTGTCCTACCACATGGTGTACGAGGCCGGTTGGAACACCTGCATCCACGGGAACCATTGCAAGGACTACCGGCGATATCCTTCGCCTGGGTTGCCCGTCAAGGCGAAGGTTGGCTGGGCAGACGGCATCACCCTCCGGTTGCCTTTGCGCTAGGGGCGCCGGTGTGACGTCGTCCGTTGATGACGCCCGCTTCCGTATGCCCTACACGATCCGGAGGATAGGGCTGATTCTTTGTGGCGCTCATCCTTGCCATGCTGTGCTTCACTAACCAGGGAGAAGCGACATGCAATGGAAGGAATGGTGCTTTGGGATGACGTGCTTGCTGATGAGTGCCGGCGCGGGCGCTGTCACGCGTGACGATGCGTCGGTACCGGGCCTGCCGGTGTTTCGTATCGATGCATCCGATTCGGTCACCGTGTTGCGCCCGCTCCTCTCGGGTATGTTAGATGAGGGTGCACCGTTCGCGATCATCGGGGGCGGTTCCATGATTGGCGGCGCACTGCCTGAGCACGTGCACACCTGGCCTGAAACGGGTGCCTGGGTACTCGATCCGCGGGAAGGCCTGGGGGTTCACGGCATTGCCGCCGCGAATGACGAAGATCGCGTCAACGCGTTCGCAGTGTGGCAGCGTGCCAACGGCGATGAGCCCACGGCACCGGGTCGCGGCGATCGCGTGGCGGTAGCTCGTAACGGATCACGCACCGTGGCGCTTGAATTCGTCGCCAGCACACCTGGGACGATCTGTCGCTCGTTCAGCCGTGAAATGCACCATGCGTTATTCGGGGACGCCACGCCGAGTCACGCCGAGCGGAGGGCATTTCGTTCCGAAATCCGCCGCTGGTGCCAGTACGGAATCTTTTCCCATTACGCGGCTGCGCCTCGCAACGTCGTGATCGAACCGTTCAGTGATACAAAGGACGCGCTGCTCACGCTGACCACGGAGTGGGCATTCATTCGCGGCGAAGACAGGGTCGAACGCTCGCGGGTGGGTTACGCCATGTGGGTGAAGACCGTCGGTGATGGTGCGGGGTTTGGCTTCACACGGCGGTCCGGTTATGAAGGTGTCGTGGACCGCGACGGCACCATTCACAACCTGCTGGACCTGGCTATTCATTCGGGTTGGGGCGGTTTGGCACATCATCAGACCATCTCGGCCTGGCCGCTCAACTCGACCTATCCAGGCGTCGCCAACACCCTGGTGTTCGAGTGTGATGGCCTTGATGCCCACTTGCGCTTCGACTGCCCGGTGCGCCCGCGCCTTCGTCGTCTCTATCCCCAGGATTCACAGGATCAGTCGGTCACGGCCTCGAAATCGGTCAAGTTCGACGTCGTTGGAAACGTCCGCGTGGCCGCCGGCGGGAGCGATGGCGCTGCCCCCAAGATCACCTTCGGCCTGGATGTGATGCACGGCACCACGGACACTGCGCAGACGGCATTATCGCTGGTCCACATCTTCAGCAATGCCGATACCGCCTTCCACCGCAGCACGCACTGGATTCCCGATCTTTCTGCCCTCAGGCAGTGGATCGCGGCACGCAACCACCGTGGAAACCTCATGCGCGCCACGCCGCTGGCGTCAACCCTGAACCCGCGCTACGAAATCCTGTGGGAGCTTCCGTTGCGCGGCAACGCGGGGCGCGTCATTCCCTACTACACCATCTACGAGGCCGGCTGGAATACCTGCGACGCGAGCAACGTCTGTGCGGATTTCCGTACGCGTCCCAACTCGCCGTTGCCGGTGAAATCCCGGGTCGCGTGGTTTGACGCCGTGATGCTGCGGTTTCCTACATATTAGTCGGCGGGAAAGCGCGGTGTGGGGCCTGAGGGCACACGGCGTCATCTCGCCTTGGGGAAGACGGCGACCATGCCCGCGTATGGCTTGGTCATGAACGCGGGGGCCCCAGCGTAGCCATCGGCGGGGGTCCATGCCTGTGAAATGGTGCCATCCAGGAACAGGGCATCACGGCAGCCGAGTTCATCGCGGAACAGCCGGGCAAACGAGTGGAAGTTGACCGGTGCGCGGCTCACGACGAACACCACATCGTGCGCTGAGGTGGCGCATACACCGCTGCGCCACTTCATGCTGTCCGATCCATTATCGAACTGCGTGTTCACCTCGCCGTTGATAACGAGCATCGGTCCGGACTGGGTGGCCCAGCGAGGTTTGCGCCCTGCGCTGCGGAAGGCTTCCGTGGTGCTGACCTGGGCGGTGCCGTCGTCGTAGATGGCAAATACCCCATTGGGCAGCAGTGAGAAATTTCCCGAGCGTGGGTTGCCATGGGCAAGATTCAAGGGGACGACGGCCTTGCCGTTCTCGACGTACAGGCCCAGCGGTCGGAAGTCGCGGTCATAGATGCCGGCATTGGTGGCGAACGAGAGGGGCCGGCCCTTACCCGCTGTCCAGGTCTTCAGCGCTTCAATGCTGGCGAACGGCTGGCCACTATCGGGATTGCGCCAGAACAACTCGATATCTTCCCGCCGGGTGTCGACTTTCGCCACGTAGTACGACTGGCTATCGAAAACGAGGTCACGACCATCCACTGCATCGGCAGGCGCGGCACAGCCGAAGGCGAAGGCCGTGAGGCTGGCGAGGGCGAGACTGCGGAGGAGGAGAGTGGCCATGTTGCGAAAACGGCGGTGGGGCATTCCCTGATGTTCGCCGGGCCGATGGGGCATGTGCAAGGGTCTGTGCGTGGCGATGGGGTGGCGCGGACGCTGTGAGTGTATAGGGCGTAAACTTCAGGGTTTACCGCCTGCACCCTCCGACACCATGCCCTATACGCCCATCGTCGCCACGCTCGGCTACGTGCTGTCGCCAGACGGCCAGCGCGTACTCATGATCCATCGCAATGCCCGCAAGGATGACCAGCACCTGGGCAAGTACAACGGCCTGGGCGGGAAGATGGAGCCGGGCGAGGATATTGCCGCGTGCATGCGCCGCGAGATCCGCGAAGAGGCAGGCATCGAATGCACCGAAATGAGCCTGCGCGGAACCCTGAACTGGCCTGGATTTGGCAAGAACGGCGAGGACTGGCTGGGCTTTATCTTCGTCATCACCGCGTTTGAAGGCGAAGCCATGTCCTCAAATCCAGAGGGCACGCTGGAATGGGTAAAGGCCGACGAACTGGAAGCCCTGCCCATGTGGGAGGGCGATCGCCACTTCCTGCCGCTCGTGTTCGACGCCGATCCGAGACCTTTCCACGGCGTCATGCCGTACAAGGATGGGCGGATGGTGTCGTGGAGCTATAGCCGGCTCTAGCGGACCCTGCAGGAGCGCGCTCACACGCGATGGGGCTTGCTGTATCCCGACATCGCACGCAAGCGCGCTCCTGCAAAAACAGGGCCTTAGCCGCTGGTTTCGATCCGCTCCACGCGGCGCAGGCCGCGCGGCAGCACGCCACCGCGGGTGGCGCGGTTGCCGCCGTACTCAACCAGGTCCGCCCATTTCAGTGTGAGCTTGCGGGCGCCGGCGTACATGGTGACCTCGCCCTTGCCCTCGGTGACCACCGCCACGCCGACGACGCGTTCCTCGCCCGAAGCGAGCTTCGCCTTCGGGATCTCGATCAGCTTGTTGCCCTTGCCCTTGTCGAGCTCCGGCAACTCGGCGACCGAGAACATCAGCAGGTGGCCCTCGCTGGTGACGACCACGATGCGGTCGCGCGACGGATCCGGGGTGATGGCAGGTGCAAGCACGCGGGCGCCATCGCTCAGCGAGATGATCTGCTTGCCGGCCTTCTGGCGGCCCGTGAGGGCCTCGAAGCGTGTCACGAAGCCATAGCCGAAATCGGTCGCAAGTACGATGCGGGTATCGTTGTCGGCCGCGACGACCGCATCAAAGCGCGCGCCCGCCGGTGGGCTGAAGCGACCTGTCAGCGGCTCGCCGTTGCCGCGTGCCGAAGGCAGTGTGTGCGCCGGCGTGGCGTAAGCGCGACCGGTGGAGTCGATAAACGCCACCTGCTGGGTCGTTCGGGCGCGGGCAATCGCCGCCAGGCTGTCGCCTTCGCGGTAGGACAGCGCTTCGCCATCCACATCGTGGCCCTTGCCGGCACGTACCCAGCCCTTCTGCGACAGCACGACCGTGACTGGCTCGGAGGCAACCAGGGCGCTCTCGTCGAGAGCCTGGGCCACGCTTCGCTCGATCAGCGGCGAACGGCGCTCGTCGCCAAACTTTTCCGCATCGCCACGAAGCTCATCCTTGATCAGGCTCTTCAATTTGGCCGGGGACTTCAGCAGGACATTGATCCGGGCGCGCTCTTCCTCGAGCTTGTCGCGCTCCTCGTTGATCTTCATCTCTTCCAGGCGGGCCAGCTGGCGCAGCTTGGTTTCGAGGATGTAATCGGCCTGTTCCTCATCGAGACGGAAGCGGGCGATCAGCACCGGCTTCGGCTCTTCCTCGGTGCGGACGATGCGGATCACTTCGTCCAGGTTGAGGTAGGCGATACGCAGTGCTTCCAGCAGGTGCAGGCGGCGCTCGACGCGACTCAGGCGGTGGTTCAGGCGCCGGGTGACCGTATCGGTGCGGAAGCGCAGCCACTCAGCGAGAATCGTCTTCAGATCCTTCACCTGGGGGCGGCCATCCAGACCGATCATGTTCATGTTGATGCGGAAGCTCTTCTCCAGGTCCGTCGTGGCGAAGAGGTGCTGCATCATCTCGTCCACATCCACGCGGTTCGAGCGCGGCACGATAACCAGGCGGATCGGATTCTCATGATCGGATTCGTCGCGCAGGTCCTCGATCATCGGCAGCTTCTTCGCGCGCATCTGCGCAGCGATCTGCTCCAGGATCTTCGATGGCGATACCTGGTGGGGCAGGGCGGTGATGACAATATTTCCGTCATCACGCTCGTAGATGGCCCGCGCACGCACCGAACCGGTTCCGGACTGGTACATCGCGACCAGCTCGCGCCGTGGCGTAATGATCTCGGCCTTGGTGGGGTAATCCGGGCCCTGGACGTGCTCGCACAAATCGGCGATGGTCGCGTCCGGATCGTCGAGCAGGCGAATGCAGGCGCTGGCGACCTCGCGCAGGTTGTGCGGCGGGATGTCAGTGGCCATGCCCACGGCGATGCCCATGGAGCCATTGAGCAGCACGTGCGGGACGCGCGCCGGCAGCCACGTGGGCTCCTCGAGGGTGCCGTCGAAGTTCGCCGACCAGTCGGTGGTGCCGTGGCCCAGCTCGGAAAGCAGCACCTCCGCGATGGGGGTGAGGCGAGATTCCGTGTAACGCATGGCCGCGAAGCTCTTCGGATCGTCCGAAGAGCCGAAGTTGCCGTGGCCATCCACCAGCGGGTAGCGGTACGAGAACGGCTGGGCCATGAGCACCATGGCCTCGTAGCATGCGGAATCGCCGTGCGGGTGGAACTTGCCGATCACGTCACCGATGGTTCGGGCGGATTTCTTCGGCTTGGCCTGGGCGCCCAGGCTGAGCTCGCTCATGGCGTAGATGATGCGCCGCTGGACCGGCTTCAGGCCATCGCCGATGAAGGGCAGGGCGCGATCCAGCACCACGTACATCGAGTAATCGAGGTATGCGCGCTCAGCGTAGTCCTTGAGCGGGATCTGTTCGTAATTGGCTTGCAAATTCATGTATTTAGCGATCCGGCAGCGCGCCGCGGCGCGTCGTTAACCGGACGATGGTGCCAGAAAGACGTCTCAGGAGCGAAGACTGGGCGGCGAGGAAGGCCGGATCGCGCGCAAGCGCGCTCCTACAAGGGGTCACGGATAGCCGCGACGGGGCGGCTGGTGTAGGAGCGCGCTTGCGCGCGATGGGATGTGCCTCAGGGCTTGGCCGCGTCCGTTTCCTTCAGGAACTTGATCAGCCCCGTGAAATAGGTCTGCTGGTCGTCATACATGGCCAGATGTGCGCCCTTGGGGCACAACAGGAAATGCCCGTTGGGCAGTTTCTTGGACATGGCCTCCATGTACTTCGGGTCCATCGTGTCGTACGTGGCGCCGATGACCAGGGTAGGGACCTTGATCCTTGCCAGGTCCTTGCTACGGTCCCAATGCAGCAGCTTGCCGCTGGCACCCAGTTCGCTCGGCCCCTGCATGGACACGTAAATCTGTTCGTTGATATGGCCAAAGGCGCGCGTGACCGGATCCGGCCACTGGTCCGCCGGCATACGCAACACATGCTGCTCGTAGTGCATGGGTGTCAGGATGGCCATGTACGCCGGATCGCTGGTCTTGTGCTCGCGCTCCATGCGCTGCACCTCGGCCAGCTTCTTCTGATCCATCGCCGGCATCAATACGGTTTTGGCGTACACGTTGTACGCGGGAATGCTATCGACCATGTTCGAGATCACCAGCCCCTTGAGATGCTGCTGGTACTTGAGCGCGTATTCGATAGCGAGAACGCCGCCCCAGGAATGGCCGAGCAGGTAGAAGTTGTCCTTGTCCAGGTGCAAGGCCTGGCGCACCTGTTCCACTTCCTCGACAAAACGCGGGATTTCCCACAGCGATTCGTCCGTTGGTTTGTCGCTGAAAGCCGAGCCGAGCTGGTCGTAGTAGTAATACTCGATGCTGGCGCCGGGGAAATAGCTGTCGAACGCCTCGAAATACTCGTGGGTCGCGCCCGGGCCGCCGTGTAGCAGAAGCACCTTGATCGTAGGATTGTTTCCCACGCGCTTCGTCCATACGCGGAATTTTCCCTTCGGCGTATCGATCGTGATCATTTTGACGCCGCCGGACAACACGTCATCGCGACCGGTATTGTCGAAATAGGACGGCGGTGGGGCGGCGTGGGCCGCAAACACGGTAAAAGCGAGCAACAGAAGCGTCAGCAAGCGGCGCATGGGTCGAACCTCCCGGAAGATATTGCGACTATCGCGTTAGCGCTTACCTACCGCAAGCGTTCTAGCGAATTCGCCCTCCCTGAGGGGATCCAGCCGGCGTTTTCGGGCACCGATACGCGGACAGGAGGTGCCAGGGACACCCCTATCCGCGCATGCTAGCTCAGAAGGCGAAATCAGCCTGGACAGGGAAATGGTCCGATGGGTAACGCCCATCCTTCGAAATCGTAATGGTCCGGACGCTCTTCGGTTCAAGGCCACGATAGAGGATCCAGTCGATTCGCTTGGTCGCGTTACCGGTGAAATTGTGGAAGGTTTCTTCCGGGCCATCCTTTTTGGGTGCGGTCGGCCACGCATCCTTGAATGTTGCGGTAAGCATGCGGTGCGATTCGCTATCCGGGCCTGTATTGAAATCGCCGGTGATTACCACCGGCGTACCAGCCGGAAGCTTCTTTACCCATTCGGCCATTTCATGCGCCGACTTCGAGCGCGCCTCCTCGTCGTTATCGCGGTACGGAAAATGCGTGTCGAGCAGGTAGAACTGCTTGTGGTCCGACAGGCGCTCGAAGAGCGCCCAATTCACCATGCGCGGGAAGACGTTGCCCCAGGTGATGCTTGCGACCTTGTCAGGCGTATCGGATAGCCAGAAATCGCCGGATTTCACCAGTTTCAGGCGATCCTTCCGATAGAAAATGCCCATGTGTTCGTCCTTGTGGCCGCCGAACCGGTCGCGACCGAACCAGACGAACTGGGGCAGGCGGGCCACGGTGTCATCGCCTTGCTGTTGTGCAAGCTCCTGTGTGCCGATCACATCGGGGTCCAGTTGGCGGATCGTGTCCGCGAACAGATCCTTGCGCATGTCCCAGCGGTTCGGACCGTCAGGCCCGGTAATGGTGCGCACGTTGAAGGTCATGACCTTGAGATCACCAGCCGCAACGGCCGGGCCGGCGAATATGGCGGCGAGCGCCGCGAGGAGGGCGAGGTTACGCAGACGGGACATGCGGTCGGCTTCCTGTGGAGAAGCGTTCGACTATAGCGACGTAACGTGGCGGGAGCATGTTACTTACGTCCCGTTCCGTTGATTCCCTTTCCGCAAGGGGCGGTGGGGCATTTCGTCGCGCGGGGTGGGCTATGGACGGCCCGGGCGGCATCCTGGGGCACAATAAGCGCCTGGACCCTGCAAGGATTCCGCCATGACGGAACAAGCCCCCCAGTCGCATAGCCCCAGCAATGGTCGACGCGCCGTCATCGTGGTGGTGGGCGTTGCGTTCCTGGCGTCCCTCGCCACGCTCATCCTCGCGCTTACGGCTTCCCATGGTGCGCGCCAGCGTGATGCCGCAGCGATCACGGCAGACAGCAACGACCTCCATGGCGTGGTGAGTGACTGGCGTGCTCAGGTCGCGGCGACGGAGAGCAGCGCGGGTGACCAGCGGACTGTTCAGATGGCGGTGCTACGCAAGCGCGCGGTAGCGACCGATGCCTGGAAGCCCCGTACCCCTTGCGGCCAGGTGGCTCAGGAGCGCTTGCGTGCGGCGATGGATATACGAATCGCCAGCCTATCGCGAACCACGCCAGGCACCGTAAACGATGAGCAAGCGATCGTGGACGAGGCGCTGCGTGTATGCACCGCGCAGGCTGGGCGTGATGTCGAAGGCTAGTTAAACCACTTCGCGATTGATTTCGCGCCACCTCCGGCAAGCCATGCGACTGCACTGCCAGTTGCCGCGGCTCCGGCGACAGCTCCCGTGGCCAGCCGCTTCCAGCTTCGGAGCTTGCCCACGTCGATCGTAAGGGTGCCTATGCGGCTCTCGAGCGTGTTCACGTCGCTGTCGACCTTGCCCAGGCCAACCTGCAGCGCGCCTATATCATGCCCAAGTCGGGTGACGCTCACCGTGAGTGTGCCCACATCCTGTTCGAGCCGCGTGACGCGAACCTCGAGCCGATCGACCGTGGATTCGATCCGGCCCAGCCGCAGCTCGATGCGATCAAGCCGCACCTCCATCCGGTCGGTACGTGCCTCCACGTTGTCCAGTCGTGTCTCGATTCGGGCGACGCTGGCTTCGACGGCGCTGACCTTGTCGACAACCACGTTCAGTCGACTGTCCATGCTCTGCAATCGACTGTCCATGCCCTCCAGGCGGCTATCCATACCCTGCAGGCGGCTATCCATACTCTGCAGGCGGTCATCCATGCCTTTCAGACGGCCATCCATGCTTCTAAGGAGTGCGATGAGCAACGTCTCGTTGCCGCTCTCAGGCGGACGTTGCAGGTATCCCGGGCTGTGGGCAGGCATATTGGGTTCTCCTCAGCGGATCAGTTGTGAGGCAAGCGAATCGAGGTAGGGCTTGGCGAAGAACTGGAGGGCAAACCACATAGCGCCAATGACCGCGCCAGCGGCGACGGCAACGGTCTTCCACAGGTCGGCCCGGGTCGGTATATGCGAGATGCGCTCCTCGATGGTTGAGACTTTCCTGGAGATATGGCCGACATCGACCTCGAGCCTGCCGACGCGATCGGCGAGGTTGGCAACGAATTCCGCGGTCATTGGGCGCCCATGGCCTTATTCGGCCGTGCTGTGATGGACACGCAGGTTCGCATCGTCTGCGGCGTTCGTATGTAGGCGTCGGCCACTTCGTGTGTGGGCGAACCGACTCGGAATCGCTCATCGGGACCTCGACGCTTCAGCCCGGCGGGAGCGGGGGCAAAATGACGGGTCCGATGCGATTTATTCCCATCAGGGGAGGGGGCTGCACCGAGCGAACAAAAAAGCCCGCTCAGGGAGCGGGCTTTTTTGTTCGAATAGATGGTGGCTCGGGACGGAATCGAACCGCCGACACGGGGATTTTCAATCCCCTGCTCTACCAACTGAGCTACCGAGCCACGAGTGCCAGCAGATTGACTTGCGGCGTGTGGAGCCGCGTATTAAATCGGGTGGCGCGCCCGGCGTCAAGCCTTTTCGTCGGGCGGCACGTAACCGGCGGGCTGTACGACATCGCCCCCGAAGAAATATTTCTCCATCTCCCCGGAAAGGAAGCTTCGCGTCTTCGGATCGAGCGGCGATAGCCGCATCTCATTGATAAGCATCGTCTGGTGCGCCAGCCACTGCGCCCAGGCCTCCTTCGAGACGTTGTCGTAGACGCGCTTGCCAAGCTCGCCGGGCCACGGGGCGAAATCGAGGCCCTCGGCCTCGCGGCCAAGTTTTACGCAATGGACCATGTGCGTCATGGGGTGATCTCCGGAAGATGGTCGAGCAGCGTGCGCACGGGGGCGGGCAGGCCAAGGCTTGCCAGGTCGCCTGGCGTGCACCAGCGCCTGTCGGCGCTGTCGCTTACGCGGCGCAGGGGGGCCGCATGGTCGAAGAGGATGGGGGAAATATCCAGCCGGTAGTGGCTGAAAACGTGGGTAAACGCAGGCAGGGCATCGGCGGTGCCCACGCGGGCGAGGGCGGCGGCGGCACCGGGTGCGCTATCGGCATCCAGCGCCTCGGGCAGGCTCCATAATCCTGACCAGACGCCCGTCGGGCCACGCCGCTCCAGCAGCACGCGACCGCGCGCATCGCGCAACAAGAGCATGGCCACGGAGCGTGTAGGGATCTTTTTTCCTGGCTTCGCCGTGGGCAGAACCGCTGTGAGGCCATCGCGGTGCGCCACGCATGTCGTGGCCTGCGGGCAGAGCAGGCAGGCAGGCTTGTTGCGTACACACACCGTGGCACCCAGGTCCATGATGGCCTGCGTATAGTCGGCGGTGCGATCGTCCGGCGTGTGGGCGTCGGCATGCTGCCACAGGCGTTTCTCGATGGCACTTTCGCCCGGGAAACCGATGATTCCGTGGAAGCGGGTGAGCACGCGCTTCACATTGCCATCCAGGATGGGGAAGCGCAGGCCGTATGCCTGGGCGAGGATGGCGCCCGCCGTGGAACGACCGATGCCCGGAAGCGCCATCAGCGCGTCAAGATCGCGAGGCAGCTCACCACCGTGTTCGGCCATGCAGTGCCTGGCCGCCTGGTGAAGGAACCGCGCGCGCCGGTAATAACCCAGCCCCGACCAGAGGGCCAGCACGGTGTCCTCGTCGGCTTCGGCAAGGTCGCGCAGGGTCGGCAAGCGCTCGACGAAGCGCTGGAAGTAGCCAATGACCGTCACGACCTGGGTCTGCTGTAGCATGATTTCCGACAGCCAGACACGGTACGCATCGCGTGGATGCTGCCAAGGCAGGTCCTTCCGCCCGTGATGGTCAAACCACCGCAGCAGTTCGCTGGCGAAACGGTTCACTTCGAGCCACTCGCAGGTGCGCTGCTGGAGGCGGATACCGGGACGTTTGGCGTGGCGCGAATGCGCAGGCCTTTCACTTGCACGCTGCCGGCGTCGACAGCCTCCACATCCGCGCTACCCAGTGCTGGAGGCAGCGCGGGCGCGCTGCCCGCCTGTACACCGGCCCACCAGTCCGCCAGCGCGAGCGGTGGCACGCGCAGGTCAGCGTGGCCCGTCTCGCCATCGAGCTTGAGCGCGATATACAACGGATCTTCCTGGTTGGCTGGCGTGACGTTCAGCAGCATGGCGTATGAGGCCATCTTCTCAAGGGACAGCCGGCCTGCGAGCGATGCGCCTACATCCGCACCGCCCCGCCAGAGGGCCGAGCCTTTGAGGTTCGTCTCGAAATGTTCGGGCGACGCCATATCGAGCGTGAGGTCATCCAGCGTGAGAACGCCATCGCGCAGCGTGGGTAGGGTGGCGAGCACAAGCTGGTAGGGGTGTCCGTCGTCGGTCGCGGCAGCGAGCGAAAGGCTGAAGCGGCGGCCACTGGCGAGGCGGCCCGCGTCTGCTTCCACGTTGGAAAGGACCAGGCGATTCCCGCGCAGTAACGTGCCCCTGCTGATGTGGAAGCCGGCGTCAATCGTGGGCAGGGCTGCACCCGCCGTGCTGGGACGTTTTGGCAGCGTATCGAGGTACGCCGATACGGCGTCCATGTCGATCCGCGCGCCCTCCACTTCAAGCCGCGAAATACTGGTGTCGCGGCCCATCAGGGTTCGCCAGGGCAACACCAGCTTCCCTCGTGAAGCGACGACCAGCGGTGTTCCGCCATCAGGCAGGCGCAACGTCACGCCATCCAGCTCCAGGGCAGGGCTGGGCCAAAGCGTGGGCGTTGCCGGGCTGGCGAGCGTAAGCGACAACCCGGCGGCTTTCGCTCGCGCCTGCAGCAGCGAGGTGAAGCGCTCGGGCTGGAGCACCACGTACGTCGCGATGATCGCAGCGATCACCAGTGCGGCGACAAAGCCCCCGGTCGCAAGGAGGAAGGTGCGCAGGCGATATTTCATCGTGCCGGCGGGGGGGGGCCGTCAGCCGCCGAGCGACGCTGGCAGCAGGCCGTCCACGAACGCCTCGGCATCGAACACGCGCAGGTCCGTCGCGGTCTCGCCGAGGCCTACGTAGCGAATCGGCAGGCCGAACTCACGTGCCAGGGCGAACATCACGCCGCCCTTGGCCGTCCCATCCAGCTTGGTCACGACCAACCCGGTCACGCCAGCGGTGTCGCGGAACTGGCGCACCTGGCTGATGGCGTTCTGGCCAGTGGTCCCATCGATCACCATGAGCACTTCGTGCGGGGCGCCGGGATCCAGCTTCTTCATGACACGGCCAATCTTGCCCAGCTCATCCATCAGGCCGCCCTGCGTATGCAGGCGGCCCGCCGTATCGGCGATGAGTACCCTGGTGCCCCGCGACCGTGCGGCCTGCAAGGCATCGAAGATCACGCTGGCCGCGTCGGCATCCTGGCCCTGCGACACCACCGGCACCTGGTTCCTGTCGCCCCAGGTCTTCAGCTGCTCCACGGCAGCGGCGCGGAACGTATCGCCCGCCGCGAGCATGACGCTGCGCCCCTCATCACTGAACCGGCGCGCCAGCTTGCCAATGGTGGTGGTCTTGCCGACGCCGTTGATCCCGACGGTAAGCACGACGAAAGGGGTATGCGTGCTGACGTCCAGCGGCTGCTCGACTGGCTTCAGCAGGGTAACGAGTTGTTCGCGCAGGGCCTTGAGCAAGGCACTGGCATCGGCGAACTCGCGCTTGTGCATCCGCTTGCGCAGGTCTTCCACCAGCGTGGTGCTGGCTTCCACGCCGACATCGGCGGTGATCAGCGCCGTTTCAAGTTCATCGAGGAGGTCGTCATCCAGGCGCGGGTTGCGGACGAACAGCGATGACAGGCTCTTCGCGAAGCCGCTGCCGGAAAGGCGCTCGCGCCAGCTGCGCTTCACCGGCTGCGCGGCCTGGGCTTCTGCGGCGACAACGGTCGCCTCCGCTTCGGCTTCCAGCTCGGGCGCCTCGGGCTCGGGCGGAGCGGTTTCGGCAAGCGCCTCCGCCGTGACCGGGCTGCTGTCGAACGTGACAGGGACTGCGGCCTGTTCCACGCGCTCGTCCAGGGGCGGCGCTTCGGGCGTCGCGGCGGGTTCGGCGGGCTTCTTCTTCCAGAACTTGAGCATTGCGCGGGGGATTCAAAGACAATAGGCGAATGCTAGCACTCTCGCCCCCTCTGGCCGCTGAGCGATGACCGCAAACGGCCGTATCCGCATCATTGGCGGCTCCCTGCGCAATTCACGGCTCGAGGTACCCGACCTGCCGGGGCTGCGCCCGACCACGGACCGTGTCCGCGAAACGCTGTTCAACTGGTTGCAGCCGGTCATTGGCGGCGCCCGCTGCCTGGATCTGTTCGCTGGCACAGGCGCACTCGGTATCGAGGCCCTGTCCCGTGGCGCGGCGATGGTCACCTTTGTCGAACGGGACGCCAGACTGGCCGCGGCGTTAAGGGCCAACCTCGCCCGGCTCAAGGTCCAGGCGGCCGTGGTTGGCGACGATGCCGTGCGCTGGCTGAAGGCGGGGGGCAAGCCCGCGGACGTGGTCTTCATGGACCCCCCCTTCGCCGGGGACCTGTGGGGCGATGCGGCTGATGCACTGGAGAGCCACGGCTGGCTGGCGCCCTCGGCGTGGATTTACGTGGAGGCGCCCAGGACCGCCAGTTCGGCGGTTCCGCCCACGTGGCAGGTGCACCGCCAGGGTGTTGCCGGGGAGGTTGCCTACACCCTCTATCGCCGCACCCCGGATGTTCCGCTAAGCTAGCCCGCGTTTTCCCTGACCCGTCCCTTCATGACTCATCCGCCGGTCAATCCGCGCCTCGCCGTTTACCCCGGTACGTTCGATCCCATCACGAACGGCCACGCGGACCTTGTGTCGCGTGCCGCCCCGTTGTTTGACCGTATCGTGGTAGCCGTTGCAGAGAGCCGAAACAAGGGCCCTGGCTTTAGCCTGGGCGAGCGCATCGCGCTGGCCCGGCTCGCCCTGGCCGACCTGCCGAACGTGGAAGTAAGGGGCTTCGATTGCCTGCTCGCCGATTTCGTCACCGAAATCGGCGCGGGCGTTATCCTTCGCGGGCTCCGCGCCGTGTCGGATTTTGAGTACGAGTTCCAGCTGGCCAGCATGAACCGCCATCTCATCCCCGGGGTTGAGACGCTGTTCCTGACCCCGGCGGAGCAGTACAGCTTCATCTCCTCGTCGCTTGTGCGTGAAATCGGTCGCCTGGGTGGCGATATTTCCGGCTTCGTGCATCCGGCGGTGCAGCAGGCCATGCGCCAGCGCTGGCGCAACTCTTGAAAACAAAGGTGATCATCATGCGTAAGTTCGTCCTCGCCGCGTCCGTGGCCCTGACCGCCGCCCTGGCCCTGTCCGCTTGCAACAAGTCGGAGGACACCGACCAGGCAGCCACGCAGCAGGAAGCCGCCGTCGCCAAGCCCACTGACCCGACCGATACCAAGGCCTGGAGCCAGTTCTTCGGCCAGATCGTGCGCAAGAACATGCAGGGTATGACGGCTGACCGCCCGTTCCCGTACTTCGTGCCCGCCGGCGATGACCAGGCTGGCCAGGACGGCCGCGCGCGCCAGCTCGATAACGTGCAGGGCACCGTGGCCCGTGGCGTCACCCCGGGCAACATGCTCGTGTTTGGTGGCCCTGAGTCGGCCAAGACCGCTGACCTGATCGTTGACGCCTTCAAGAGCGCCAACCCGGGCTCGTTCAAGAACGTGATCATCCTGTTCATCGGCGACCAGGCCGACCAGCAGCGCGTTGCCGACGCGCTGGCCCCGACCGGCGCGACCTTCCGCTTCGTCGCGATGTAAGTGGCGTAAGGCGAAAGGGGTGAATAGTCAGGAAGGGCGCCTCAGGGCGCCCTTCTTGTTGTGCGCCCCTACACAGGGCGGGCAGGCGAGAAACAGGCT
The DNA here is from genome assembly GCF_023078495.1 of Luteibacter aegosomatissinici. Taxonomy (NCBI): domain Bacteria; kingdom Pseudomonadati; phylum Pseudomonadota; class Gammaproteobacteria; order Lysobacterales; family Rhodanobacteraceae; genus Luteibacter; species Luteibacter aegosomatissinici. Next base: position 3,766,235 of record NZ_CP095742.1, on the reverse strand, counting down.
AAAATGCGGCCATGTCCCTCCTGATCCTCGACACTTGCGTCAACTGCGACGTCTGCGAGCCCGTGTGCCCCAACAAGGCCATTTCGCTCGGCGAGCTGTATTACGTGATCGATCCGGACCTGTGCACCGAGTGCGTGGGCCATTTCGACAACCCGCAATGCGTCGAGGTATGCCCGGTCGAGTGCATTCCGCACGATCCCGATCATGTCGAGACCCATGATCAGCTCATGCTCAAATACGAGCACCTGATGGCGAAGGCGGCTTCGTAAGACCTCGGCGTCCCGATGGGTTAATCTCGCAGATCGAGATATTCCCCATGAAGTGAGGCCCCCATGGTCCATGCCCCATCGTGGCGCGTGCTCGCCGCGAGCCTGTTCCTTGTGGCTGGCTCCGGCGTTGCCGCCGCCGACCAGCATCCGCAGTCCGCCGCCGCACCTGCCACGCGTGGCCCCGGCCACGCCGCCATCGCCAGTGCGAACTACCTGGCCACCAACGCCGGGCTGGAAGTGCTGGCCAAGGGCGGCAATGCCTTTGATGCCGCCATCGCCGTGTCGTCAACGCTCGCGGTTGTCGAGCAGCAGAGCTCCGGTCTTGGCGGCGGCTTCATGGCAATGCTGCACGTGGCCAGGGACAACCGGGACATTTTCATCGACGCGCGCGAAACGGCGCCCAAGGCCGTCGATATGAAGGTATACGTCGGCAAGGATGGCAAGCCCAACCGTGATGTTTCCACGCACGGCCCGCTGTCCGCCGGTATTCCCGGAGAGCCGGCTGGCCTGGCCTGGATCGCGGCGCACTACGGCAAATTGCCGTTGTCGCAGTCGCTGGCTCCTGCCATCCGCGTCGCAACCGAGGGTTACCAGCCCGATGCCCGGTTCATCGGCACGATCGCGGAAAACCAGGATGTCCTCTCGCGGTACCCATCGTCGGCTGCCATTTTCCTGCCGGGTGGCAAGGCACCGGCCCAGGGCTGGACGCTGAAGCAACCGGACCTGGCCGGCACGCTCAAGCGCCTGGCGGCGAAGGGGGCCGATGGCTTCTACAAGGGTGAAACCGCGAAGCTGCTGGTGGATTCGTCGCGCAAAGCCGGCGGTAACTGGACCCAGGCCGACCTGGATGCCTACAAGGTGAAGGAGCGCGAGCCCCTGCGTATCGACTACAAGGGCTACCGCATCGTCACCGCACCTCCGCCGTCATCGGGTGGCGTGGCCATCGCAGAGGTATTGAACATCCTGGCCGGCTTCGACCTGTCGAAGCTCGATCTCGCGCATTCCACCCATCTCACGATCGAGGCCATGCGCCGCGCATTCCGCGACCACAACGAATACCTGGGTGACCCGGATTTCGTGAAGATGCCGCTGGATATGCTGCTTTCGCGCTACTACGCCGATGGGCTGCGGGCGACGATCTCGCCTGACAAGGCCACGCCTTCGGACCTCCTGCCCACGGCCATGGCCACCGAACCGGGTATGCACACCACCCATTTCTCGGTGATCGATGCGGACGGCAACATGGTGGCATCCACCCTCACGGTGAACCTGGAATTTGGCTCCGGTTTCGTCGCGGACGGCACCGGCGTATTCCTCAACGATGAGATGGACGACTTTGCCCTGGTCCCTGGCCAGCCGAACGCGTTTGGCTTGCGTGGTGCGGAGGCGAACAAGCCCGAGCCTGGCAAGCGCATGCTTTCGTCCATGTCGCCCAGTTTCGTTTTCGGGGCGGACCGCACGGCGGTCATTGGCTCGCCGGGCGGTTCCACCATCATTACCCAGGTGCTCGAGGGCATCCTGGCCTTCATCGACGGTAAGGGCGCAAGCGAGATAACCGCGCAAAAGCGCTATCACCACCAATACTTGCCCGATCGCGTGGACGTCGAAGATGGTGTATTCGACGCAGCCACGGCCAAGACGCTAACCGACATGGGCCATGTGCTTCGCCCTCGCTCGCCGTGGGGCTTCATGAATGTCGTGACCTGGGATCATCGCAATAACAAGCTCGAGGCTGCCAGCGATCCGCGCCGCCCCTCGGGCCTTGGCAAGGTGCAGTAAGGTAGCTCCATGGAACTCTTCTCGCTCATCGGGAATTCGCAGAAGCTGGATGGCGGTGCCATGTTCGGCAACGCCCCGCGCGCCATGTGGTCGCGCTGGGTCGCCCCGGATGACCAGAATCGCATTCCGCTCGCCTGCCGCTGCCTGCTCGTCCGCGACCTCGATGGCCGCAATGTGCTGTTCGAAACCGGGATCGGCGCGTTCTTCGATCCCGGGATGCGTGAGCGGTATGGTGTGGTCGAGGACCGGCACGTACTGCTGGATTCACTCGCCGCCGTAGGCCTTGGTCACGAAGATATCCACGCCGTGGTGCTGTCGCACCTGCACTTCGACCATGCGGGCGGCTTGCTGGCGCCATGGCAGCCAGGGCAGCCGGCGCAGCTGCTTTTCCCCAACGCGCGTTTCCTCGTAGGGCGGCAGCACTATGAGCGCGCCATGCATCCGCATCCGCGCGACCGCGCATCGTTCATACCGGAACTCATTCCCTTGCTCGAACAGAGTGGCCGGCTGGAGCTGGTCGATGCCGGCACGCTGTCATCACTGGGCGATGCCGTGCGGTTTGAGTTCTCCGATGGCCACACGCCAGGGCTGATGCTCGCTGAAGCAGGGGGCGTGGTCTTCTGCGCGGACCTCATTCCAGGCCGTGCCTGGGTGCATCTACCGGTCACCATGGGGTACGACCGGTGGCCGGAGAAACTGATCGATGAAAAGAAGGCGTTTCTAGACGATAAACTCGCGCGCGGCGTGCGGTTGTTCTTTACCCACGACCACGACTGCGCGATGGCATCGGTTGCCATCGATGAAAAAGGCCGGTATCACGCAGCCGATATCCATGCGGCGCTGGTCGGCTGGCAGGGCTAACGCGCGAGCAGGCGCGTATTCACAGGGGGCTTGATGAGGGCGAAGAAAAACGTGAACGGGCTGGGCCTGGCGTGGGGCGCGCGTGTCGCGGGCGCCCTGCTATTGCTTTGTGCCCTGGGGCTGATCGCGTGGAATGAGCGCCGGGTCATGGATTACTCGGCCGCGCTAAGCCGTCATGGGTCCCCGGTCCTCGATCTGGGCGCCGCCGGTCGCCCGGCTGCTGGCCAGTACGGCTCAACGACCCGAGTGAGCGGCATGCCGCAGGTGGTGGATGCGCCGCGCGACAATGAGTTCAACGTGCGCAGCGATTCCCCCGTGCTGGTCCGCCATGTGGAGATGTTCCAGTGGCGCGAAATCACGGTAGGCGGGGCCACGCATTACGAAATGGATTGGGTGGACCATCCGATCGACGCCACCGGCTTTGCCAAGCCGGCCGGGCACGTCAATCCGGGCGCGTTCCCGATCCAGGGCCGCCAGTTCGAAGCGGGTGAGGTACGGCTGGGCAATTTCCGCTTGGCCACCGAGATTGTTCGCGATTTCCCGGGACGGGTTCAGGTACCGGTGGATGGCAAATCGCTTCCGGCGAATCTTGCGGCCACGTTCACCGCTCACGACGGCGACCTGGTGACAAGCAGCAAGCCGGATCATCCGCACCTGGGCGATCTGCGCGTCAGCTGGGAGGCTGTTCCCCTGCAGGATATGACCGTCGTCGCCCGGATCGATGGCGATACCCTCGTCCCGGGAAAGCAGGCTCAGCCGGGCGACGCCGGGTTTGACGTGCAGGTCGGCGAACGCAGCCTGCTCGATGTCATTCCGGCGCTTCCCGAACCGCCTGGTGCTGTAGCCATCGTGCGGGGTAGCGCTTACCTGCTCGCCATGGCTGGTGCGCTTCTCCTGGCATGCGGTGGCCGCTTTCGCCGCGACATCCTGTTTGCCGTGGGCGTGGGCATGGTGGCTGTCTCGGCGGTAGCTGGTGCCATGTGGCTTGCTGGCGATGCGATGACGGCCAGCGTATGGTTGCTTTTTGCCGTGCTGGGGGCGGGGCTCGCCATCTGGCGCGTTCAACAACGCACCGCCCGCGGCGTCCACTGACAGGAGCACGCATGCGCATTACTGGTCTCTACGCCGCGCTGCTCGCCCTGTTGATGCTGGGGCTGGCCATCCGCGTCATGCTTTTGCGGCGGAATACGAGCATCGGGTTGGGCGATGGTGGTAATCGCACGCTCGCCTGTGCGGTGCGCGCGCACGGCAACGCCATCGAATACGTGCCTATCGGGCTTATCCTGCTGCTGGTGCTCGAACTCAACCAGACCTTGCCCGTCCTGCTGCACGCCTTCGGTATCGTGCTGCTGTTGGGGCGCGTGGTCCACGCGTTGGGCCTCTCGGCCACACCGGGCATGTCCGCGGGGCGCGCGGTGGGCGCGGCGCTAACCCTGCTGGTGCTGCTTGCGATGGCGCTGATGCTCATCTGGCAATACGTCGTAATCCACGTGATCGCCCCCTCACTGGTTTGACATCAATCCCTGAACCGTAGGGCCGACGCGCCCGCGCAGGAGCGCGTTATTCAGCAGCGCTGCCGTCGGCGAACGCGTAGACATGATCGGCCCAGCTCGTTGCTTCCACGTACAGGGCGGCCATCTGGTGAACGTGCTGGTCGCGCAACGCGGCGTCGCTTTCCAGCTCGCCTTCTTCCCAGTGGCGGACCTGGTCGAGGATCGATGCAAAGGGGCCCGTGCCGTCGAGCAGGGCCTCGCGGATCTCGATCGCCAGCGGCAGGTGCTCAAGCACGTAGGCCATGGAGACGTTCATCAGCGCGTCGAGCAGGGAGAACAGGCCGGCCGTGAAGGCCATTTCCTGCAGTTCCGGCTTGATGACACGTGCCAGCTTTTCGGACATATGCGCACGGATCAACGCCTGGCGGAGCAGCTCCGGCGGACGCTCCTCCATGCCGGAGACGGCCATGGTGAAGATCCAGTTGCGCATGCGATTCACACCGAAGAACACCGCTGCCTGTTCCACCGACTTCAGCTGGCGGGGCAGGGCGAAGTAGGCGGAGTTTACGCAGCCCAGCAACTTGTAGCTCAGGATGGCGTCGTCGCGAACGATCTTGCCCAGCTCGACGGGGCCGTTTTCCGGATCCTGCAAAGCGCCCATGAGGCGCAGCACGCCAAGCTTGCTCGGCGTGAGGCGGGGCATATCCACGCGCTCGGGGCGCAGCAGGTATTTGCCCTGGAAGCCATCCACGTCCTGATCGGCGTAGTCGGCAAAACTTTCATGCGTATCGATGCCGGTCACGATGACCTTGACGCCGAAGGCATGTACGTAATCCATGTGGGCGCGTGCCGCCACCGGGTGGCGATGATTCACGGCCACCTTGGCGAATTGCACGATGCGCAGCAGCGCATCCACGCCGGCGCGGTGCGCGGGATCGGCCGGCAGGTTGAAATCTTCCAGCATGAGCAGGCAGCCGTGGCTCTTGAGCTCACGGAGCTTTTCCAGCAGCTGGTCGTCGCTACCCAGGTCAGCGCTGATACTCGCGCCAAGCCGCGCGTTGTGGCGCAGGATATCGGCGTGTTCGAGCAACAGGTTGCGCGACATGTGCAGGAAGGCCCTGTTGTCGCGAACGAGCCGCTTCAGGCTGCCATCGGCGATAGCGCTCAGCGTCGCTTGCGTGTGCGCCGTGGCGGCGGTATCCACATCGACCCCCGCAGGGCGGGGAAACAGCAACTCGTAGGCAAACAGTGCCTGCTTGCGGTCAAGCACCGGCACGCGAACGATCGGGAGGATACCGTCGTCGTTCACCGCTGCCGCCTGGGGGTTCACTGCCATTGCTGTTCTTCTTAAGCCAAAACGGTGGGCGGGAGGGGTGTTGGTGGTGGGGTCAGACCTGCGCAAGTATCCCGGAGCGCAGGCTGACGTGGGTCGTGCCCCGTGGCCCGTAGGTGGAGGCTGCCCCGCCCGTCGAATCGCCTGTGATAAGCGCAAGCGCCTGGCGGACATGCCCGATACGCTGGCTGACGATGCGGCCGTTGGTCTCGTTGATGGAACGGCATTCGCCAATTCGTGCGAACGTGGCGGCCCAGCGCGCATCATTCGCGCTATCAATGCCGCCGGCATGGCTGAGCTGGCGGCGCTCGGTATCAAGGCGATCAATACGGTCGAGCAGGTGGCCCTTGCTCCGCGTCGCGTTCTGCAACGCGTCGCTGTTAGCCTGGTCGAGCGCCATGCGCTCGTCGATCAGGCAGGCATGCAGCGCGTCGACCTCACGGGCGAGGTCGCCCATCACGGCGCTCAGCGCGGTGTCGAAGTCACGGCTGCCGGCATTCATGCCTTGCCACCCATCTGCGATTCCATGGCCAGGAACTTGCTGGCAATGGCCTGGGCATCCGGCTTGTAGGTGCCGTCGGCGATTTTCGAGCGGATTTCATCGAGTCGCTTCGTGTCGATGCCATCCGAACGGCTGGCGGCATCGAGCGCCTTGGCCGAGTCGGTGATGTTCACGCTGTCATCCGTGGGCCGTACGCTGGCGGCGCCCTCGGCCTTGGCGGTACCGCCGGCCGGGCTCTGCGAGCGCAGCTGCACCGGCGGCTGCTGGGCCTGGATGCCCGGTTTGATTGTGGTCGTCATGGGTGTATCCCTCGGAACATGTGCCCTTCGAACCCTTTATCGGCCCTCGGGGCACAAACTTTAACTGGCGCTATCCGGCAAAATGTGACCGGATTCCTAGTTCGTTCATGGCAGTACGGCGACAGATCCCGGCCCGCTGACGACCGCGTCCAGGATCTTCCCTGAAGACGCATTGCGGACCTTGACCCTGGCACCGGCATCGCCGGCGCCCATCGCCACGCCATCGGCGTGAATCACCACGCCATCCACACTGGCTTCCATGCTGACGGCATCGCCCACGCGTACGGCCTGGCGGCCTGCGAGCATACCCGGTGTCAGCACGGTACCGGCGTTCAGCGGGCGCGCCAGGGCGCGCCCGCTGACCTGGTCCAGACTGGCCACGTAACCGTAGGCCAGGCTGGCGACATCCCGTTCCTCGGCGCGGACATCGCCCGCACCCAGGCCGTCACCCCGCGCCAGGGGGCGCGTGGTGACCAGGACATCGGTAAACATGCGTACCCGGACAGGCACGCGCGCCGTCCAGCCGCCCTGTACCGGGCAGTGGACGACCACACTCACGCGCGAGCTGATCGGCCGGTTCCCCGGTACGGAGACGTCCAGTGGCGCTGAACAGTCGGCCAGGCGCAGGCGGCTATCCAGCGGATCCGCCTCGGCCACCATGCGGGCCCCGGGCAGCGTGCGGTTCTGCTTCAGCCACGCCACGGCGGAATCCCTCAGCGTGTCCAGCGACTGGCTTGCCGCCGCGGCGAGCGGGCAGGCGGCCAGGGCGGTCACGAGGGCAGTCGTGGCGAGGCGGTGCATCATGCAGCGTGCACCGCGAAGGCCGCGGAGAGCCCCTGGGTCACGTTATCCAGTTCCTTGAGCAGGCCCGCCACCATGTGGCTCGCATCAGCGTGACGGCCTTCACCCAGGGTAATGGCGTACGACGAGGCCAGGGCGCTGAAGCGCTCGGCGGCGGCTTGCGTGGCATCGGTGCTCCCATCGGCCCGGCGAATACGCAACTGGTCGATGCAGCGCATAAGCGGCGTCGTATCGAGCCAGCGGCGATCCAGGCCAGCCGGGTCGCGCGCGGCAAGCTCCACGGCAAAACGAAGCCCCTGGCAGGCCTCGCGGATCATCTGGCTCAACGTAGCGGCGTCGAGTGCGCCCTCGGTTTCCAGCTTGGCAAGGCCAAGACGGTGAGCGAGCACCGTGGCGCGTGCGGCCGAGTCTGCCTGGCGGCGTACTTCGTTCGCGACGCGGCCCAGGGCGGATTGATTCGTTTGCACGGTGGCGACGCGCCCCTGTAGCGCGCCAAGGCCCTGGCGGGCGGCGTCGAGATTGCCGCGTGCGCCGCGGACGGCCTCGTCGATGCGGCCCATGGCCGCCTGCATGCCTTCCACGCCGGCCTGGGTGGTATCCAGGCGGCGCAAGCTGCTCTGCACGGCATCGTCGAGGTGGTGGGAGAACTCACCCACGGCATGGGTCACCTGATCGATCTCTGCGGTCGCCTGGGTGGTTTTCTCGGCCAGTTGCTTCACCTCGTCGGCCACGACCGCAAAGCCGCGGCCGGCCTCACCGGCGCGCGCGGCTTCAATCGCCGCGTTCAGCGCCACGAGGTTGGTCTGGTGGGCAATATCCTGCACGGCGGCTGTGAGCTTGCGGATCGCCGTGAAGTATTCGGAGAACTGTGCGTGGTTGCGGCTCATGCCGGCCAGCGCACTGCGCAGGAGGCGAAGCTGGCCATCCAGATCGCCGGCCGTCGCGACGCCTTGGGTGCCCACGTCGCTCACGGAGGCGACGCCCGCATGCGCGTGATCCACGGCTGTCGAAATTCCGCCGCTGGCTTCCGTCAAACGGCTGGCGCCATCGCGTGCAGCATCCACCGTCGTCCCCAATTCCTGAAGGGTGGCGCCGAGCGCGTGGGCGCTCGTCAAGGCCATGCCCTGCTGCTCGATCGCCTGGATGGTCGTGGCGGCGGCGGTGCGCGGCTCGGCCTTCGGCGGGTTCAGCAAGGTCCCCAGCGCGCTTGCGGCGGCCGGGTACTGCGCCGAAAGGGCCCGGACACGCGCGGCGTCGCCGCTGGCGGCGGCGTGGGCGAGGAGGCGAACGTGCTGGCTCCAGAGCAGGGTCATGTCGTACTTGCGCTCATCAATAAGGGTCGCCCACTACATCGGTAGCGAACGGTGGTACTTGAGCCAAGCAATCCCCGTGCCACAAAAAGGCATAAAGAACGCGGGTGGCGCGCCGATACCCCAGCGACGCCTTTCCCTATGCAGTAGCCCCCATGGCCCGACCGCTCCTCGATACCGTGGAAACCTTCACCCGCCTGGCGGGCCACAATCGCGTGGCCATGCTCCTGTTCCGGCTGGGTGACAGGCAGGCCTTCGGCATTAACGTGTTCAAGGTACGCGAGGTACTGCGCCGGCCGCGGCTGGAGCGCATGCCCAGCATGCATGAGCTGGTTTCCGGCAGCTTTGATTACCGCGGGCAGACCATTCCGGTCATCGACCTGGCAGCCGCCATGGGTTATCCGCCGCTGGCCAGCGTGGATAGCGCGCACCTTATCGTCACCGAATTCAGCCGGTCGGTGCAGGGATTCCTGGTATCGGACGTGGACCGGATCGTCCACGTGGATGGGGCCAACATGGCCGCTCCGCCGCCTGCGCTTGGCTATGGCGCCCGTGTGAACGCCGTGACCCGGCTCGATGGCGACCTGCTTGCCGTGGTCGATGTAGAGCAGGTGCTGGCGGCCGTTAACCCGCAGCAGGTCGAGATCTCCGACAAGGTGCAGCAGGCCGCCCACGTGCAGCAGGGCGGCAACCGCCGGGTGCTGGTCGTGGATGATTCCCTGGTGGCCCGCACCCAGCTCGCCGACCTGTTCCGCAAGCTGGACCTGGAGTGCCTGCTCGCAAAGGATGGCGCCGAAGGCCTGGACATGTTGCGTAGCCTGGCCATGGGCCCGGACGCCGAGCGGGTGAACCTGGTCGTCTCCGATATCGAAATGCCCTCGATGGATGGTTATGCGCTGACCCGCGCGATTCGTGAGGACGCTCAGTTGCGGGGCCTGCGGGTCCTGCTGCATAGCTCATTGAGCGGTGTGTTCAACGAGGCCATGGTCGCCCGGGTGGGTGCCGATCGCTTTATCGCCAAGTTCCAGCCCGAGGTACTGGCGACCGCGGTGCTGGAGCTGTTGCCGGCCTGACCGGCGCGACGGCGCAACGTCGGCAGACCCCGGATGCGCGGCGTCGGAAAACTGGCGCCGGACCGACGACGGGCTGGCGGTTGAACCCACGAACGGCGCTACGGCGCCGTTTCGCGTTATGGGGCAGGGCGTGGCACGCGTCTTGCTGATCCCCATGGGCCAAGACCCAAGAGGGGGCCCACGCCCATGATCGACAAACCAGATCCGCTGCTCGGCATGCACCCACAGGCACTCGGCCTGTGGCAGCGCCGTGCGGAAATCATCTCGTCGAACCTCGCCAATGCGGATACCCCGGGCTTCCTCGCCCGCGATGTTGACTTCCGCAAAGCCCTTACGGCGGCAAGCGGGGCCGAGGACGGTAACCAACTGCAGATGGCGGCGACGGAATCCGGCCATATCGGCGGTAACCCCACCTACGCCCTGGCCGATGCCGACCAGCTCAAGTACCGCACCGCCACGCAGCCGTCCATGGATGGCAACACCGTGGATACGCAGGTCGAGCAGGCCCAGTTTGCTGGCAACGCCATCCACTACCAGGCGTCGCTGAGCTTCATCACCGCGCAGATTCACATGATGCGCACCGCCATCACCGGAGGCAGCTCATGAGCCTGCTCAAGATCTTTGACGTGGCTGGCTCCGGCATGGCCGCGCAGTCGGCCCGCCTCAATACCACCGCCAGCAACATGGCCAACGCCGATAGCGTGGCCAGCAGCGAGGCGGGTGCCTACCGTGCCAAGCAGCCGATGTTTTCCTCGGTGCAGGCCATGGTCAACGGCCAGATGGAGAACGAGGGTGTCCGCGCCATGGGCATCACCGAAAGCCAGGCGCCTGTGCAGGCCCGCTACGAGCCTTCCAATCCCATGGCGGATGCCGACGGCAACGTCTGGCAGAGCAACGTCAACCCGGTCGACGAGCTGGTCAACATGATCTCCGCGTCGCGCTCCTACCAGAACAACGTCGAAGTCATGAACAGCGCAAGGCAGCTCATGCAGAAGACGCTCGACCTCGGCAAATAAGGCCTTCCATCATGACCACCGTCAACGGCACCAGCAGTACCAGCGGCACCAGCAGCACCAGCGGCAGCTCGTCCCAGCTGCAGCAGCAAACGCTCGATCAGTCCGATTTCCTGAAGCTGATGGTCACCCAGATGACCAACCAGGACCCGACCAAGCCAATGGACGCCAATGACATGGTGGCCCAGATGGCGCAGTTCTCCCAGGTGGCCGCTACCCAGGAACTGCAGTCCTCGTTTGACACCTTGTCGTCCAACCTCACTGGCGATCAGTTCGTGCGCGCGGCGTCGCTGGTCGGCAACGATGTCCTCGTGCCGTCGAGCGCAGGCAAGCTCACCGATTCGACGCTTTCCGGTGCGGTCAACGTACCGACGTCGGGTACCTATGTCAGCGTCCAGATCAAGGACAGCGCCGGCAACGTGGTCCGCACCATTCCCATGGGCCAGCCGGATGCGGGCCTTCAGCAGTTCACCTGGGATGGCAAATCCGACGACGGTACTCAGCTCGCGGATGGCGTCTACCAGATCTCCGCCACGTCCGGCACCACGGCTGCCGACACGTTCATCAAGGGCAAGGTGGAAGGCGTTGGCGCCTCCGGCACCGACGGCACGTACGTGCAGGTGGCCGGTTACGGCGGCGCCCTGCTCAGCCAGATCGCCCAAATCCTGTAATCCCACCGAGGACCTACCTCCATGCCTTTCGATATCGCGCTCAGCGGCATCAACGCTGCTTCAACGGACCTGGAAGTCACCGCCAACAACATCGCCAACACCAGCACCGTGGGCTTCAAGGGCTCGCGTGCGGAGTTCTCGCAGGTGTATTCGGTGGCCGGCCAGAACCTTTCCGCCACGGCCAGTGGCAACGGCGTACGCGTCACCAACATTGCCCAGCAGTTCAGCAACGGCAACATGACGCAGACCGGCAATTCGTACGATATGGCCATTAGCGGTACGGGCTTTTTCACCCTGCGCGATGGTTCGGGCTATTCGTACACCCGTGCCGGCAATTTCCATCCGGACGACAACAACTACATCGTGAACGCCACCGGCCAGCACCTGCAGGTGTACCCGCCGACGGCGTCGGGCGGCTTCGACCAGAGCGCCCTGCAGGACCTGCAGCTCACCTCGGGCACCTCCGCCGCCAAGGCCAGCGCCAATATCGGTATTTCGGCCAACCTTTCGGCCAGCGCCTCGGCCCCGGCCAACGCAACCTTCGATCCCAAGGACGACACCTCTTACAACTCGATGTCGACCTTCCAGGCTTACGATTCGCTGGGCGCGGCGCATACGGTGAACGTGTACTACGCGAAGGACGCCACCGGCTCCAACCAGTGGAACGCCTACATGACCGTGGACGGCACCCAGGTAGGTGGCGCCCAGGCCATGACGTTCAACAGCGGCGGCTCCATGCTGACGCCCACGAACGGCAAGCTGAACTTCGGTGCGGTCTCGCCCAACCCGGGCGCGAACCCGATGAACCTGACGCTCGACATGAGCAAGGTCACCCAGTTCGGCGATGCCTCCTCGACCACCGCCACCACCAACGACGGCTACGCCGCCGGCAAGTTCTCGGCGATCGACGTGGCCTCCGATGGCACGGTGTCGGCGAAGTACACCAATGGTGTGTCGGTGCCGCTGGGCCAGGTCGCCCTGGCCACCTTCGCCAACCCGCAGGGCCTGCGCCAGCTGAACGACACGAACTGGGCCGCCTCGGCCGATTCGGGCCAGCCGGTTCGCGGTTCGGCCGGCTCCGGTGACATGGGTGATATCGAATCCGGCCAGCTCGAAGCCTCCAACACGGCCGACCTGACCGCCCAGCTGGTCAACATGATCAAGGCGCAGCGCAACTACCAGGCCAACGCCCAGGTCATCTCGACCGACAACACGCTGACCCAGACGATCATTAACATCCGCAACTAAGCCCCGGTGGCGGGCGCGGCGTGATCGCCGCACCCGCCCAGGGCCGTCGCAGGGAAAACCGCCATGGACCGTTCCGTATATGTAGCGATGACCGGCGCCACGCAGACCATGCGGGCACAGGCCGAAGTCGCGCACAACCTGGCCAACGCCAACACCACCGGCTTCAAGGCCGAGCTGTCGGCGTTCCAGAGCCTGCCGGTCCAGGGCGATGGCTTGCAGACGCGTATCAATGGCGTGGCCCAGGGCATCGGTTTCGATACCACCCAGGGCAACCAGATGGCCACGGGCAACGACCTGGATATCGCCATCCAGGGGAACGGCTGGATCGCCGTGCAGACCCCGAATGGCGACGAGGCTTACACGCGCGCCGGCAACCTGCGCATCGACGCCGACGGTCTTTTGACGGATATGCGTGGCAATACCGTCATGGGCGGCGGCGGCCCCATCACGATCCCGCAGGCTTCCAGCGTGAAGATCGGTAGTGACGGCACGATTTCCGTGGTCCCGCTGGGTCAGTCGCCGAATACGCTTACAACCACCGACCGCATCAAGCTGGTGAATCCGGGTGACGACCAGCTGCAGGCCGGCGCCGATGGCCTCATGCACACGCGTGACGGCAATCCGGCCGAGGCCGACGCCAACGTCCGCGTGGTCTCTGGCGAGCTGGAATCCAGCAACGTCAACCCTTCCGAAGTGCTCGTGAAGATGATTTCCCTCTCCCGGGAATACGAAATGCAGGTCCGTTCGATAAAAGCTGCGGACGAAAACGAGCAGTCGGCATCGAAATTGCTACAGGTGGGGTAACCACCGCCGCGCGACGCAAAACCGTCGCGGCATAGCAGGCGCCAAGCGCGCAGGAGTCAAAGATGTTCACGTCCCTCTGGATCGCCAAGACCGGCCTCGATGCGCAGCAGACGCGCATGGATGTCGTCTCGAACAACCTGGCCAACACGAACACCACGGGCTTCAAGCGCGCCCGCGCCGAGTTCGAGGATCTGGCCTACCAGAACCGTGGCCAGGCCGGCGGCCAGACGACCGAGCAGACCACCTCGCCGACCGGCTTCATGATCGGTACCGGTGTACGCGTGGTCGGCACCCAGAAGATGTTCGAGCAGGGCGGTTCGCAGCAGACCGATAACCCGCTCGATGTGCGCATCGATGGCCGCGGCTTCCTGCAGGTCACCATGCCCGATGGCACCGTCGGCTACACGCGTGATGGTTCGCTCAAGCGCGACCAGGATGGCCAGATCGTCACGAACGATGGCTACCCGCTCGAGCCGGCCATCAACATCCCTGCCAACGCGACGGCGGTGACGATCGGCAACGACGGCACGGTGAGCGTGACCACGCAAGGCAACTCCGCCTCGCAGACGGTGGGCCAGATCCAGCTCGCCGACTTTGTTAACCCCGCGGGCCTGGAGCCTCGCGGCGACAACCTGTACCTGGAGACCACCGCCAGCGGCACGCCGCAGACGGGTACGGCCGGCCTGAACGGCCTCGGCAACATCCAGCAGAACGCCCTCGAATCGTCGAACGTCAACGTCGTCGAGGAAATGGTGAACATGATCGAAACCCAGCGCGCCTACGAGATGAACTCGAAGGCCGTATCGGCGGCCGATCAGATGCTCCAGTTCATCACCCAGAAGACCTGATGAGCTACGCCATGAATCGCCTCTCCGCCCGTCTTTTCGTCGCCGCGCTGCCGATCGCCACCCTCGCGGGTTGCGCCATCGTGCCGCCGACGCCCAAGCCGATGTATACCGCCACGCTGCCGGAAGAGCCGGCCCGCACCGCCATGCCCAGCGGCTCCATCTATGCCGACCAGCAGTCGATGGAGCTATTCGCCGACCCGCGCGCCCACCGCATGGGCGATATCCTGACCATCACCCTGGTGGAAAGCACGCAGGCCAGCAAGAAAGCCGCGACCAGCACCAGCAAGAAAAACGGCAACAACATCACGGCGCCGTCGCTGCTTGGCCACGGTTTGAAAGTAGGCGGCAAGGTGGCCGACAGCAGCCTGGCATCCAGCAACTCGTTCGATGGCGATGGTGCCTCCAGCCAGAGCAATACGCTCAATGGCGAAATCACCGTCACGGTCAGCAAGCGCCTGAGCAACGGCGCGCTGGTGGTACAGGGTGAAAAGTGGCTCACCATCAACCAGGGTGAGGAACTGGTCCGCATTTCCGGCATCGTGCGTCCGCAGGATATCGGCAACGACAACGTTGTTCTTTCCAGCCGCGTCGCCGATGCCAAGATCGAATACGTCGGCAAGGGTACGCTGGCCGATTCGAACACGCGCGGCTGGCTGTCGCGCTTCTTCGATTCGAAGTGGATGCCGTTCTGATGAAGACCGCATTCGCCCGTCTCCGCGTTATCAGCCGCACCGCTGCCGCCGTGCTGGCGCTGTTCGCCATCGTGCCGGCGCATGCCGACAAGATCCGCGACCTGGCGCAGGTGGGCGGCGTGCGCAGCAACCAGCTGGTGGGCTACGGCCTGGTCGTGGGCCTGGATGGCAGTGGTGATCAGACCAGCCAGGCCCCGTTCACCACGCAGAGCCTGGAGAACATGCTCCAGCAGTTTGGCGTGAACGTGCCCAGCAACGTGCGGCCGCAGCTGAAGAACGCAGCGGCCGTCACTATCACCGCCGAGATCCCGCCGTTCGCGAAGCCGGGCCAGAAGATCGACGTGACCGTGGCTTCGATCGGTAACGCCAAGAGCATTCGTGGCGGTGAGCTGCTGATGTCGCCGCTGAAGGGTGCCGATGGCCAGGTGTATGCCATCGCCCAGGGCAGCGTCATCGTCGGCGGCGTCAGCGCCCAGGGTAAGAGCGGTTCCAGCGTGCAGGTGAATATCTCCGCCAGCGGCCGTATCCCGGGCGGCGGCAGCATCGAACGCAGCGTGCCTACGGCGTTCGACAAGGGCGGCGATATCATGCTTAACCTGAACACCGCCGACTTCATGACGGCCAATCGCGTAGCCCAGGCTGTGAACAGCAGCTTTGGCGCCGGTACCGCCAACGCCATCGATTCGGCCACCATCGCCGTGCGTGCACCGCTCGATCCGTCGCAGCGCGTGTCCTGGCTGGCCACCATCCAGGCACTGGATGTCACGCCGGGTGATGCGCCGGCCCGCGTGATCGTCAATTCGCGCACGGGCACCGTGGTCATCGGCTCGGATGTGAAGGTCGGCACCGCCGCCGTGGCCCATGGCTCCATCCAGGTCACGATCAGCGAGCAGCCGCAGGTTAGCCAGCCCGGCGCCTTCAGCCGCGGCCAGACCGCCGTCGTGCCCAGCAGCCAGGTGGCGGTCAGCGAGAACGGCGGCCACATGTTCAAGTTTGGCCCGGGCACCAGCCTGGATTCGATCGTGCGCGCGGTGAACCAGGTCGGTGCGTCGCCCAGCGATCTCATTTCCATCCTGCAGGCACTGAAAGAGTCCGGTGCGTTGCGCGCGGAACTGGTGGTGATCTGACATGGCTACCGCGGTCGACAACCAGCGTCTTGGCACTTACTCGGACATGTCCGCGTTTGCCGGCCTGCGTTCGGCCGCGCAGCAGGATTCCAAGGCCGCACTGCCCACGGTCGCCAAGCAGTTCGAATCGATCTTCACCCAGATGATGCTGAAGTCCATGCGCGACGCCAGCGCCGCCATGGGTGGTGACGACATCATGGGTTCCAGCGAGGCCAACTCGTACCGCGACATGCTGGACCACCAGTTGTCCGTGACGCTGTCGCAGGGTAAGGGCATCGGTATTGCCGATATGCTCGTGCGCCAGCTGGGCGGGGCATCTGCCTCGGGAAGTGATCGCGACAACGGCCTGTTTGATGGCGTGACCGGTTCGGCCTCCACGGCCGATGCCGTGTCGTCGCCCTCGGACCAGAACAGCGGCTTGATGAACTCGCTCGAGCGCATGCTCTCCAGTGCGGGCCGCACGGTGGGGCAGGGTGCTTCCGCCGTCGCCAACGCCGTGGGTTCGATCGACAGCCCGCAGGAGTTCGTCGAGAAATTCGCCCCGCACGCCATTGAGGCTGCAAAGAAGCTTGGCGTGTCCGTGCGCGCGCTGCTCGCGCAGGCCGCGCTCGAGACCGGTTGGGGCAAGCACATGCCTGCCCAGGGCAGCACGGCCAGCAACAACATGTTTGGCATCAAGGCTGGCAGCAGCTGGGATGGCAAGCGGGTCAACGTACCAACACTGGAATACGAAAACGGCGTGGCCGTGCGCAAGAAGGATAGCTTCCGCGCGTACGACTCCCCGTCGGATTCCTTCAAGGATTACGCCGATATGGTCGCCAGCAGCCCGCGTTACGCGAAGGCCGTTGGCCGCGGCGACGATATCGCGGGCTTCGCCCATGCGCTTACCCAGGGCGGTTACGCCACGGACCCGAGCTACGCGCAGAAGCTTACCGATATCGCCAATGGCCCGGTGATGAAGCAGGCGCTCGCAGCGCTCAAGCACATCGCTGCGGATCTTTAACCACGGGCCTGGTGAAGAGAACAAAAGGAACTAACGATGGCTGACTTACTTTCCACCGGTGTCTCCGGCCTGCTTGCCTCGCAAGTGGGTCTGTCGACCGTTGGCAATAACATCAGTAACGTGAACACGGTCGGCTATAGCCGGCAGACGACCACGTTCAATGCGCGTGCGCCGCAGTACCAGGGTGGCTACTACGTCGGCCAGGGTGCCGATGCGGTCAGTGTGCAGCGTGCGTACAGCCAGTTCCTCACCCAGCAGGTGTGGTCGGCGAGCTCGAGTCAGAGCCGGGCGTCCCAGTTTGCGAGCCTTACCGCATCAGTGAATAACGTCGTCAGCGGCTCGACCAACCTGCAAACCTCGCTCGACAGTTTCTTCGGTGCCATCAGTGATGTGGCTAATGCGCCCGTGGATACGGCCAGTCGGCAGGCTCTGATTGGCCAGATGAACTCGCTCGTGTCGACGTTCAAGTCGCTGTCCACTCAGTTCCAGTCGCTGGATTCGCAGACGAACCAGCAGATCAGCAGCGCTGTCGATAACATAAACACGCTGGCGCAGAACATCGCCAACCTCAACGGGCAGATCCAGAAGGCCTATGCAAGCGGTGCTGAGCCGAGCGAGCTGCTCGACCAGCGCGACCAGGCGGTGGCCAACCTGTCGTCCATTGTCGGCGTGAATGTCACGCAGACCAGTGACCACATGTACACCGTGAGCGTGGGGAACGGCCTGCCCCTCGTCAACGGCACCAGCTCCACCAAGCTGGCAACCGCGACCAACCAGTACGATTCGTCCCGCCTCGAGGTCGTCGACCCCCAGGGTACGGTGATCTCCAACCAGTTGGGTTCCGGCTCGCTGGGCGCCACGTTTGATTTCCGCACCACGGTACTCGATCCCGCCCGGAACCAGCTCGGCCGGGCCGCCGTCGCTTTGACCTCGGCGGTGAACAAGCAGAGCGCCCAGGGCATCGACCTGAACGGCGATGCGGGCGGGAACATGTTCAACATCGGCGATCCGGCGGTGTTCAACAGCACGAAGAACACTGGTACCGCGACGGTTTCCGCCACGATCTCCGATGTCTCCAAGCTGGATAGCTCCGACTACATCATGCGCTTCGATGGCGTGAAGTGGACGGCGTCGACGACGTCCGGCGTTACGGTACCCATGTCCGGAACCGGCAGCGCTACCGATCCGTTCGTCGTCGGTGGCATGCAGGTCACCGTGACGGCTGGCGCCGCCGCGGGCGATTCGTTCCAGATCCAGCCCACGCGCAATGCCGCGTCGTCGCTCAGCGTGGCGATCAGCGATACCAACAAGATCGCCGCCTCCGGTCCGCTCGCCGCGAGCAAGGCATCAACAAATACCGGTAGTGGCGTTCTCGGCGCGTTGACCGTCACCGATACCACGAACGCCAATTTCAAGACGCCGGCCAATATCGTCTTTACCTCGGCAAACACGTACAGCATCGACGGCGGCCCGGATCAGAATTACACCCCAGGCGACAAGATTGTCGGTAATGGCTGGTCGCTGACCCTCACCGGCAAGCCCGCCACCAACGATACCTTTAGCGTCAAGCCTGCCAGCAGCGCCAGTGGCGATAACGGCAATGCCCTCGCGTTGGCCAACGTCGCGAATGTAGGTGTGCTCGATGGCGGCGTGACCACGGTTGGCAAGGCATACAGCCAGCTCATCGCCCAGGTGGGCACCGCGGGTGCGTCGGCCAACACAGCGCTGAGCGCGCAGCAAAGCATCCTCGACCAGGCCACGGCGTCGCAGCAGAGCGTCGCAGGCGTGAACCTAGATGAGGAGGCCGCCAACCTCCTGAAGTTCCAGCAGGCCTATGCGGCGTCCGCCCAGGTGATTACCACGGCGAACACCATTTTCCAGTCACTACTTTCCGCCGTGCAGGGCTGATCATGCGTATTTCCACGACCTGGCAGCAGCAGCAGTCCGTCAACCAGATGCTGAACCGGCAGTACGAGCTGTCGCAGACACAGCTCGCCCTGGGCAACGGCAAGGCGATCCAGTCGCCATCGGACAACCCTGCTGCCGCCGCACGCGCAGTCGACGTAAGCTCGGCCAGCGCGCAGAACGACCAGTACACGCGAAACATCAACATGGCCAATACGCGCCTGTCGGTGGAAGAGCAGTCTTTGTCGAATGCCTCGGATATCCTGGATCGTATCCGGACGCTCGCGTTGCAAGGTACCAACGGCACGCAGACCGACGAATCGCGTAAATCCATCGCGACGGAAATGCGACAGAACCTTCAGCAGCTGGTGGCGTTGGCGAACACGAAGGATGGGCAGGGCGAATACATTTTTGCTGGCAACCTCACATCCTCGCAGCCGTTCACGCAGTCGGGACTGGGCGTGTCGTATTCGGGCGACCAGGGGCAGCGCATGGTTGCTGCTGGCGCCGGCCTGCAGGTGGCCACTGGCGACAGTGGCGATGACGTGTTCATGTCGATCAAGGGCGGTAACGGCACATTCCAGACGGCGGCGGGCACCGCCAACACCGGTACCGGTGTCGTGGGTGCTACGTCCGTCACCGATACATCCGCGTGGACCGGTGGCAGTTACACCATCACATTCACCGACGCGAATAATTACGAGATCCATGACGCCGCTGACCCGACGGGCCCGGCCGTCAGCACCGGGACCTACACGGGTACGTCTGGCGTCATCAATTTCAATGGCGCGCAGATCAACCTGACGGGCTCACCTGCCGCGGGCGATACGTTCTCCGTCACGCCATCGTCGTCGCAGGATGTGTTCTCGACCGTCGCTGGCCTTATCACCGCTTTTGAAACGCCAGGCGGTGGTGCAGCGATGAATAACGCCGTGAATGCGCAGCTGCAGAACCTTGATCAGGCGGCAGGAAGTTTCCTCGATACGCGCACGCAAATTGGCGCGCGCATGAATACGCTCGATCAGCAAACCAGCCTGGGCTCGGACATGAAGCTGCAGTACGACAGCACGCTGTCCGATCTGCAAGATCTCGATTACGCCAGCGCCGCGAGCAAGTTCTCACAGCAGCAGACGGCACTCGATGCCGCGCAGCAGGCATACGTAAAGATGCAGAACCTTTCGCTCTTCAATTACCTCAAGTAATTCGACGGCGCTGTAGGGGCGCGCTTGCGCGCGATCACGCGCAAGCGCGCTCCTACAGGGCTCCGAAAGTCAGAACGCGTTAGACGTTCACTAAGGATGGTTTTGCCGGGCGGTCGCCACCACGCCACGGTTTCTTGCGA
This sequence comes from Luteibacter aegosomatissinici, assembly GCF_023078495.1. Lineage (NCBI taxonomy): Bacteria > Pseudomonadati > Pseudomonadota > Gammaproteobacteria > Lysobacterales > Rhodanobacteraceae > Luteibacter > Luteibacter aegosomatissinici. The sequence goes on along the minus strand of NZ_CP095742.1, from coordinate 3,745,862 downwards.
CACCTTGGGTTGACCTTTTCCACCAACGGCACGGTTGCCGGCCAGGAGCCTCTGGCCGGATTTCCACACAAGGAAGCGAAAAATGGGCCTAAACCCCGGCGCGAAAGTGCCGATACCTCCCTCGACAGTGGCTGGGCAGAGCTCCTTTCACTGCCCCGTCAAAAAATAACTGTTGACAGGTAGAAAAAGTTCTCAAGTTTCCTCCCGGCGTGCCGTAAACCTCTCTGAGGCGGAAGGCTTCCCTATCGGAACCCCGCCGGAATACGCCGCACCTACTCCGGCAATTCGGTTCCGCTACCAAAGGATCAAAACGATGTCTCTGACCATCAACACCAACATCATGTCGCTGAATGCTCAGCGCAACCTGAACACCTCGCAGACCAAGCTGGCTTCGGCCATCGAGCGCCTGTCGTCGGGTAACCGCATCAACAGCGCGAAGGACGACGCCGCCGGCCTCGCCATTTCGACCCGCATGACCACCCAGATCAACGGCCTGAACCGCGCGGTGCAGAACGCCAACGACGGTATCTCGCTGTCGCAGACCACCGAGTCGGCCCTGGACGAAGTCACGAACAACCTGCAGCGCATCCGCGAGCTGGCCGTGCAGTCCACCAACGCTTCCAACTCGGACAGCGACCGCGCCGCCCTCGATTCCGAAGTGCAGCAGCGCCTGTCGGAAGTGACCCGTATCGCCACGCAGACCAACTTCAACGGCATGAAGGTGCTGGACGGCTCGGCCCAGAACCTGAGCTTCCAGGTCGGTGCGAACGTCGGTGAAGTCATCAATGTCGGCCTGGACAAGGGCATGAAGGCGTCGCAGGTTGGCCAGCTGGCCACCGGTTCGCTCGCCAAGGCGACCTTCCCGACCGGCCTGGACCTGAAAGCGGGTGACCTGACGGTCAAGGTCGGCACCGCCGGCACTGCGGTCAATGTCGCCGCCGGCCAGTACAACAGCGTTTCGGATCTTGCCGCGGCGATCAACACGGCGGCCGGCTCCAGCGTGGCTACGGTCGACAGCACCACGGGCGAGCTCTCGGTGTTGGGCGGCACGACCGACGACATCACGTTCGCTGGCACAGCCAAGACGGCTCTTGGCATCACCGACTACACGGCGAGTGCTACCCCCGCCGCGGCCGTCTCGACCAAGGCAGTCGCCGGCACGGCGACGTCGATCACCCTGGCGAAGGGTGACCTGTCGCTCAGCGTCGGTGGCACCTCGCTCGACATCGAAGGTTCGTTCAAGTCCATGCAGGACGTGGCCGATGCGATCAACTCGCAGTCGGGCAAGGGCATCAACGCCTACGTTGCACAGGACGGCTCGCTGAAGTTCTCGTCCGCCCAGGCCATCACGGTCAAGGCTACGACGGGCACCGGCGCCGCCACCCTTGGCTTCCCGACCACCTCGACGACCTACGCCGTGGACGACAATACGACCCTGGCCGACTCGAACATCAAGACGGTTGACGGCGCCAACGCCACCATCAACCGCATCGATGCGGCCCTGCAGTCGGTATCGGACCTGCGTTCGCAGCTCGGCGCCGTGCAGAACCGCTTCGAGTCGACCATCTCGAACCTGCAGAACATCTCGCAGAACCTGACCTCGTCGAAGTCGGCCATCACCGACGCCGACTTCGCCCAGGAAACCGCGAACATGTCCTCGGCGCAGATCCTGCAGCAGGCTGGCGTCTCGGTGCTCGCCACCGCGAACTCCTCGCAGCAGATCGTGACCAAGCTCCTCGGCTAATCGCCCGGAGCTCCGCCTCCCCGGGAGTGATCCCGGGGTTGGCAGGGTAATTGCTTAAGTTGCCCCGGGTGGCCCTGCGCGCAGGGTCACCCGTCGGCAAATTGGCGCCCAGGGCAGTGAGGCGTCTTCTAAGGAGAGTCTCGTGTCCACCAATCCGATCACCCTGGGTTCCAGCTCGATCGACGTAGCGTCGATCGTTTCCAACCTCGTGGCGAACAAGCGCGCAGCGAAAGACAAGCAGCTTTCCGACGCCAGCACCACCAACACCACCCAGATTTCGGCCATCGGCAACTTCACGTCGTCGCTGACCAGCCTGCAGAGCGCCATCAAGGCGCTGACCGATGGTTCCGCGTTCACCACGCAGAAAACCTCGGTGGGCGACTCCACCATTCTCTCTGCCTCTGCCGACGACACGGCGGTGCCCGGCAACTACAACATCGTGGTGAGCAAGCTCGCCACGGCCCAGAAAACGACGTCAAGCGCCATTTCCAGCTCCACAGCCGCCGTGGGCAGCGGCACGCTGACCATTTCGGTCGGCGGCAAGTCCATGAGCCTGGACATCGGCACCACGGGCAACTCGCTCCAGGATATCCGCGACAAGATCAACAAAGCATCGGATAACCCGGGCGTCTCGGCCAGTATCGTGACGGGTAAGGACGGTGCGCACCTCGTGCTGAACTCCACGTCGACCGGTGCGGCCAATGCCTTCACGGTCACCGCGAGCGGCGGCGATGGTGGCCTTTCGCAGCTGGCCTTCGACCCTGCGACGGGAACCCCGACGACCAAGGCTCAGGACGCCGAGTTCACGATCGACGGCACGGATGTGACCAGTGCCACGAACACGGTCGCGTCCGCCCTCGATGGCGTGACCCTCACGCTGACCAAGGAAGGCAGCAGCAGCGTCAGCATCACCAACGACACCTCGGCGGTGACCACGGCCATGCAGAGCCTGGTCACGGCGTATAACTCGTTTGTCTCCACCTACCAGACCCTGACCAAGTACGACTCGACCAATAACCAGGTCGGCGCCCTCATCGGCGACGCCACGGTCATGTCGCTGAAGAGCCAGGTCACCAACCTGCTGGGCGGGCAGGGCGTTTCGTCCAACGGCGGCCCCAGTTCGCTGAGCGACCTGGGCGTGTCGTTCCAGGTCGATGGCACCCTGGCCTTCGATTCCAGCAAGCTGACCAAGTTCATGGCCTCCAATCCCAAGGAGACCCAGAACCTGCTTAGTGGCGATAACGGCATTGCGCCGAAGCTCGACAAACTCATTACGAGCTGGACCTCCAGCTCGGGCATCCTCACCCAGCGCACCGCCAACCTGAATCAGAAGGCGAAGGACATTGCGCAGCAGCAGTCGGACTACGACGTGACGATGCAGGACTACACCACGCGGCTCACGACGCAGTACACGGCGCTGGACACCATGATGACCAAGCTCAGCAGCACCAGCAGCTATCTCCAGCAGCAGTTCGATTCGCTGAACAACTCGAACAAGTAAGCCAGGCAGGAACGATAAGACATGGCACTGGGATACTCCCGCGGCGCAGGCGCCTACCAGCAGATCCGCACCGGCGGCGGCATCGAATCCGCTGACGCGCACGGCCTGATCACCCTCCTGATGGATGGCGCCCTCGAGCGCATCCGCCTGGCAGTCGCGTGCATCGCCACCGGCAACGTTGCTTCGCGCGGCGAAGCCATCTCCAAGGCCATCGAAATCATCGGTGGCCTGCAGGCCGCCCTGAACCACGATATCGAGACCACGCTGGTCGAGCGCCTCGATGCGCTGTATGACTACATGAGCCGCCGCCTGCTGTTCGCCAACCTCCATGCCGATACGCTGGCCCTGGAGGAAGTGGCGACGTTGCTTGGCCAGGTTCGTGATAGCTGGGTAGCCATTCCGGCGGAAGATCGCCAGGCGGTAGGGGCAGGGGCATGAACACCGTCGCTTTCTGTGACCTCGATCGGGTCCTTTCGCTCACGGAGGCCATGCATCACGCCGCTTCCGAAGGGCGCTGGGACGACCTCACCGAACTGGATGCTGAGCGGGACCCCGTGCTTCGCGCCGGCACCATGCGCCCAGCCCCGGAAACCCTGGAGTCACTCAAGTCCATCATGCTGATGGATAACCTCATCAAGGATCTGGTCTCCGCCGCACGCGACGAGACGGCGCTGGCCCTCGATGCCGGGCGCCGGGTCCGTAAGGCAGTCGCTGCGTATACTTCGTTCTGATCTTCCCAAACGGGGGCGGGCCCATGAGCGATGTAGCGTGGAAGACATTTTCCGAACGTGTGACCTGGGATGGCCGGTTTCACGCTACGTGTGAGCCCGCCGCACCCCCGGCTGCGGCCGCGCTGGCCTCCATCAACGACCGTAACGCCAACGTCCTGGTGGCCGTCGCCGCCCTGATGGACCGCCGCGTGGATATCGGCGAGGACGACAATGCCCTCAGCCAGGAAGTGGCCAGGCTGGACGCCAAGCTCAACGTCCTGATGGAAATCGTGAATCGCCTTTTATTGCCCCAGTCGGCCCTGCCGCCGCGCATTTCCTTGCGCTTCAACGGCCTCGGGGCGGTCCTGCCCTGGGAGGGGCTGCCGCCGGTCGGCCAGCCGGTTCTGCTGAAACTCCACTTTGACGTGGTCCGGGCGCTCCCTCTTGAGCTACCGGGCATCCGCCAGGCCGGGCCCTTGGACGGCAAGGGCTTCGTGGCCTTCGAGGGCCTCTCCGAGCCGGTCCGTGACGAGATAGAAAGGCTGGTTTTTCGGCAGCATCGCCGCCAGGTGGCCGAGGCCCGGGCCCACGCTGCCCAAGGGTGACCTTTTACGTCACGTGACGTAAGAACGTCGCGTGTCTTCCTGCGTCACATTCGTGACGCGTGTCGTCAGCATTGACACTGACGCTCACTTTCGCGCTTTCACACGTTGCCGAAAAGGTTTTCCCTACACGGCCAGAGTGCGTTCCCTGACACGGTTTTCAGCCAACTTCCGTCGGAATTCCGACGTTGGCACGCTCCTTGATTGATACCTTGCAACGAAGGCGACGGGTTTCCAACACGGACCCGCCCCAGGGGCCTTCGACCCTTCTCTACGCGAGGTATATCCGGTGAAGTCGTCCAACTTTCTCGTCGTCGAATCCGACCCGTCCCGCGCCGATGCCATCGGCTCCGCGCTGGCCTTCCTCGGTTACCGCCCGGTGCTCGCCAACCGCATGCACGCGGCCGATGCGGGCGAGGCGTGGCGTGGTGCCTACGTCGGCACCGTCGATGACGAAGCGGAGCTGGAAGGCTTCCTGGCCCCGCTGGGCCGCCAGGCTCGCGAACTGCCCATGCTGGTGGCCGCCGATTCGCCGATCGCCACCTCGCTGATCGCCGACGACACCAACCAGAATGTCGAACTGATCGATATGCCGCTGCGCTACGAGCGCCTGTCCGAAGCGCTGCGCACCCTGCAGTCGAAGGTGCAGACGCCGGTCTCCAACCTGCGCTTCGTCGGCCAGTCGGGCCCGATGCAGCGGGTGAACTCGCTCATCCGCCAGGTGGCCCCGTTCGATTCCAGCGTACTGGTGCTGGGTGAATCCGGCAGCGGCAAGGAGCTGGTCGCCCGTACCATCCACGATTGCTCGCCGCGCCGCGATAAGCCGTTCGTCGCCATCAACTGCGGCGCCATTCCGGCCGAGTTGCTCGAAAGTGAACTGTTTGGCCACGAGAAGGGCGCGTTCACCGGCGCGATCAGCTCGCGCAAGGGCCGCTTCGAGCTGGCCGAAGGCGGCACGCTGTTCCTGGACGAAATCGGCGACATGAGCCTGCCCATGCAGGTGAAGCTGCTGCGCGTCCTGCAGGAGCGTGTGTTCGAGCGTGTGGGCGGCAACCGTGCGCAGCGTTGCGACGTTCGCATCATCGCCGCCACCCACCGCGATCTCGAGGGTTCGATCGAGCGTGGCACGTTCCGCGAAGATCTTTTCTACCGCTTGTCGGTGTTCCCGCTGGAAATGCCGCCGCTGCGCCAGCGCCTGGAAGACCTGCCGGCGCTTATTGCCGAATTCAACCAGCGCCTGGTCCAGCGTGGCCTGTCGTCGGTGCGCTTTACCCCCAGCGCCATGAACGCGCTGTGCCAGCACCCGTGGCCGGGCAACGTGCGGGAACTGTCCAACCTGGTCGAGCGCATGGCCATCCTCATGCCCCAGGGTGACGTTCGCGCCGCCGACCTGCCGGAAAAGTACCGCGGTGCCACGCCGGTTGAGGAAGTATCGGGGGCGGCCCTCATCGCCATGATGGAAGCCGAGCCGGAAATCACCGAGACGTTCCGCTATGGCGGTGAAGGCGACCCGTCGGTGCTGCCGCAGGGCGGCCTCGACCTGAAGGATCACCTTGCCGGTATCGAGATCGGCCTCATCCGCCAGGCGCTCGATTCGGCCAATGGTGTGGTGGCCCATGCCGCCAAGCTGCTGCGCGTCCAGCGCACCACGCTGGTCGAGAAGCTGCGCAAATACGGCCTTTCCGAGGCCGCGCAGGCCGGTTGATACCCTCCGGCTGGTTGGCATGGGTCGTGCTTGAAGTGTCGGTAAGACGATTACGCGTTGGAAAACCGTCATGACCACGATCGACGTCAACAGCCTGCTGCTTCAGATGCGCCGCATCAGTGCGCAAACCGAAATGCCCGCTATTCGCGGCGTGGGCGAAGCCGCCCCGGCGCAGAAGGGCGCTTTTGGCGATCTGCTCAAGCAGTCGATCAACAGCGTCAACGAAACACAGCAGAAGGCGGGTCAACTTTCCGCCGCGTTTGAGCGCGGTGACCCGGGCATCGATCTCGCCCAGGTCATGATCCAGGGCCAGAAAGCCGATCTCTCGTTCCGCGCCATGACCGAAGTGCGCAACAAGATGGTCGATGCGTACAAAGAAATCATGAACATGTCGATCTGATCGACGTGACCCGACTCACAGGACTGAACCCACACCATGGCTGATAACGGCGTCGCCACCACGGACACCAGCTCGGCATCGCGCATGCACTCGCTGAAGTCGCTTGCGCAGACGCCGGCCGCGCGCCAGCTGTTCATGCTGGCTGGCATCGCGGGTGCGGTGGCTATCGGTATTGCCGCGGTCATGTGGTCGCGTGCCCCCAACTACGGGCTGCTGTACGGCGGCCTGGAACAGAAGGATGCGGCGGCGGTCACCCAGGCCCTGCAGACCCAGAACGAGCCGTATACCCTCAGCACGGATGGCAGCTCCATCTTTGTTCCTGCGGCCGATGTGGCTGCCGTGCGGCTGAAGCTGGCTGGCCAGGGCTTGCCGCAGGGCACCGCCAGTGCGCAGCCGCAGGCCGATTCGCCGTTCGGCATGAGCGACATGGCCGAGCGCTCGCGTTACCAGTCGGCGCTCGAAGCCGATCTTGGCAACACCATCGCGGGGTTGCAGTCGGTGCGTGCGGCGCGCGTGCATCTGGCGCTGCCGAAGCCGTCGGCCTTTATTCGCGACAACAAGCCGGCCAGCGCATCGGTCGTCGTCACGCTTTACCCGGGGCGCACGCTCGACCAGGGTCAGGTGGCCGCAATCGTGCACCTTGTCGCGGCCAGCGTACCCGAGCTTGATACCCGCAACGTCTCGGTCATCGACCAGGGCGGCAGCCTGCTCACGCAGAACGATCCGGATAGCCCGGCCGCCATCGGCGATAACCGCCTGCGGCTGTCGAACCGCATTGAAGCCACGTACACGCAGCGCGTCGAAGATCTGCTCGCGCCGTTGGTCGGTGCGGGAAAGGTCCGCGCGCAGGTGTTCGCCGATCTCGACTTCTCCTCGACGGAGAAGGCCAGTGAGACCTTCAACCACGATAACCCGGCGCTGCGCAGCGAGCAGACCAGCAGCGATACGCGCACCGATCCGGCAGCGAATGGTGGCGTGCCTGGCGCGCTGAGTAACCAGCCGCCGAACGCGGGTGGTAACCCGACCGCGGCGAACCCCAATGCCGGCAAGCCAGCGGCGCCGGGGCAGGCAGCCACCACGCAGACAGTACAGACGCCCAGCCAGAAAACCGAAAGCGCGACGCGCAATTTCGAACTGGACCGCACCGTCAGCCACGTGACCGATCCAGCCGGCAAGGTCGCCCGCCTCACGGTCGCCGTGGTGGTCGATAACAAAACCGTTCCGGACAAGGACGGCAAGACGAAAAGCGTTCCGTTCACTCCGGAAGAACTGCAGCGCCTCACCGAACTCACCAAGAATGCCGTGGGCTTCAGCGCGGAGCGTGGCGATAGCGTCAGCGTGATCAACGAGCCGTTCCATGGCGTTGCCGCCGAAGAGGCGCCGCAGGGCCCCGCCTTCTGGGAACGCCCCGGCATGCTCGATCTGATCAAGCAGGGCCTCGGTGTCATGGTCGCCCTCATCGTCGGCTTCTTCGTGCTGCGCCCCATGCTGAAGGGCCTGCTCAAGCCCGCGCCGTCGACGGAGCAGGGCATGGCACTCGCCGGCCCCATGCCGACGGTTTCGGTCATGGTCGATGACGATGACATGACGCCGGATCGCTCGCATATCGCTTCCCAGGTCCAGCTCGGCGCACCGGCGCTGCTGGCGTACGAACAGAAAGTCGGCCTTGCCAAGCGGATGGCGGCCGAGAATCCGAAGCAGGTAGCACAGGTCGTGAAGAGCTGGGTGTCCGACGATGGCGGCTGAGTCCAAAGAGGCCCTGACGGGCGCACAGAAGGCCGCGATCCTTCTACTCACCCTGGGTGAGGAAGACGCCGCCAACATCCTCAAGCACCTCGGTGCGCGTGATGTGCAGGCGGTGGGTACCGCCATGGCGCAGCTGAAGAACGTCTCGAAGGAGCAAGTGGAGGTCGTCCTCACCAAGCTCCAGGAAGACGTGGGCCAGCACACCGCCATTGGCGTGGGTACCGAAGATTACATTCGCCGGATCCTGGTGAACGCCCTGGGCGAGAACAAAGCGGGCGGCCTTATCGACCGCATTCTCCTGGGTCGCAGCAGCAAGGGTCTGGAGTCGTTGAAGTGGATGGAAAGCCGCGCCATTGGCGAAATGATCAGCCAGGAACACCCGCAGATCATCGCCCTGGTGCTGGCGCACCTCGAGCCTGACCAGGCCGCGGAAGTGATCGGGTACCTGCCGGCACGTACGCGCAGCGACGTGGTGATGCGTATCGCCACGCTCGATGGCGTGCAGCCGCATGCGCTGAATGAACTCGATGAGATCATGGAACGCCAGTTCTCCGGCAACTCGAACAAGCTGAAGTCGGCGACGGTCGGTGGCCTCAAGGCAGCGGCCGATATCCTCAACGCGATGGAAACCTCGCGCGAGGCCGAGCTGATGAGCTCGATCCGTGGCATTGATACCGGCCTGGGCGATCGCATCGAAGAACTCATGTTCGTCTTCGATGACCTGGCTGAACTGGATGACCGCAGCATGCAGGTGCTCCTGCGTGAAGTGCCGTCGGCGCGCCTCATTACCGCGCTGAAGGGCGCCGATGCGGCAATCCGTGAAAAGATCTTCGCCAACATGTCCAAGCGCGCCGCGGATATGTTGCGCGACGACCTGGAAGTGAAGGGCCCCGTACGCCTGTCCGAAGTGGATGCGGCGCAGAAAGAAGTGCTGGCTACCGCGCGCCGCCTGGCTGATGCGGGCCAGATCAATCTCGCTGGCGGCGGGGAAGAATTCGTCTGATGAGCCTTACCTCTATCCTCTCGCGTGAACGCGTCGACCAGTTCGAGCGCTGGGAGCTGCCCGTTGTCGGGGGCGTACCGGTGCAGCATGCGGATGAGGCCGAGGAAGACGATGTCCCCCATCGCCCGACGGTTGCCGAAATCGAAGCCATCGAGCGCCAGGCGCGCGAAGAGGGTTTCAACGCGGGCCTGAATGAAGGCCGGGCGATGGCCAAGCGCGAGCTTGCCGCGCACGTCGCGCGCCTGGATGCGCTGTTTGCCGCCGTAGAGCGCCCGTTCGCGGAACTTGATAACGATGTGGCAGGCGATCTGGCCGCGCTAGCGACGCTTATTGCCGAGCGCGTGCTGGGCTACGACATTGCAACCCGCCCCGAAAAAATCCTTGATGTGGTGCACCAGGCCGTTGACGTGCTGCCGGCGGGTTCGCGCCACCTGAAAATCCACCTGAACCCGGCCGATGCCGCGCTGGTTCGCGAGCACCGCTCCGCGGTGGATCACGAAGGCAGCATCGTTGACGACGCTGCGCTCGAGCGCGGCGATGTACGTCTGGAAAGCGAGCACTCGCGGCTCGATGCACGCGTGCGCACCCGCCTGGTGGCCGTGATCGATAGCGTTCTCACCGGGCAGATCGCCGATGATGCCGAAGGCGATGAGGCGGGCGAGGTTGTTTCACCGTGAACGCCGAGAATCACAAGGCCACCCGTACCGCGCACTGGCGCGATGCACTGGCCGTGCAGCGCGCAAACGTCGAGCGGGTTCGCCCGTTGCAGGCGGAGGGTAAGCTGCGCCGCGTGGTGGGCCTTACGCTCGAGGCCGTGGGCTGCGAGGCCCCTGTAGGCTCGCGTTGCATGGTGGCCGGTGCCGATGGCAAGCAGCTGGAAACCGAGGTGGTGGGGTTTTCCGATGGCCGCCTGTTGCTGATGCCCACGGGCGAGATGCACGGCGTGCTCCCGAACGCCCGGGTGACGCCAGTCGCCTCTGTCTCCGGTATCCCCGTGGGGGACTCGCTGCTGGGCCGGGTCATCGGCCCGGATGGTGTGCCGCTGGATGGCATGGGCCCGCTGCTTGCGCGTGACCGTGCGCCGCTGCGCCGGGATCCGATCAACCCCATGCTGCGCCAGCCCATCGATACGCCGCTCGATACCGGCGTTCGCGCCATCAATTCGCTGCTCACCGTAGGGCGAGGCCAGCGTATTGGCTTGTTCGCAGGCTCGGGCGTGGGCAAATCCACGCTCATGGGCATGATGACGCGCTTCACCAACGCTGACGTGGTCGTGGTGGGCCTGATCGGCGAGCGTGGCCGCGAAGTCAAGGAATTCGTCGACCACACGCTGGGTGAAGAGGGCCGTCGCCGCGCCGTGGTCATTGCCGCGCCCGCCGATGCGCCGCCACTTTCGCGTTTGCGGGGCGCCCAGGTGGCCACCGCGGTAGCGGAGCATTTCCGCGACCAGGGCCTGAAAGTGCTGCTCCTGATGGATTCGCTGACCCGCTACGCCCAGGCCCAGCGTGAGATCGCACTCGCCATCGGCGAGCCGCCGGCCACCAAGGGTTATCCGCCGTCCGTGTTCGCCATGCTGCCCGCGCTGGTCGAGCGTGCGGGAAACGATGCGCAAGGCCGCGGTTCGATCACCGCGTTCTACACCGTGCTTACCGAGGGCGACGATTACCGGCACGATCCGATCGCCGACTCTGCGCGCGCGATTCTCGACGGCCACATCGTGCTCTCGCGCGATCTGGCCGAGGCGGGGCATTACCCGGCCATCGATATCGAAGCGTCGATCAGCCGCGTGATGCACTCGGTGGTGAGCAAGGATCACATGCGTGCGGCGCAACGTTTCCGCCAGGTGTATTCGGCGTATCGCCAGCAACGCGACCTCATCGCCGTGGGCGCCTACAAGCAGGGCAGCGATCCGCGGACCGACGAGGCCATCGCGCTTTACCCCAGGTTGTCAGCCTTCCTGCAGCAGGAAACCGATGTCCCTGTTTACCTCGATGAGGCCGAAGCCGGCCTTGTCGACGCCGCGAAGGCCAGCTGATGCCGTCCCGTGCCGACCGCCTGCAGCCCGTCGTGGACCTTGCCGCGGAGAAGGCGGAGGAGGCGACGCGTGCATTGGCCGTGCAGCAGCGCGCCGTGGCCGATGCCGAGCAGCAGCTCGCGGAATTACGCCGCTACCGTAATGAATACGCCGAGATGCCTTCGGGCATAGGCGTCGCCGAGCTGCTCAACCGGCAGCAGTTCCTGCAGAAGATCGACATGGCCATCGTGCAGCAGTTGGGTGAGGTGCAGCGCCGCGAGCGCGCCCTCGAGCGTGCGCGTGGCGACTGGGCCGAGGCGCGCGGCCGCGCGAAGGCACTGGATTCGGTTACCGCAAAGTATCGCGAACAGGAACGCAAGACCCAGGATCGCCGGGAGCAGGAACAAGCCGACGAACGCTCCCAGTACCGCCGTACCCCAAGGCGGGAGGCATGACGTGCGCCACGCTACGCCTCCCGTCGATCGACCCTATCGAGCCAAACGCATGAACAACGCTTCGCTTCTCCTCAACGCGGCCCGGCCCACGGCTGCCACGCATACCTCGTCGACCGGAAACGCGTCGACCCAGGGCGCGTCGGCGAACGACGCGACCACGGCGCGCAATGGCTTCGACCATGCACTGGACGCGGCGCGCGCGGAAACGCATCAGCAGACCGCGACGCACACCGCGGCGGCCACCCACAACGCATCCGATACCCATAAGCCGGCGGCTAACCATCGGGATTCGGACACGAAAAACGAAGCGAAAGCCCCTGCGGATAAGCCGGCCAGCAAGGCGTCGGGCACGAAGGGCGATGACGCCTCGACGGATAAGGATGACGATGCCGACGCCAAGGACGATACCAACGGCTCGGGCGACACATCGTTGGCGTCCTCCATGCTCGCGCTTATCGGTGTGCCGGTGCAGGTCACCCAGGTGGCTGCAGCGGCGCTTGGGGCTGCCAAGGGCGTTGCCACCGGCAACCCTGCGGAAGCCCTGGCGGCCCTCACGGGCGGCAAGGGTGAACCGGCCGATGCGGCGGCCGCCGCAAAGGACGGCGGTTTGAATGCACTACCTGCGGCTACCGCGGGCGCGGGCGATACCGCGGCAGTCGCCGCCTCGCCGTTCGCAACGTTGTTGGCTACCGAGGGCGCCACGACGCATGCGGGCAAGGATGACGCAAAGACCGCGGACCTGACGGCTGCCAGCCCCATGCCGCTCGCGCATGCAGGCCAGGCGAGCCAGGCCAACGGCCCGGTGCAGTTGCAGGCCACGCAGGCAGCCACATCGCCGCAGTTCTCCCAGGAACTGGGTGAGCAGATTTCGTGGATGAGTTCGGCCGCCGGTGACGTGAAGGAAGCGCGCATCAAGTTGCACCCGGAAGAGCTGGGCAGCATGGATGTGCGCGTGAACGTCGATGGGGGCAAGGTGAACGTGGCGATCATGGCGCAGCACCCGGCGGCCGTGCATGCCGTGCAGCAGACGCTCTCCAACCTGGACAGCATGCTGGCGCACCACGGCCTTTCGCTCGGTAACGCCGAGGTCAACCAGGGCGGCGCGCAGCAACAGAATGGCGGCAACCCGGGGCAGGGGCAGGGCGGCACGGCCGGCCAAGCCGAAACCGGCGCCGATACGCTGGTGACCGCCGCTACCTCGCGCGTGTCTCGCGGCCTGGTGGATGAGGTGGCGTGACTCACGGGCGTGACGTAATGACGTCACGCGTCAATTTTCCGCCAACCACGTCAATACGTGCCGTTGGCCGAAAAACGCTTTGAAATGCGGGTTGGGCTGGCCTCTCACCTACTGTGCTTCATGGCACGCCGCTTGCAACAATACCTGCGGGGCCCAGGGGGCCAGCCACACAACGCATCCGCATCAATGAGGTTTCACCCGCATGGCCACGGCAAAGAAAGAAGGCGAAGTCGTTAAGAAGAAGGGCAAGGGCAAGTTGCTGATCATCGTCGCGCTCCTCGTGCTGGCGGCTGGCGGCGGCGGTGCTTTCTTCATGCTGAAGGGCGGCCACCCGAAGAGCGCCGAACAGGCCGCCGCGGATGCCGCCAAGGCCAAGCCTGCCGTTTACCTGCAGCTCGATCCGGCCTTCGTCGTTAACTTCCAGGACGAGGCCGCGCTGCGCTTCCTCCAGGTCGGCGTCAACGTCATGTCGCACGATCCGGAAGCGATCGCCGCCGCGAAAGAGGCCGATCCGGAGATCCGCAACGCCCTGCTCATGCTGTTTTCGGCCCAGGATGTGAAATCGCTTTCCGACGTGAAGGGCAAGCAGAAGCTCCAGGCGGCTGCCCTGGCGGAAGTCCAGCGCGTGCTGAAGGAAAAGATTGGCCGCCCGGGCGTCGATGCCCTGTATTTCACCAGCTTCATCATGCAGTGACGGGAGCCGTCCGGCCATGAGCGATATCCTCACCCAGGAAGAAATCGACGCCCTGCTGGCGGGCGTGGAGGGCGGTTCCGTCGAAACGGAACTCGAGCCGCCGCCGCCCCCGGGCTCGATACTCGATTACGATTTCACCCAGCAGGACCGTATTGTTCGCGGGCGCCTGCCGACCCTTGAAATGGTCAATGACCGTTTCGCCCGTTATTTCCGCGCCAACCTGTTCAACGTGCTGCGCAAGTCGTGCGAAGTCTCGGTGCTGGGCGTGAAGATGACCAAGTTCAACGAGTACGTCCATTCGCTGGCCGTGCCGAGCAACCTGAACCTGGTGCGCATCAAGCCCCTGCGCGGTACCGCGCTCATGGTGTTCGAGCCGCGCCTGGTATTTACGGTCATCGATAACTTTTTCGGCGGTGATGGCCGTTTCCATGCGCGCATCGAAGGCCGGGATTTCACCCCGACAGAAAATCGCGTGATCCAGATCGTGCTGGCCGAGGCGTTCGGCGCCATGGCCGAGGCCTGGGCGCCGGTGCTGAAGATGCAGTTCGAGTTCCTGAATTCCGAGATCAATCCGCAGTTCGCCAATATCGTCAGCCCGACCGAGACGGTGGTCGTCTCGCGTTTCCACGTGGAGCTTGACGGCGGCGGTGGTGAAATCCACCTGACCCTTCCGTATTCCATGGTGGAGCCGATCCGTGAGTTGCTGGATGCCGGCGTGCAGAGCGACCGGGCAGAGCGCGATGAGCGCTGGATCCAGAACCTGCACGAGGAAATCCTGGACGCCGAGGTCGAAGTCACCTCCATGCTGGCCGAGGCCCGCCTGACCATCGGCGACTTCCTTCACCTGCGCAAGGGCGACATCATCCCCATCAGCATGCCGGACCTGGCGACGGTCTTTGCCGAAGACGTGCCTATTTTCCGCGGACGCATGGCGAACGCGGCTGGCAACAAGGCCGTGCAGTTCGAAAGCCACATGCGCCGATCGGGCGTCAAGCCGGCCCCGCTGCCGACCGCGACCCCCGAACCCGCCTGATTGGTGTTGCCCGGCCCCCGCGCCGGCCCCTCCTGTAGGAGCGCGCTTGCGCGCGATTGGGTGCTCGCCGCGAGCACCCAATCGCGCAAGCGCGCTCCTACATTTGTTTCGGCACCACGCACGGATCACCGGTGGGTTTTTACGACGTCAACTGACCGTCACGGTGACTAACTGCCGTCGAGCGTCAGGTTTCCGCCGTGACCGACATCCGGCCGAATATGTACCTTCGTTAAGCTGCTGAACCAGCAAGATAAAACGTCATTCCGCCACGTGCCAAAAGCATGGCACGCCGTTTGCTTCCATGGGTACGTCATCCCAGCAACGCACCGGATACTCGGACATGAACGAACCCACCATCCTCGAACCCGTCGACGGCGCCGCCGATCTCACCAAGAACATGGGCCTGGGCAGCGACGTCAATCTCGATGTCATCCTCGATGTCCCGGTCACCATGGCCATGGAAGTGGGCCGTACCAAGATCAGCATCCGTAACCTCCTCCAGCTCAACCAGGGCTCGGTGGTGGAACTCGACCGGGCTGCCGGCGAGCCGCTCGACGTCTTCGTGAACGGCACCCTCGTCGCCCATGGCGAGGTGGTGGTGATCAACGAGAAGTTCGGCATCCGCCTGACCGACGTGATCAGCCCGGCCGAACGCGTCCGCAAGCTCCGCTGAGGGCCGACCATGCGCCGCATCACCGCTGCCCTGATGGGTGGCTTCCTCCCTTGCGCCCTGCTGGCAGCCCCCGTGGCCGCGCCGGTGGCCGCGCCGGTGGCCGCGCCAGCCGTCGATTCAGGGGCGGAACTGGTCCGCGTCCTCATCAGCCTGCTGGGCGTCGTGGCGCTGATCTTCTTCGTCGGCTGGCTCAGCCGCCGCGCCCAGGCCCGTATCCGCCCGGGCGGCCGGAAGATCCGCGTCATCGAATCGCTGCCGGTGGGCATCAAGGAAAAGGTGATGCTGATCGAGGTGGGCGGAACGCAGCTGCTGGTGGGTGCTTCGCCGACCGGTGGCCTGCGCACGCTGCACGTCCTCGATACCCCGGTCCAGGAAGACGCCGCGCCACTCGACGGCCAGGCGCCCCGCGGTTTCCGCGACATCCTTTCCCAGTGGAAGCGTCCATGAAGTACCTGAAGTGGGGGCTGTTCCTGCTCCTCCTCCTTGCCCCGTACGCCGCCTTCGCCGCCGAGCCGCCGGGCATCCCCCTGGTGAACGTGCAGCCGGGCGCCAATGGCGGCCAGCAGTGGTCGCTATCCATCCAGATGCTGGCGCTGATGACGGCGCTGACGGTCCTCCCGGCGATCCTGCTGATGATGACCTCGTTCACCCGCATCATTATCGTGCTGGGTTTCCTGCGCCAGGCGCTGGGCACCAACAGCACGCCGCCGAACCAGGTGATCCTGGGCCTGTCCCTGTTCCTCACCCTGTTCGTCATGTCGCCGGTGCTGAACAAGGCGTACGACGCCGGCCTGAAGCCGTACATGGATGGGCAGATGAGCGTGCAGGATGCGCTGCCGGCCGCCGCCGCGCCGTTCAAGCACTTCATGCTCGAGCAGACCCGGGAACCCGATCTCCAGCTGTTCACCAAGCTGGCCGGTGAGCAGCCGTACGCCGACAAGGAAGCCGTGCCCTACCGCGTGGCGCTGCCGGCCTTCGTTACCAGCGAGCTGAAGACCGCGTTCCAGATGGGCTTCCTGCTGTTCATCCCGTTCCTGATCATCGATCTGGTCGTCGCCTCCATGCTCATGTCCATGGGCATGATGATGGTCTCGCCCATGATCATCTCGCTGCCGTTCAAGATCATGCTGTTCGTGCTGGTCGACGGCTGGACCTTGCTGCTTGGCACCCTGGCGGGGAGCTTCTTCCAGTGACGCCCGAATCCGTTATCGCTTTCGGCCAGCAGGCGCTGCATATCGCCATGCTGATTGGCGCGCCGCTCCTGCTCACCGCGCTGGCGGTGGGCCTCATCATCGGCATGGTGCAGGCCGCCACGCAGATCAACGAGCAGACGCTCAGCTTCATCCCGAAGCTGATCTGCATGGCGCTCGTGGCCATCATCACCGGCCCGTGGATGCTGCGCACCATGGTCGATTTCACCCGCACGCTCATCGAAAACCTGCCCCAGGCGGTGCGTTGATGCCGATCGAGCTCAGCCAGCTCGAAGGTTGGGTCGGTGGCGCGTGCTGGGCGATGGCGCGCATCTCCGGCCTGATGCTCGTGGCGCCCGTGCTGGGCTCCACGATGATCCCCACGCGGATCCGGCTGGGGCTCACCATCATGCTGACCATCGTGCTGGCGCCGCTGGCACCGCTGGATATCCGCCCGCTCTCCGCGGCGGGGGTCGCCACGCTTGCCCAGCAGATCCTCATCGGCGGCGCGCTGGGCTTCATCCTGAAGCTCGTGTTCGAAGCCGTGTCGTTTGGCGGCCAGTTCGTATCGCAGGCCATGAGCCTGGGCTTCGCCGAGGTGGTCAACCCCGGCGTAGGCGGTACCACGCCGGTGCTCAGTCAGTTCTACACCATGCTGGTCACGCTGCTGTTCCTGGTGATGAACGGGCATCTGCAACTGATCGACCTGCTCGCGGAGAGCTTCCGCAGCATGCCCGTAGGCGGGGATGGCATGGGCACCAACGGCTTGTGGGGCGTGCTCACGTTCGCCACCCACCTGTTCTCCGGCGCGGTACGCGTCGCGTTGCCCGCGCTCACGGCGCTGCTTATCGTGAATCTCGGGTTTGGCGCCATCAGCCGTTCGGCGCCGTCCATGAACCTGTTTGCGGTCGGCTTTCCGATCACCATTTGCCTTGGCATGGTCGCGGTCTGGCTTGCGCTGCGCGGCCTGCCCAGCGCTTTCGATTCGCTCACCACGGATGCATGGGAGACCATGCGCCAGCTCATCGGGAGGTAGGCCGTGAGCGAGGGTGCGGATAAGGAAGACAAAACCGAAGCCCCTAGTGATAAACGGCTTCGTGAATCCCGCGAAAAGGGCGAACTGCCGCGCTCGCGCGAACTTTCCACGGCCATCGTCGTGTTTGCCGGCGTGGCCATGCTCATCGCCTCGCACGCCCAGATGGCGACCCACGCCGCCAACATCATGCGCGTCGGCCTGAACTACGGCCGCGAAGACCTGTTCGCCGCCAATGGCCTGGAGCGCGCCCTGATGACGTGCGTGCTCGAGGCCCTGCGCATGCTGGGCCCGCTGTTCGCGGTGACCGTGGCCGCCTCGGTGGCCGCGCCGGCGTTGATGGGCGGCCTGAACTTCTCGTTTGAAGCGCTCGTGCCGAAGTTTGAGCGGCTGAACCCGATCGAGGGTTTCTCCCGCCTCGTATCGAAGAACGGCCTGGTCGAGCTGGGCAAATCCCTGCTGAAGCTGCTCCTGATCGGTGGCGCCCTGGCCTGGTACCTGCGCAAGAGCACCGTGGAGATGTACGCCGTCGGCTCCGGCCCGGTGGAGGAGGGTATCGCCCATGCCTTTGGCATGTTCGGCAGCGCCTCGCTCATCTTCGCGGTGGCCCTGGGCGCCATCGGCCTCATCGATGCGCCGTGGCAGAAGTACAGCTTCATGTCGAAGATGAAGATGACCAAGCAGGAAGTGAAGGACGAGCACAAGGAAAACGAGGGCTCGCCGGAACTGAAGTCAAAAATCCGCCAGATGCAGCACCAGATGGCCCGTCGCCGCATGATGGAAGACGTGCCCACGGCGGACGTCATCATCGCCAACCCGACGCACTTTTCGGTGGCCCTGAAGTACGACGAAAACCGCATGGGAGCGCCGCGCGTGGTGGCCAAGGGCATGGATGTGATCGCCCTGCAGATCCGGCAATTAGGCACGGATTCGAAGGTGCCTGTGGTGGAAGCGGCCCCGTTGGCACGAGCCTTGTATCACACGACGGAAATCGGACGCGAAATCCCCTCGGCCCTGTACGTGGCCGTGGCCCAGATCCTGGCCTACGTGTTCCGGTTGAAGCAGGCGATCGCCACCGGCGATCTCCCGCCCGATATGCCCCAGCAGGATATCGATCCGGAGCTGATGGGCCCCTACCGCATGGATAAGTGATTACAGATGGCAGCCTCCCCGAACTTCATGGGCACTTTCCGGCAGATCGGCCGGCGTGGCGTGGCCGCCCCGGTGGCCATGCTGATCATGCTCGGCATGATGATGCTGCCGCTGCCGCCGTTCATGCTGGACCTGCTGTTCACGTTCAACATCGCGCTGTCGCTGGTGATCCTGCTGGCCACCATGTACGTCATGCGGCCGCTCGAACTCGCCTCGTTCCCGACGGTGGTGCTGTTTGCCACCTTGCTGCGCCTGGCCCTGAACATCGCTTCCACCCGCGTGGTGCTGCTGCACGGCCACAATGGCCCGGGCGCGGCCGGCAAGGTGATCGAGGCGTTCGCCGAGTTCGTCATTGGCGGTAACTTCGCCGTTGGTTTCGTGGTGTTCGCCATCCTCACCATCATCAACTTCGTGGTGGTGACCAAGGGTGCTACGCGCGTCTCGGAAGTGACCGCCCGCTTCACCCTCGATGCCATGCCGGGCAAGCAGATGGCGATCGACGCCGACCTCAACGCCGGCCTGCTCACCCAGGAACAGGCGCGCGAGCGCCGCCAGGAAGTCCGCGAAGAAGCCGATTTCTACGGTTCGATGGATGGTGCCTCGAAGTTTGTCCGCGGTGACGCCACCGCCGGCATCCTCATCCTCGTCATCAACATGCTGGGTGGCTTCTTCATCGGCATGTTCCAGCACGGCCTCTCGGCAGGCGAAGCGGCCCGTACGTACACGCTGCTCACCATTGGTGATGGCCTGGTCGCCCAGGTCCCCGGCCTCATGCTCTCCATCGCCACCGCGGTCATCGTCACCCGCGTGTCGAAGTCGCAGGAAATGGGCAAGCAGGTGTTTGGCCAGCTGTTCGGCCAGCCGAAGGCGCTGGCAGTGGCGGCCGCGGTGCTCGGCACCATGGGCCTGATCCCGGGCATGCCCAACATTCCGTTCCTGTTGCTGGCCGGCCTCGCCGGGTTCGGCGCGTGGAAGTTGCACCAGCGCAAGCTGATGCCTGCCGGTGCCGTGGGTGGCACGGCGGGTGCGCCTGGCACTGAGCTGGCCGCACTCGAGGCCGCGCCGCCGGCCGAACGCCTCGAGCTCTCGTGGGAAGACGTGGCCCAGGTCGATACGGTCGGCCTGGAAGTGGGCTACCGCCTCATCCCGCTGGTCGACAAGGCCCAGGGTGGCGAGCTCATGGCGCGCATCAAGTCCGTGCGCCGCAAGCTGTCCCAGGAACTGGGTTTCCTTGTCCCGTCGGTGCACATCCGCGACAACCTCGACCTGGCCCCGCACGGCTACCGTATCTCGCTGATGGGGGTGCCCATGGGCGAAGCGGAAATCCACACCGAGCGCATGCTCGCCATCGACCCGGGCCGCGTGCACGGCACGATCAACGGTATCGCCACCCGCGACCCGGCCTTCGGCCTGGATGCGGTATGGATCGAGCCGGGCCTGCGTGAGCACGCGCAGACCCTGGGTTACACCGTGGTCGATCCGGCCACCGTCATCGCCACCCACCTTTCGCACATCCTGCAGAACCACTCGCACGAGCTCATCGGCCACCAGGACGTGCAGCAGCTGCTCGACCGCCTGGCCCAGCAGACCCCGAAGCTGGTGGAAGACCTGGTACCCAAGCGCCTGTCGCTCGGCGTCGTGGTCAAGGTGTTGCAGAACCTGCTGGCCGAGCGCGTGCCCATCCGCAACTTCCGCGGCATCGTCGAATCGCTGGCGGAGCATGCAGGCCAGAGCCAGGATCCCGGCGTACTCGCCGCCGCGGTGCGCGTCACCCTGGGCCGCCAGATCGTGCAGGAAATCGCCGGGCTCGGCACCGAGGTGCCCGTCATTACTTTGGCACCGGAACTGGAACAGATTTTGCTCCAGTCCCTGCAGGGCGGCGGTCCCGCCGGTGCGGCCGTGGAGCCGGGCCTGGCCGATCGCCTGCAGAAGAACGTGGCCGATGCGGCACGGCGGCAGGAAGCCGCTGGCGAGCCGGCCGTTTTGCTGGTCTCCCCGGCACTTCGTCCATGGCTTTCGCGCTTCGTGCGGCATGTGGCCCAAAACCTGCATGTACTTGCGTACAACGAGGTTCCGGACAACCGCCGCGTCAAGCTGGTGACGGCCCTGGGACGATAGGAATGAGACACCGCTCGGGGAAATCGCCCGGCGGACGTGACAGAACAAGGTGGCGCCGCAGGCAAGCGGGGCGCCGATCGATGAAGACAGGATCGAACGCATGAAAATCAAACGATTCGTTGCTCCGGATATGCGCCAGGCCATGCGCCAGGTGCGTGATGAGCAGGGTCCGGACGCCGTGATCCTGTCCACGCGCAAGATGGACGACGGCATCGAGATCATCGCTGCGCTCGATTACGACGAGGCGCTGGTGCGCGAAGCGGGTTTCGCCTTCGAGCCGCCGACGCCGGAAGAGAAGCTCGAGAAGATCCGCGCCGTGCGCGATACCCGTGACAGCCGCGAAGCCGAGCGCATCGCCCGTGTCGACCAGGCGCGCGCCGCGACGGCCGCCGCTGTCGAGCGCGCCACAAAGGGGGCGGCGCCCCAGTCGGCCAACGCGCCGCAGCGCCAGTCATCCGCCGCGCTGGCCGCCAGCGTTGCTGACGTGGTTCGCGCCGCGACCGTGGCTGCGCCGCAGAACGATACGGCCGTGAACGGCATGCGCGCCGAGATCAATAACCTGCGCGAGATGCTGGAAGTGCAGCTCTCCGCGCTGGCCTGGAACCAGATGGACCGGCAGAACCCGCTGCGCGCCCGCGTGCTGCGTGAG
The DNA here is from genome assembly GCF_023078495.1 of Luteibacter aegosomatissinici. Lineage (NCBI taxonomy): Bacteria > Pseudomonadati > Pseudomonadota > Gammaproteobacteria > Lysobacterales > Rhodanobacteraceae > Luteibacter > Luteibacter aegosomatissinici. The sequence goes on along the minus strand of NZ_CP095742.1, from coordinate 3,724,203 downwards.
ATGACTCGCCTGGGCATCGATGGCGACGTCGCCCGCGCGCTCTGCGCCGAACTGCCGGACACCATGACGGCCGAGCAGGCGCGTTACCTGCCACTGGGCATCCTGTCGCGCAACATCCGCACCAGCGGCCGCAACTTCGATACCGTCGGCGGCGGCATTACCGCGTTCGTCGGCACCACGGGCGTCGGCAAGACCACCAGCATTGCCAAGCTCGCCGCCCGTGCGGTGCTCCGCCATGGCGCATCCAACGTGGCCCTGATCAGTGCCGACCAGTACCGCATCGGTGCCGGCGCCCAGCTGGAACACTACGGCCGCCTGCTCGGCGTGCGCGTGTACAACGCGCACGATGCCCAGAGCCTGCGTAACGTGCTGTTGCAGCTGCGCGGCAAGCACACGGTGCTGATCGATACGGCGGGCCTGGCTGGCAACGACCCGAAGCTGCAGCAGCAGTTCGAGACGCTCCGGGCCATGGCCGATGTGCGTGTCTGCCTCGTGCTGGCCGCCAACGCGCAGGCCCAGGCGATTGATAACGCCGTGCGCGCCTATGCGCCGCTCAATCCGCAGAGCGCCATCCTGACCAAACTCGACGAGGCGCCGCTGCTGGGCGGCGCACTGTCAGCCCTTATCCGGCATGGCATGCCGTTGGACTACACCACGGATGGCCAGCGCGTGCCTGAGGACATTGCCTCCGCCGACGCGCGCAAGCTGGTCTGCCTGGCAGCCCAGATGCTCAAACAGCGCAACGACGAACCGGATGACGCCATACTTGCCGATCGTTTCGGCTTCGCGTCCGCCCCGGCCCTGGCCTGATCGCAGAACGTAACGAACGTGACTACGGCAACCGCAACCGCAACTTCTTTCACGGCAGTGAATTCCTTCATGACCACACACGTCGACAACTCCCAGGCCGCCGGACTCAACTGGCTCGCCGACCGCCGGCCCACGCGCAGCATCGCGATCGCGGGCGGCAAGGGCGGCGTGGGCAAGACCACGGTGGCCGTGAACCTCGGCATGGCCCTGGCCATGGGGGGCCGCGACGTCCTCCTGCTGGATGCCGACCTCGGCATGGCCAACATCGATGTGCTGCTGGGCCTGCAGCCCACCCGCCACCTGGGTCATATGCTGGAAGGCGCCTGCGCCATCGAGGATCTGGTGCTCGAAGCGCCGCATGGCCTGAAGGTGATCCCGGCCACGTCGGGCACGCGCCGCATGGCCCAGTTGCCCAACATCGAGCATGCCGCGGTCATTCGCGCCTTCGACGAATACCCGCTGGCGCCGGAATACCTGATCGTGGATACCGCGGCCGGCATTTCCGACAGCGTGTCGATGTTCGCCGCCGCCTCGGACGAGGTCGTGGTCGTGGTCTGCGACGAACCGGCTTCGCTGACCGACGCCTATGCACTGATCAAGGTGCTGTCGCGCGAGTTCGCGGTGAACCGTTTCCGCATCGTGGCCAACATGGTCCGCCATGCGCAGGAAGGGCGCCAGCTGTTCGAAAAGCTTTCCCGGGTGACCAACCGCTTCCTGGATGTGTCGCTCGATTTCATGGGCATGGTGCCGCACGACGAGTACCTGCGCCAGGCGATCCGCCGCCAGTCGGCAGTGGTCGAAGCCTGGCCGAGCAGCCGTTCGGCGGTGGGATTCAAGAATTTGGCCAGGTCGGTCGATACATGGGGTGAACCCGAACCCCGTGGTCAGGGTCGCATCGGCTTTTTTGCCGGGCGTGAGCACGTGGGGGGAGGGCTGCCGTTGTGAGTGTCGCGAGCGAATACCTTGAAATCACTAAGGTTCCGGCCGATCAACTGGTAAAAACGCATGCGCCGCTGGTGCGCCGGATCGCCTATCACCTGATGGGCCGCCTGCCGCCCAGCGTCGATGCAAACGACCTGATGCAGGCTGGCATGATCGGTTTGCTTGAGGCGGCAAGGAATTATTCGCCGACGCGCGCGGCCAGCTTCGAAACCTATGCGGGTATCCGCATACGTGGCGCCATGCTGGATGAACTGCGCAAGACGGACTGGACCCCGCGCTCTGTCCACAGGAAATTGCGCGAGGTGGCGGAAGTAACGAGGCAGATTGAGAACGAAACCGGTGGCGATGCCGACGATCTTGAGGTGATGAAGCGCCTCGGCATCGACGCCATGGAATACAACCAGATCCTGGCAGACGCGGCGAGCGCGCGGTTGCTGAGCCTGACGGCGCCCGAGGGCGACGAAGGTTCCGCCATCGACGTTGCCGACCCGGACGCTTCGGGCCCGGATGGCTTGTTCGAGCAGGACGGCATGCGCAGCGCGCTCGCCGAATCGATCGACGGGCTGCCCGAGCGCGAAAAGCTGGTGATGTCGCTGTACTACGATGAAGAACTCAACCTGAAGGAAATCGGTGCGGTGCTGGGAGTTAGCGAATCGCGCGTGTGCCAGATCCATGGCCAGGCCCTGATCCGTCTCCGGGCTCGCATGTCGGGTTGGAAAGACAAACACTAAGAAATACGCGGCTGTAAGGCGGAGAGCGCTTTGGACAAGAACATGAAAATCCTCGTGGTGGACGATTTCTCCACCATGCGGCGAATCGTCCGTAACTTGCTGGTAGAGCTGGGTTTCACCAACACGCTCATCCAGGAAGCGGAGGACGGTAACGCGGCGCTGGCACTGCTGCGCTCGCAGCCGATCGATCTGGTGGTCACCGACTGGAACATGCCGAACATGACCGGCATCGACCTGCTCCGGGCCATCCGCGCGGACGCCAACCTGAAATCGCTGCCGGTGCTGATGGTGACCGCCGAGAACAACCGCGACCAGATCATTGCCGCCGCGCAGAGCGGCGTGAATGGTTACGTCGTGAAGCCGTTCACGGCTGTCACGCTCAAGGAAAAGCTCGACAAGATCTTTGAACGCCTCGCCGCGGCCGCGGGCTAAGGGACTAACATGAATACGATGATTTCCGCTGGCCAGGACGTGGCACCCGAACTGCGCGAGCTACTCGATGCCGACGACAGCGCGGCCTTCGAGCAAGCGCTCGATCGCCTGCTGCGCAGCCGCGAACAGCATTTGTTCCTGGCCCTGGGCCACCTCGCACGCGACCTGCACGAATCCGCCCGCCGCCTTGCTTCGGATATTTCCAGCGATGGCGTGCCTGGCACCATGAGCGATGCGCGCAAACACCTGCGCGATGTGCTCGAGATGAGCTCGCAGGCGGCGCATCGCACGCTCGACTTCAGTGAGAAACTTCGCCCGCAGGCACAGGCGCTCGCCAGGCAGGCCGACGAGCTTCTCGTGCTCGACCAGGCCGATCCCGCATTCACCGCCAATGCCACGTCGCTGGCGGTGCGCGTGGGTGATTTTGCCCAGAACTGCGATATCGGCTTCGGCGAAATGGTGGAAGCGCAGTCCTGGCAGGATCTTTCCGGCCAGCGCGTTGCCCAGGTCGAGGCCTTCATGGCCAAGGTCGAAAACTCGCTGGTGGAGCTGGTGCGCCTGACCGGTTCGCTGGCAGGTGCCAATGCGCCCGCCGCCGACAAGGTCAGCCAGGACGAAGTGGATCGCCTGCTCAGCGAATTCGGTTTCTGAGCCCGCCATGAGCGTGGAGCTGGACAACGAGCTGCTCAACGTCTTCCTGATCGAGGCCCGCGAACTACTTGAGACCCTGGGCGAACAGCTCGTGGATCTCGAGGCCTCGCCGGAGGATAGCGAGCTCCTGAACGCGGTGTTCCGTGCGTTCCATACCGTGAAGGGCGGTGCGGGCTTCCTTGGCCTGAACGCCATGGTGGAACTGTGCCACCGTGCGGAGGATCTGCTGAACGAGGCGCGTAATGGCGCGCTCGTGCTCAATGCTGCCTTGATGGATGCCTTGCTCGAGTCGCTCGATCTGCTGAACGACATGATGCGTGCGGCCGATGCCGGGGTGCCGGCCGAGCCTGCGCCGCGTTCGCTGCTCGATCGCCTGGTCGTACCCGGCCGCGCGGCATCGGCGGCGCCGGTCGCGCTCGCCGTACCTGTCAGCGCGCCAAAGGCCGCTGCGGTATCGGCACCAGCCAAGGCGTACGACCCCATCGAAGATGAGTTCGAGGCGATGCTCGACGCAGCGCGCACCGAACGTGCACCTGCACCGGTTGAGTCCGGCACCATCTCCGACGACGAATTCGAATCGCTGCTCGATTCGCTGTACGGCACGGGCGCCCCCGGTGCCGATGCCGTGGCGCCCGCCGAGCCGGTTGCAGAAGCGGCCGCCCCCGCGCCCGAAAGCAACACTATCAGCGACGACGAGTTCGAAGCGTTGCTCGACCAGCTCTACGGCACCGGCGCCCCCAGCGGCACCGCTGACCCATCGGCAGCCGCACCGTCCGCGAATGGCGAAACCCCTCTAGGAGCGGGCTCGCCCGCGATCAACGACGCCCCTGCTCACACGTCGCCCGCAGCCACTCCGATTGCCGCGACGTCGCCGGTCGAAGCACCAGCCGTTACAGCGACCAAACCGAAACCCGCGCCCGCCACCGAAAAACGTCAACCCACTGCCGCCGCCGACACCACGGTCCGCGTCGACACACACCGCCTCGACAGCCTGGTCGATGCGGCCGGCGAACTCGTCCTGGTTCGCAACCGCCTGACGAACCTAGCGCCGCGTGGCACCAACGATCCGATGGAGCGCGCCATCGGTGAACTCGAGCGCGTGGCCGAAGACCTGCAGAACGCCGTGCTGCGCATGCGCATGCAGCCGGTCGGCAAGCTGTTCTCCCGTTTCCCGCGCATCGTGCGCGACCTGGCACGCCAGTTGGGCAAGGAAATCGAACTCGTCACCGAGGGTGAAGACACCGATATCGACCGCACCGTGGTCGAAGCGCTGGCCGATCCGCTCGTGCATTTGCTGCGCAACGCCGTGGACCACGGCATTGAAATGCCCGATGTGCGCGAGCAGGCTGGTAAGTCACGTTCTGGCACGGTGCGCCTCGCCGCCGGACAGTATGGCGATCGCATCGTCATTACGGTCACCGACGATGGCAAGGGCATGGATCCCGAGGTCCTGCGTCGCAAGGCCGTCGAGAAGGGCCTGATGGACGAAGAACAGGCTGCACGACTCGATGAGCGTGAATGCTACGAGATCGTGTTTCGCCCGGGTTTCTCCACCGCCAGCCAGGTATCGGATATCTCTGGCCGCGGCGTCGGCATGGACGTGGTCAAGACCAAGATCGTCGAACTCGGCGGTACGCTGTCGATCGACTCACGGGTAGGCCATGGCAGCACGGTGCGCCTGTCGGTCCCGTTGACCCTCGCCATCCTGCGCGTGCTCATGATCCGCGTGGGTAACCGCCTGCTGAGCCTGCCCATGTCCAACGTCGCCGAGGTCTTTGAGCTCTCCGAAGGCCAGGTGCAGGAGCTGGATGGCCGCATCGTTGCCGCGCACCGCAACCGCGCGCTACCGCTTGCTGACCTGGGCAACTGGGCGGGCGTAAAGGGCAGGGGAGGCCATGTGGTCGTCGTGCAGATCGGCCATCAAACGCTGGGCTGCCTGGTGGATGAAGTGCTCGGCCGTGAAGACGTGATGGCCAAGCCGCTCGGCCCGTTCCTGAAGGAAGTGCCTGGCGTGGCCGGCGCGACCATCACCGGTGACGGGCGCATCTCGCTTGTACTCGACCTCGCAGGCCTGGCCGATGACAGTGGCCAGGTGCTGCCCAGCCTGAGGATGGCTGTCTGATATGGATATCGTGAGCGTCGTCGGCACGATCCTGGCTTTCGTGGTCATCATCGTAGGGACCATCCTGAAGGGCTCGAGCATCGATGCCCTGTGGAACCCGGCCGCCTTCGTGATCGTTTTCCTCGGCACGTTTGCCGCGTTGCTCGTGCAGACCCCCGGCACCGTGCTGAAACGCGCGTGGGCCATGCTGCCATGGGTGTACCGCCCGCCGGATATCGAATCGGAAAACCTCGTCAGCCGTATCGTCGGCTGGAGCGAAATCTCGCGACGCACCGGCCTGCTCGGCCTGGAGCCCGCCATCGAACGCGAACAGGACCCCTTCATCAAGAAGGGGCTTCAGCTTTTGGTGGATGGCACCGAGCCGGATGCCATGCGCTCCGTGCTCGAGGTGGAAGTCTTCACCCGCGAACACATCGATATCGAAGCGGCAAAAGTGTTCGAGAACGCCGGCGCCTATTCACCGACGATGGGCATCATCGGTGCCGTCATGGGCCTGATGGCCGTCATGCAGAACCTGGCCGAGCCCAGCAAGCTGGGCCACGGTATTGCCGCGGCGTTCGTCGCCACCATCTATGGTATTGGCCTGGCTAACCTGCTCGCGCTGCCCATGGCGGCGCGCCTGAAGGGCCTCGCCCGCCAGCGCTCGCAAATGCGCGAAATCCTGGTGGAAGGCCTCGTCTCGATCGCGCAGGGCGATAACCCGCGGCACATCGAGAGCAAGCTGCAAGGGTTCCTGCAGTGAAGCGCCGCCACCACGAAGAACACATCAACCACGAGCGTTGGGCCATTCCCTATGGTGACCTGATCACGTTGTTGCTGGCACTTTTCGTGGTGATGTACGCCGTATCGGCCGTGAACGAAACGAAGTTCCGGGTGATGGCGGCGTCCATCAATGAAGCATTCAATGGCACCGGCAAGGTGATCGAGCCGGTGCAGGCGAACACGCCGGCGACCCAGGTGCCGTTGCCGAACGAAACCCGTTCGCCCACGGCCAGCCCCATCGCGAAGATCGATGTGCCCATCCCGCCGCGTAACCTGCCTTTGCCGGGTCACGAGGGTGCGGCCGCTGAAGCGCAGCCTGGAGAGAAGCACCAGACGGCCCCGGCGGATAACGCGACGGTCGGCAAGGTTGAGCAGGCCAGCCTCAGCCAGATCTCCGATGAAGTGAAGCGTGCGATGAAGCCGCTGATCGACAAGAGCCTGGTCAGCGTACGGCAGACGCCCGACTGGCTCGAGATCGAAGTGCGCACCGATATCCTGTTTCCCGTGGGCGTCGCGAAGCTGCAGCCCGCGGCCGAAGACGTCATTCGCAAGCTGGCGGGCATTCTTGCGCCGTTCCCTAACAGCATGCGTGTCGAGGGCTATACCGACAACACGCCGATCGCCACGGCGACGTTCCCGTCGAACTGGGAGCTCTCGGCCGCCCGTGCGGCCACCGTGGCGCGCCTGCTTACGGAACAGGGTGTGGATCCGCACCGCGTCGGGATCATGGGCTGGGGTGAATTCCGCCCTTCAGCCTCCAATACGACGGACGATGGCCGCAACCATAATCGCCGCGTTGTCATCGTGGTGATGAGTGACAAGGGCGCGCCTTCGCCCGTGCCGGGGCAAGGAGTCGCACCCTGATGCGCGTATGGGCTATTTCAAACCAGAAGGGCGGCGTCGGCAAAACGACGACGGCGATGTCGCTGGGCAGCATGCTCGCCGCCGACGGCAAGCGCACGCTGCTGGTCGACATGGATCCGCATGCATCGCTTTCGGGCTATATCGGCGTGGAGGGCGGTGCCCACGGCAGCGTCTACGATCTGTTCGGCGTCAGTGGTACGCCATTGCCGGTCGGTACCCTGGTGCACGCTACCCAATGGGATCGCCTGAGTGTCCTGCCGGCCTCGGCGGCCATGATTACGCTCGATCGCCACCTGGGCACGAAGCCGGGCATGGGCCTCGTGCTCAGCCAGGCACTTGCCGAGCTGGCGCCGGATTTCGATCATGTGCTGCTCGACTGCCCGCCTACCTTGGGCGTCTTGATGGTGAATGCGCTCGCCGCCAGCGATCGCCTGCTGGTTCCCACGCAGACCGAAGCGCTGGCACTGGCGGGCCTCGAGCGCATGCTGCGCAGCCTGTCCATGATTGAGCGTTCACGTGGCAAGCCCATGCCGCGGACCATCGTGCCCACGCTGTTCGACGCGCGGACGCACGCATCGCGCGCTTGCCTTGCGCAATTGCGTGAGCAGTACGGAGAGATCGTCAGCGAGGCGGTCATTCCTACCGATACACAGATTCGTGAGGCGAGCGCGGCGGGTGTACCGCTCGCCTCGTGGCCCGCCGCACGTCGTGGCGGCCAGGCTTACCGCCAGCTGCTAGCGGAGCTCCTGGCAAAAGCCGATGCGCCGTCCGTCACGGACGCGGCCGCGTGATCGGCAATATGAACGACGCCGAGCAGATCGTCGCCGATTACCTCGCCGAGCTGCTGACGCCCGCGCCTGTCGCGGCCGATGCCTCGCCAGCGCAGGTGCAGGTCGTTGCGATCGAGACCTGGCGCAACGCGCCGGCGGCCGAAGTTGCCGGTGAAGCGCCTCGATCGCCCCGTTATTTGCTGTGTGTCGCCGCTGGCGTAAAAGTCGCCGTGCCCATGGCCGATATCACCCATATGTTGCCCATGCCGCCGTTAACGCCGCCGCGCAACGCGAACCCCATCTGCCTGGGCCGGTGGCGTCACCCAAGTGGCGAAGCCCGCGTGGCTGATCTGGCGGCTATCCTGTCGCCTGACATGGCCGGTGCTCACGCGCCGACGCTCGTGCTGCTGGGGGATCGCCGTTGGGCACTGGCGTGCGAAGTCACCGACGAGCCAGTCGAGATCGATAGCGCGACCGTGCTATGGCGCGATGGCGCCGCGACCCGCCCGTGGCTCGCGGGCATGTCCAAAGAACCGCGGTGTGGTGTCATCGGCACCACCGCACTCATCGCATGGCTGGAACAGGAGCTTGGCCCGTGAACGAAGTGAAACACGAGGCCGGCAGCCCCTGGCTCGGCTTTTCCCTGAAAGGGCAGCGTTATGCCGTGTCGCTGACGGCGGTACGCGAAGTAATCCGCCCCGGCGACATCACGCCGGTCCCAGGCTCGCCGACCGATGTGCTCGGCATCGTGAACCTGCGTGGCCAGATCGTGCCGGTACTCGATGGCCGCCGCCGTTTCGGCCTGGATGGGGGCGCAGGCGCCGATGATGTGGACGCCCAGCGCGTTATCGTGTTCGACGACGCTGGCACGACGGTCGGCCTGCTGATCGACGTGATCGGCGAAATGCTCCAGTTCGATCCCGCCGACGTGGCACCCCCACCGCCAGGCCGCGCCGCCCGCCGCGACGACCCGGTCAGCGGGGTGATCGCACGGGATGATGGGTTTATCGCACTGGTAGATGTGCCGCGGCTCTGCCGAGCCTAGGAGCGCGCCGGCGGGCTATCCCTAGTGCCTGACCGTTCGATGCGCTACCGTGTCCCCGCTATCCCGGAGCCCATACCCGCATGAACGCCGCCATCATTGGTTACGTGCTGATCGCACTCGCCGTCATCAACCTCATCGGCCTGCTGTTCTTGTTCCGGCGTCTTGGGAATCAGGCGCCCATGAAGCCTGTACCCATCGCCGTTGAGCCCAGCACCACGCTGGAACCGACGCCGGTTCCGGTTATCCCGGCCATCGAACCAGATCAATTGGCCAGCATGCTCCGCCGCCTCGAGAATCGCCTTGGCGATATCGAAGACCAGGTCCGCCGCCAGCCGACGGTTACCGTGGCATCAGAATCGGGCGGTGCAAGCGATCGCTCGCTTGCACTCGCCCAGCGCCTTGCCCGCCAGGGTGCCTCGCCGCAGGACATCGCCGATACCTGCGGCATCTCGCTGACAGAAGCCGAACTGCTGCACCGCCTGCATTCCGCACGCTGAGCGACCCCCTGCGTTAAATCAGCTTGCGCGCAGCACGCAACGTGTTGCTGCCAAGCCATCCGATAATGCTGAACGCTGCGCCGACAGCAACCGCCAGGATAATGCGGCTGACGACGATGCGCTGTGAGAGACCACCCGCGTCGAAGAAGGCGGACATGGACAGCTGGTGGAGCGTGCAAATGGGCACGAACCAGAGAAATGTCACCCTAAGCCAGTATCGAAAGCTGGTCGACGTAGGAACAAAAAGCGCGATATGCCAACGCCATGCAGAGGCGACCGCTCGAACTACGAAACGACTCATTGTTTGCTCTCCTGCAAATCGAAGGCGCAATAGATCAAACCCAAGGTCGCTGCGCCGCTAGCGCTGAGTGCCACTGAAGGGACTCCAACAATCGGGCCGCCAGCAAAGCCGCTGAGCCCGACGAGCGCGCCGACTCCCGCGGCACTCGCCAGACGCCTTGGCTCGCAGCTCGCAGGAATCTGAATCGTGCGGCCAGCGGCCCTGTCCAGTTCATCGATCATCCACTCAATCATGGCGGCCCCTCGCTTCGTATGAGGGTGCAAGCGTGCCCTGTCTGCGGTTGGCCGTCTGTAGGCGCGTGCCGGTTCATACGTAGGCGCGCCACAAAGGACACGCGCGCGGCGCGTCAGCGTTCCAGCCGGTAGTTAAGGCTCGCGCGGCTGAAGTCGGTGGCGTTCTGCGCTTCGAAGTTCCAGCGGTGGCTGAAGAGGTAGCGCAGGGTGATCACTTGGCCGGGGTCGAACAGGCCGACGCCGTAGCTGAGGTAGAGGCGTGGTGAGAGGTACTTGCCGACGGTGAACGCGGACGTGCCACCGAGGGCATCGTTGTTGCTCACACCGATGTCGTCGACGCCGATACGTGAGCCAACGCTCTTCGCGAGAAGATCGCCGGCGGCCGAGCCGAGCGCTTGTGCCGCTGCGCCCACCATGTTGCCTTCGCCACCCTTCACCTGCGAGAGCGGCTTGCCGGTGACGAGGTAGGAAAGGGCGTCCGACTGCTCCATCACGGGGTTCGAGAACACCGTGAGGATGGGCCGGCGCGCCGTACCGGAAACGTAGAGACCCACTTTCTGGCCTTCATCGACCGTGGCATTCGGGTTGAGCGTGCGCGCCGCGCGGATATTGAGGCCCGGGTTATCGATGGGGGTGCTGGCGAACAGCAGCTGGCCCTGTTCGATTTTCAGGTCCTGGCCATAGGCCTTGTACGTACCGTCAACCGTGACCTGGCCCTGGCCGGTCGTGGCACGGCCTGGCCGTTCGCGCACATCGAGCACGCCGGTGATGCGGCCATCGATACCGAAGCCCACGAGGTGCAGCTTCTGGCCGAGATCCACACTGATATCAGCGCTGATCGGCGAAGCCTCCTCTGCGGCTTCCTGCGCCGTGTCATCGACCACGACCACATCGGACGATGCCTTGGTGGCGCCGGCACCCGGCAGGCGCTCGACATTCACATCGGCCATGTCGATCCCGACCTTGCCGGTGACGTTCATGCCCTTCGCATCCTGCACGATGGTCAGGTTCGGTGAAACCACGGCTTTCGCTGCGGGGATATCCACCGCCGTGAACTTCGAACCCTCGATGCCCATCCGTATCTGCGCGCCCTTGCCGAGCGCCGCGGTGCCCTTGATGCCAAGCGTGCCATCGCCCGAACGAATCGTGCCGTCCACGGCGTAATTCGTGGCATCGGTGGTATTGACGCTAATGCGGCCATCCTTGAGCTTCAGGCCGGCACTCGGTACTTCGGAAGCAAAGCCCCCGAGGAGTGCCTGGCCGGTAACGGCAGGCGATGCCACGGTGCCACCCAAATTGAAGTTGGCATCGAGTACACCTTTCACCGCATCGAGTTCAGTCGTGAACAATTCGATGACGGCCAGGTTCTTGAGGTGCAGCGCCACGTTCCCGCCGAGCGCCTGTTGCGCACCGCTCACGGAGACATTGCCGGCCAGCGTGCCGCCGTCGTTGAGCGTGGCGTTCACCGTGACGCGCTGGTTATCCGGCGTGAGCTGTGCGTTGAGCGCCAGATTGTTGTAAACGAGCAGCGGCTGGTCGCCGCGGTCGGGATAAATCACCGAGCCATGGGGCGAGGTGATGCTGGCTTGCCCGGACAACGCGCCGGCCGCGGTGCGGCGGATGCTGCCATCACCTTCAAGCGTTCCATCGGCGCGTATGGGTGTACTGCCCGCTTCCGCCGCCGTCATGATCAACGCCAGCGGGACGCGACGCAGCCGGTAGCTGGCATCGAGGTTCCCCGCCTTATCCTGTTTAGCCGCCACGCAGAGCAGGGGATCGCCCGCCGTGAGGCAAAGATCGCTCATGCTCATCGCGCCATCCTTGAAAGCGAGCTGGCTGGCGTTCTGCAAACGGAACTGGGGCAGGCCCTGGAACGTGATGTTCAGCGCGGAGAGCGTGCCGTTCCACGCGTTGTCCTTGTACGCCCCCGATAGTTTCAGATCAGTGGTGAGGGGCTTGCCATGCGCTTCCACAGACAGCTGGTGGCGATCCTGCGTGCCATTGGCGTTGACGGCGATGCGGTCAAAGACGAGGCCGCCGGTGTTAGCCCCGGTGGCGAGAACATCCAGCTTGCCACCGGGCGCGCTTATATCGGGAATATCCGCATTCACGGTGAGCGCATCGACCTTCTGCCCGGCATAAACGATGGCGCTTCCGCGGATATCGGCCTTGACCGCCAGTTTCGGAACGTTCCCCTTGGCGTTGATGGTGCCCTGTACGCGGCCGCCCGCATCGGGTAGCCAGTCGCCGAGCGAATTGATAGCCAGCTTCAGCTGTGCATCGTTCGCCGTATCACCCTTCGCATCGAGCGAGATCGTGCTCCCACCCGACGCGAGGTCGAGTTTGCCGTTCACCACCTCGCGTGGCTTCAGTTCCAGCTTGCCGTTACCGCGCAACGGGCGCTGGCGCAAAGTGCCGTCGAGCGTGTGCAACTCGAGCGAACCCAGCGGTTCGTCATTGACGAGCCGGCCCTCGCTGGAAAGATCGATGTCTAGGGAGCCTGCCCATTCGGCCAGCAGCTGGCCAGGATCGAAATGCTCGCCCTGCACATCCAGCTTCCATGCGATACCGGGCTTGAGCGTCACGCTGCCGCTTGCCGCAAGCTCGCCCTTGGGTTGCTTGAGCTCAAGCGTGTGGATATCGATCACATCCGGCTTGCCATTCACGTCCAGCGTGAACTTGCCCAGGTGATCCGGCGGTCCGATATCGACATCGCCCAGCGCATGATAATTTTCCGCGCCGCCTTCAAAGGTGAGCTTACCGGAGCTCGCCAATACCTGGCCCGCGACATCCTCGGGCACCAGCACATCCTTCCACTGTAGGGAGAGGTCGGCGGTCAGTGGCGTCGCGGCGATCTCGACCGTGCCCTTCGCGGTAAGCGATCCCTTTACCTGTGGTGAGCCGACGGTCAGCTCATTCAGCGTAAGTCGCTTGTATTCGTGATCGAGGGCGGCATCGATCGGTGCCAGGCGCACCTGGTAGTCGTTCAGGCCAACATCGCCCGTGAGCTTCGCGCTGTAACGGTCGCCGGAACCTTTCAAGGCGAGGCTCAGGGCTTCGAGGCTGCTGTCGCCGAGCAGGGGTTTGGGGTTGAACCGGGGGGCATCGATGGATGCCGTCCAGGCGTAGTCGCCACGCTGCACAAGGTTCGCATCGACCTGGGCCACGAACGGCAGGCGCAGCTTGATGATGGTGTGTGCTTTCGCACCGTCACTATGGGCTTCAAGGTCGCCCGCATAGTCGATGTCGCCGGCCTTCCACTGGAACGAGGCCTTGCCATCGCCCATGTAGCCCTTGCCGACGGCGAGGTTGCCTGCGAGGTCGGCCTGGCCATCGGGCGCGCGCAGGGCGAGCTTGCTTACCGCGATGCCTTTGCTGGTCCACGACGCCGCGAGGTCCAGCGTGTTCGATTCGAAGATGGGCTGGCCGGCCTGGGTCACCCTCACATGCCCGACCTTCACGCTGTCGAGCACGATATCCAGCGGCGGATTCAGCGAGAACGGCTCGCTCGGTTCGCCTGTGTCGGGCTGGCTTGCAGGCAGCGCCACGTCCACGCCATCGGTGGTCAATGTATAGACATGGGCCTTCTTGCGGAGCAGGGCGGCGAAGGAGAAATCCACGTGCGCCTTTGCCACGCGGATATCCATGCCCTTGCCATCGTTGTACCGAACGCCGGTGAGATCCAGCGGCCCAGCCAGGCGGCCTTCGGCTTGCGAGACGGAGAGCGCGTTGTCAGTGAAGACCTTCGCCCGCTCCAGTGCAAAGCGCAGGCCGGAGGCCGTGCCGACCAGCCACCACACACCCAGCGCGACGACGATCAGTAGCGCGGCCAATGCGACACCGACGCGGATCAACCATTTCATGCCCGCGCTCCTCACAAGTCTGGCCCAATGACGACATGCAGGTGGATGCCATGTTCGTTCTTGTCATGGACCGGCACCGCCACGTCGACGCGGATCATGCCCACCGGTGAGAGCCAGCGCACGCCCAGGCCCGCACCGACGCGGGGGTTGTAGTCCGTGCCGGTAAACGCGTTACCGGCATCGACGAACGCCGCCATGCCCCAGTTGCGCGTGAAGTAGTGTTCCACCTCGGTACTGCCCACCAGCAGGCTTTCGCCACCAATGACGCGCCCGTACGCATTGCGCGGCCCGATACTCTCGAAATCGTAGCCGCGCACGCTGCGGTCGCCACCGGCAAAGAAGCGCAACTGTGGCGGCAGGTCGCTGAAATCATCGGTCCAGGTCTTGCCGGCCGTGCCGCGCAGGATCAGGCGGTTACGCCCCCAGAACGACTGGATCCACTTGGCATCGCCCATGATCGTTGAGAAGCGCGCATCGGAAAGGAGCGTGCCGACGGTGCTGCGGGCGGTCAGCGTAAGCGACCAGCCACTACGCACGAAGGTGGGGTTATCGCCTTTCTTCTTGCTAAGCGAAATTTCCGGGTAGAGCAGGGTGCTCTGGCCATGTTCGAGGCCTTCTGCCGTGTCGCTCTCACCACCGCGCTTGCCCACGGTGAAGGTGCCCGTGAGCACGTTCATACCGATGGTACGGGTCCACCCGTGCCAGAGCCGCGTTTCATTGGCGACAAGTTGCAATGTGCGTGACTTCGAGGTCACCGTATTAGCGTCGCGGTAGTTCGCGCCGAAGTTGAAGCTGCGTTGGTTCGGGCCCGGCATGGGGATCTGGTAGAGCGTCGAGAGCGTTTTCAGGCGCTGCGCGACGACCAGCTCGTTCTTCCACTTGTGTCCGCGATCGTTGATCCAGCGTTTCTCGACACCGCCGCGTAGCCCCGGTCCGGTATCCGTGCCGAAGAACGGGCCCCCGGTGTAGACCGTGCGCTTGGCCGGTGCCAGGTCCACGTTCACATCCACCGTGCCGTTCTTCGCGTTGTCGGTATCGGGAATGACGTTCACGACGGCGAAGTAGTCGGCGCCGTTCAGGGCTTGCTGCAGCTGCAGCAGTTGGTCCTGCGAGAAGTAGTCACCGCTCTTGAACGGTACGTACCGGTCGAGGAAGCCGTCGCGGAACTGTGAATTCTTGAAGTTCACGTGGCCATAGCGATAACGCTTGCCAGTCTCCCACTTCAGGTCGACCTTCGCGCTGTGCTCAGCGCGATTCACTTCCACGCGATGGGTGACCAGGCGCGCATCGAGGAAACCGGTGGCCGTCAGGGCACCGCTGACGGCGTCGCGCGCACCATCGTACTGCCCGTCGTTCATGGGCTTGTCTTTCAGGTTATCGAGCCCGCGCATGGCACGCCGCACGGCGGGCACCTTCGAGGCTTCGTCGTCGATCGCCACGTTGACCGATGTGACCTTTACCGGGGTGCCCGGGACCACGTGCAGGGTGACCTGCCAGTTGGTTCCGACTTGCTTCAACTCGCCGGTGGCGGTCGCCTCGTAATAGCCATAGGGTCGAAGAGCCGTTTGCACCTGATCGGGCGCATTGGCGTAAAGGCGGCGAATCTGCGCATCAGTGACATCGCGCGCGGTGTACTGGCTGAGTTCGACGCCGGCAATCACGGCGTTCTTAAGGTTCTCGTCAACGCCATCCACGGTGACGGTGACGCCGGCATGCGCGACGGCGGGCAAGAGGAACCACGGCAGAAGCAGCAGTCCATGGCGTCTGGTTAGGCGCATGTGCGTCCTTCCGGTCGTGATCCAAGGCCATGCGGGTAGCGACGCTACCCGGGGAACGCATCCGGGCGCCCCTGTGTATGGCCGTAACTTACCGCGCGTGGGCGCCTAGGTCGATAGACAGGTGACTACAAAGCTGAACGGCGTGAAGGGCTTCGCGGAAAAGGCATCGCGCGCAAGCGCGCTCCTACGGGGTAGGGGCGCGCCTGGGGTTAGCCGGCCTCGTCGCCGGACTGGTGGGCGATCCACGCGCCTACCATGGCGGACACATACGGAATGGACTGCGCGGCCAGGATGAACATCCACAGCGTGCTTTCCACGTAATGCGTGCCGTAATGCGTGGCCATGCCGATGATGGCCAGCAGTAACGCCACCGCCATGAGGACTTCCTCACGCACGGGCGAGAACGCGGCAAAACTGCTGCCACCCATGCGCCGGCTCTTCGCCGTCACGACGAAAGCTGTCTTCTCACGGGTCAGGCCGTGCAGGATGCCGCGCGCGATGGCATGCGAAAGCCCCATGCTGGCAACCGACGCCATGATGGTGTCGTACCAGCTGCACGGGACGCGCGCGCGATACAGCACGACGCCGAAGATGGCCTTGGCGAAGAAAAACCCGATGACCGGGATCAGGAACAGCTGCATGGGCAGGTTGAAGTAATCCGGTGCGGCGATCATGCCGGCGGTCCACAGCAAGCCCATCATGGTGAAGATGTAATGAAGGGCATCGGCGAACCAGCTGAACCAGCCCGTCAGGAAGTGGAAGCGCTGGCCCGCACTCAGCGGCCCCTTGCGCGTCATCCAGTGCCAGCGGCCCTTGAGGATCTGCATGGCACCAAAGGCCCAGCGGTAGCGCTGGCTCTTGTACGCCTTGAAATCCGCGGGCGTGAGGCCCTTGCCCATCAGCTCATCGACGTACACCAACTCGTAGCCAGCGTGCATCAGGCGCAGGCCAAGCTCGGCATCTTCGCAGATCGTCCATTCGGACCAGCCGCCGGTGCCTTCCAGCGCGGAACGGCGCACCATGGTCATGGTGCCGTGCTGGATAATGGCGTTGCGCTCGTTGCGGTGGTGCATGCCGATGCGGAAGAAGCCGTCGTATTCCCATGCGGTCATGCGGCGGAAGCGGTTCTTCTCGAAATCGCGATGCGCCTGCGGGCACTGCACCACGGCCACCTTCGGGTCGTGGAAATACCCGGTCAGCGTGGCAAGCCAGTCTTCGCGCACCACGTAGTCGGCATCGATCACCGCCACCACATCCGCGCGCTCGTCCGTCGCCGTCAGGCCGAAATTGAGTGCGCCAGCCTTGTAGCCGGGCCACGGTTCGAGGTGAAAGAAGCGGAACTTGGGGCCCAGCTTTTCGCAATATTCTTCGACCGGCTTCCACACCGCCGGGTCCTTCGTGTTGTTATCCAGCACGAGGACTTCGAAGTTTTCGTAGTCGAGGGCCGCGAGCGAATCCAGGGTGATCTGCACCATCTCCGGCGGCTCGTTGTGGCACGCCAGGTGGATGGAGACGAACGGCTGCCGCTCCACGGGGTCCGGCGGAAGCATGCCGGCGTGGCGAATCCACTTGCGCCGCCACAGCACCTCGGTGAACTCGAAGCCGTTGATCAACAGGATGCCCAGGATGGCGACCTGCGCCGGGAACAGCAGGATCAGCATGGCCCAGTCGAACGGGCCAAGATAGAAGTTGAAGGGCAGGGTGGCCGACCAGACGATCAGGCCGCACGCCAGCTGGATGAGGCCCATCATGAACAGCAGGCCGGCCAGCTTGAAGCGGCGGAAGGCGATGCCGAACCAAAGCATGGGCACGAAGGCGATCAGGGAGGCGGCCAGCGCCTTCCACGGCCAGTGCACGTCCTCGGTTACCGGGCCGGTGAACGGGAACTTCAGCTGGCGATCGGCATTGAACATGCCCCAATAAGCGCCCGTGCGCCCTTCACCCAGGTTTTCTTTCCACGGCTGGTCGATGGCTTCGAGGACGTAGTAGTCATCGATGCCATGCGCCCTGGCCTGGTTGAAGAACGAACGCAGGAAAATGGCTTCGTTCGATACGCTCGGATCGGCCGCCTTGAAGCGATCGCCGTTCGAAGGCCAGCCAATTTCACCGATGACGATGTGCTTGCCCGGGAATGCAGCTTTCAGGCTTTCATAGCTGCCAATGGCATCGCCTACGCCGGCGCGCGCGGTGATGCCGTTCCAGTACGGGAACAGATGGACAGTGATGAAGTCGACGTGGTTGGCCAGTTCCGGGTTCTGGATCCACACGTGGAACGGTTCGGCCACGGAAACGGGTTGTTTCACGGCGGCGCGCACGCGGTCGAGGTACGCCATGACCTGTTCCGGCTTCAGATCGCCGCGGAACAGCACCTCGTTACCCACGATGACCCGCGTGATCGTTTTCGGGAAGCGGTGCGCCTGGGCGATCAGCGCGTCGATCTCGCGTTCGTTGTTTTCCAGGCGGGTATCGATCTGGGCGCCCGCCATCAGGTCCAGCCCTTCCTTGTCGGCAAGGCGGGCCACCTGCGGGTTCTCGAGCATTGAATAGGTGCGGATGCGGGGCGAGTAGCGCTTGATCAGGCGCAGGTCGCTATCGATCTCCGGATCGGTCGACACATCCCCCTTCATGGGGTTCTGGTAGCGCTGGTAGGCCGTGAACGCGAACCCGGGCACCGGCGCGTTCCAGTTATCCGGGCCGTTGGGCAGGTTGGCAACGAACCAGAGGCCGTAATTCAGGCCTGCAACAACGATCGCGAGGAGTACCGCGACGAGGATGGGGTGGCTTCGGTCGGTCGTGCTGGCAGCGCTCAAAACATTCCCCGGACCGATCGGCCCCCAAGTGGCTTCAATGAGGTAACCGGGGGAGCTTAACGAACAGGGCGGAATGGCTCAACGCCGGGCTGAATGGCTGGTCAGGGTTTGTGGGTGAAAATGAGGTTAACGGGGGTGGGCGGGAGCACAAAAAAGGGCCTGGCTTTCGGCCAGGCCCTTATCGCGTGCAAGCACGGTCCTACATTATTTTAATAGCGAGCGGAGCATCCAGGCGGTCTTTTCGTGCTCTTTCAGGCGGCCGGTCACCATGTCGGCGCTGCCTTCGTCGCCGGCTTCGTCGGCGGCCTTGATCACCTCGCGGGAGGTCGCCGCGGCGATTTCGTGGCCTTCGACCAGCTGGGCCACCATGTCCTTCCATTCGGGCACGCCGGACTCTTCCTTGATCGAGGTCAGCTTGCCGAACTGGCTATAGGAGCCTGGGGCGAACACGTCGAGGATGCGGATGCGCTCCGCGATCTCGTCCGCCGCGGTCCACAGCTCGTTGTACTGCACTTCGAACATGTTATGCAGGCTATTGAACTGCGGCCCCGTGATATTCCAGTGGAAGCTGTGGGTCTTCAGGTAAAGCGAATAGGTATCCGCCAGCAGTTTGGAAAGATGCTTGGCGACCGCTTCGCGGTCCTTCTTGGCAATGCCGATATCAATGGCCATGTCTCGACTCTCCGTGGTTTTTCGGTGGTATGGCAGAAATTTTAACGATCCGGCATGTAGCCGTGAAATGAAACGTTCCGATCCCGGTGATAGGCACACGCTATCATTAATACCCCCATGAGTACTTCCAAGACCCCTACGCGCCACCCGCCCACTGATCCGCGCCTGAAAGAGCTGCGCGATGCCTTGTCGCGCGTGGCCAGCCGCGACTTCGGCCGCCTGCTGGGGCGCTGGCGGGCGCTCTCGCGCAAACCCGATGCGGCCCGGATCGATCAGCTGGGCCAGGATATCGCTACCTCCATGGCACGCCGGGCCGCCCGGGCGGCGTCCAAGCCCGCGATCACGGTGGACGCGTCGCTGCCCATCGCCGCGCGGGCGGAGGACATCATCAAGCTCATCCGCGAGAACCAGGTCGTGGTGCTCGCGGGCGAAACCGGTTCGGGCAAGACCACCCAGTTGCCGAAGCTGTGCCTTGCCGCAGGCCGGGGTGAGGCAGGGCTGATCGGCTGTACCCAACCGCGCCGCCTGGCGGCCCGCTCCGTGGCGGCCCGCGTGGCCGAGGAACTGGCTACGCCGCTGGGCGAAAAAGTCGGTTTCCAGGTCCGCTTCACCGAGAAGGTGTCCGACCAGGCCCTGGTGAAGTTCATGACCGATGGCATCCTGCTGGCCGAGACTCAGGGTGACCCCTGGCTGTCCGCCTACGACACCATCATCATCGACGAGGCCCACGAGCGCAGTCTCAATATCGATTTCCTGTTGGGCTACCTGAAGCGCCTGTGTGCACGCCGGCCCGACCTGAAGGTGATCGTCACCTCGGCCACGATCGACACCGGGCGCTTCGCCGAGCATTTCGGTGATGCCCCCGTCGTGGCCGTGGAGGGAAGAACCTACCCGGTCGAGGTCCGCTACCGGCCGCCGGGCGAGAAGGGCGAAGGCAACCTCTCGCAACAGATTGCCGATGTGATGGACGAGATCACCCGCGAGGATCCCCGCGGGGATGTGCTGGTGTTCCTGCCTGGCGAGCGCGAGATCCGCGACGCTCACTTGTTGCTGTCCCGCCGCCAGTATCGGGAGACCGAGGTTTTGGCGCTGTATGCCCGGCTTTCGGCGAGCGAGCAGGATCGCGTGTTCCGTCCCGGTCCCAAGCGGCGCATCGTGCTTGCCACCAATGTCGCGGAAACCTCGCTCACCGTGCCGCGCATTCGCTACGTGGTGGACCCGGGTACCGCACGGGTGAAGCGCTACAGCCAGCGTGGCCAGCTGGAACGCCTGCATATCGAGCCGATTTCCCAGGCGGCCGCCAATCAGCGCAAAGGCCGTTGCGGCCGCGTAGGGCCCGGCATCTGTTACCGGCTGTACGAAGAGCAGGACTTTATCCTGCGCCCGGAATTCACCGACCCGGAGCTGCTGCGGTCGTCGCTCGCCAACGTCATCCTGCGTATGCTGGCGCTGGACCTGGGCGAGGTCGAGGACTTCCCCTTCCTGGAAGCCCCGGATCCGCGCGTTGTCGCCGACGGTTACCGCCGGCTGGCCGAAATCGGCGCGATTGGCGACGACCGCCGGTTGACCGAGATCGGCCGCACCGTGGCGCGCCTGCCCATCGATGTGCAGCTGGCACGCATGCTCGTGGAGGCTCGTCGCCTGGGGAGCCTGGGCGACCTGCTCACCATCGTGGCGTTCCTTTCGATCCAGGATCCGCGCGAGCGGCCGCCCGAAGCTCGTGGGCAGGCCGATGCCGCGCACGCGCAGTTCGCCGATCCCAAATCCGATTTCATCGGTGTGCTCAACCTGTGGAAGGCGCACCTCGCCGCCGCCGAGGAACTGACTTCCTCGAAGCTGCGCGACTGGTGCTCGCGGCATTTTCTTAGCTTCATGCGCATGCGCGAGTGGCGCGAGCTGCACCGTCAGCTGGTATTGGTGACGCGCGAACTGGGCTGGAACCTTGAAAAGGCGACGGCCGAGGGTGATGCGCTTTTCGAATCGATCCATCGCAGCCTGCTGGCCGGCCTTCCCACCCAGGTGGGCCACAAGGATGAGAAGGGTGTATTCCGCGGCACGCGTGAACGACGGTTCCAGGTGTTTCCCGGCTCGGCGCTCGCGAAAGCGCCGCCCGCATGGATCTTCGCCGCGCAAATCCTGGATATCGGTGGCCGCGTGTGGGCCATGATGAACGCGCGCATCGATCCGGCGTGGATCGAACAGCAGGCCAGCCACCTGGTGCGCGCGACCGCGCGCGATGCGCACTGGTCGCGCAAGCGCGGCACGGTCGTGGCGTACGAGCAGGTCACGCTGTTTGGCCTGGTTCTGGTCGAGCGGCGGCCCGTCACGTTCTACAAGCAGGACCCCCGGCTGGCCCACGAGATCTTCGTGCGCGAAGCGCTGGTACGCATCGACCTGGATAGCCGCGCCGACTTCGTGCGTGCGAACCAGCGTGTGCTCGAGCAGGCCCACGATATCGAAGCCAAACAGCGCCGCGCGGGCCTGTTGCGCTCCGACGAAGACCTGGCGTCGTTCTTCGACGGCAAGCTGCCTGAGTCCATCGCCGATACGCGCGCGCTGGATGCATGGTTCCGCAAGGCATCGCCTGGCGAGCAGGCGGCATTGCGCTGGACCCTCGCCGATGTGATGGATGCGGGCGCGGGCCTTGATCCCAAGGCTTTCCCGGCCTCGATGGACCTGGGCCAGCATCGCTACCGCCTTGAGTATCGCTTCGTACCGGGCGACCCGGCCGATGGCGTGACGATCAACGTACCCCTGGCGTTCCTCAACGCCGTGCCGGCCGCACGTGGCGAGTGGCTGGTCGGCGGTCTCCTTGCGGACAAGGTCGCGGAACTGATCCGGGGTCTGCCAAAGGCACTCCGGCGCAATTTTGTCCCGGCGCCCGATTTCGCCCGCGCATTCAGCGAAGCCGAAACGCCGCGCGACGAACCGCTGGCCAGGGCGCTTGCCGCTTTCCTCAAGCGAACCACGGGCGTCGATGTCGACGCAGCGGCGTTCGCGGATGCCGACATCCCCGCGCATTTGTTGATGCGTTACCGGGTGCACGATGAGAACGGCCGTACTGTTGCGGAAAGCCGCGATCTGGCTGCCATCCGTGCCCAGTGGGAGGGCAAGGCGCGCGAGGCCTTCTCCCGCAAGACCGACATCGAGCTGACCCGCGAAGACATCCTCACGTGGGATTTCGAATCGATTCCCGCTGAAGTGCGCTCCGAGGCAGGCCTCAAGGCGTATCCCGCACTGGTGGACCTGGGCGAGGCGGTCGCCTTGCGCGTCTTTGAGCGCGCCGACGAAGCGGCCGAGGCCCACGTGCTCGGCGTGGAACGGCTGCTACGCGGTGCTTTGGCCCCTGAGTTCAAGCGAGCCCGCCGCCAGCTGCCGATCAGCAATCCGCTGTCGCTGAAATACGCCCCGCTCGGGAGCGTGGATGGCCTGCGCGACGACCTCGTCGAGGGCGGGTTCGCTGACCTCCTGGCCGGTGCGAAGCTCAATGTACGAACGCTGGCCGATTTCGAGCACCTGAAGGCGGACCTGGGAAGAAGCCTGTTTGGCGCAGCCATGGCGCGGCAGAAGCTCGCCGAACCGATTATCGAGGCCCAGGCTGAGCTGCGGTCATGGATGGATCCGCCGCTGATGGGCTTTGCCAAGGCGAGCTACGACGACTTGCGCGAGCAGTTGGCGGGCTTGCTCCAGCCGGGTTTCCTGCGCGAACTGCCCACCAGCCGGTTGGCGCATATACCCCGGTACCTCAAAGCCATGCGCTTGCGCGGCGAGCGCCTCCGCCAGGACCCGCAGCGCGACCAGTCGCGTATGCTGCAGGTGTTGCCGTACTGGCGGGCGCTTCTGAACGCCGGTGGCACCGCACTGGATGCGGAGAGCTGGGCGGAACTACGCTGGCTCGTTGAAGAATGGCGAGTGTCGCTTTTCGCCCAGGAACTGAAAACTGCCGAGCCGGTCTCGGCCAAGCGTTTGGTCAAGGCACTCGAAGCCGCACAGGCAAGCACCACATGAAGAGTTCACAGGCCAACGCAGGCGCGCAGAACGTGACCGATACGGTCGCGCGGCTGCCGCTCACCGAGCGCGCGCGCGAGGCATGTGGCGTGCTGCCCGCCGCCGCGCGTGCCGAAGCGGAAACCATCATCGAGTTGCTGCGTCAGCTGGGCTGCGATGACGAAACCTGCGCCGCCGCACTTTGGTACTCCCTGTCGCGGGGCATGCCAGGGGCCACGGAGGGCGCCGCCGCGACGTGGCCGGCCTCGCTCAGGCGTTTGGTGGACGGGCAGGGCGAGGCCGAAAAGGTCTGGGACCTGCACGCGCAACGTGGGCCCGCGACAGGCTCCGAGGGCCTGCGCCGGCTCTTGCTCGCCATCATCCGCGACTTGCGCGTGGTATTCGTCCTGCTCGCACGGCAGCTTGCCGCGATGCGTACCGCCATGTCGCTGCCGGATGCGGAACGCCGCGAGCTGGCCCAGCTCACGGCAGATATCCATGCGCCGCTGGCGAACCGGCTGGGTATCTGGCAACTCAAGTGGGAACTCGAGGATCTGGCGTTCCGTTACCTGGAGCCGGATACCTACCGGCGGATCGCGCGCCTGCTCGATGAGCGCCGTGCAGACCGCGAACGCTTCATCGCCGAGAGCCTGGCCGAGTTGCGTACCGTGCTCGGTAACGCGGGTATCGAAGCCGAGCTGGCAGGCCGGCCCAAGCACATCTTCTCGATCTGGAAGAAGATGAAGAAGAAAGGCCTGGAGTTCTCCGACCTCTACGATATTCGTGCCGTGCGCATCCTGGTGGGGTCCGTGGCCGATTGCTATGCCGCGCTGGGCCTGGTCCACAGCCTGTGGCCACACCTGCCGGGTGAGTTCGATGATTACGTCGCCCGCCCCAAGGGCAACGGTTACCGTTCGCTGCATACCGCGGTCATCGGCCCGGAAGGCAAAACGCTTGAAGTGCAGATCCGTACCCACGAGATGCACCGCGCCAACGAACTGGGTGTCGCGGCGCACTGGCGCTACAAGGAAGGTGGCGGAGCGGATGCCGAATTCGAGGCGAAAATCGCCTGGATGCGCAAGCTGCTTGAGCCGCGTGGCGAAGACGATGCGGAGCTGGCGGCCGGCTTCGAAACGGAGCTGATGGAAGATCGCGTGTACGTGCTTTCGCCCAAGGGCGAAGTCATCGACATGCCACGCAGCGCCACGGTGCTGGATTTCGCCTACCACATTCACACTGAGGTCGGTCATCGCTGCCGAGGCGCCAAGATCAACGGCCGTATCGTGCCGCTCACCACGCAGCCGCGCAGCGGCGATCGCGTGGAGATCCTGACCACGAAGATCTCCGAGCCTAGTCGTGACTGGTTGTCGGCCCACCATGGTTACCTGGCGACCTCGCGGGCGAAGGAAAAGGTCCGCGCGTGGTTCCGTCGCGAGGCCCACGAAGCCAACATCCTTGCTGGCAAGGCCACGCTGGAAAAGGAACTGCGCCGGCTCGCGCTGGATGACGTGGACCTTGCCGCACTGGCCACGCACTTCCGCCTGAAGAGCATCGACGAACTGTTCGTGACGGTAGCGCTGGGCGAAGTGTCCCTCGGCCAGATCGCGCGGCACCTGCAGGAGCCCGAAGAACAAGCCTTCACCCAGTCGTCGGCACCGGTCACCGCCCGCGGAGCCCAACACGACCGCGGTGCGCTCTCCATCGAGGGCGTGGGTAACCTGCTTACCACCCTGGCGCGTTGCTGCCAGCCGCTTCCCGGGGATCCGGTGCGCGGGTTCATCACCCGGGGCCGTGGCGTATCCGTGCACCGTGCCGATTGTGCGTCGCTGGCGCGGCTGGCCCGTAAGGACCCCGATCGCGTGATCGAGGTGAGCTGGGGCAGGGTGGAAGTGCAGAACTACGAGGTGGACATCGAACTGCGTGGCTACGACCGCAAGGGGCTGCAGAAGGACGTCGCCACGACCATCAACAATATCGGCCCGCACATCGTGGCGTCGTCGAGCCGGGTGAACACGCGCACCAGCGAAGTGGATATGCGCTTCACGCTGCGGGTCCGCGACTATGAACAGCTTTCGATGCTGCTGGGCAGGCTCGCGGCGTTGCCTAATGTGACGGATGCCCGCCGTCTGGGCGGGCGTTGAGCGTTACATGCCAACCAGCAGGCGCCCGCCGAGGTCCTGCAGCGGCTGGGCAATCAGGATGCGCGCGAGGAACAGCCCGAGCAACACGATCGTCGGCGAGAAATCCAGGCCGCCGATGGTCATGCGCCCACGCAGTGGCCGGACCAGCGGCTCGGCCAGCGCGGTAACGAAACGCGCGACGGGGTGGTAGCGGTCGGTGGAAAGCATGCTCATCAACGACCAGACAAACACCACCACGATCCATGTGAGCAGGAAGAAATCGAGCAGTTCGGCGAGGCCCATCACCAGGATGCCCAGCACCGACACGGGCAGGCCAGCCAGCAGCACGATGAGCAAGACCTTCACGCACTCGATGACCAGCGCGATCACCAGGGCCGCCAGGTTCACCCGGCGCACGCTCGGCAGGGCCTTGCGCAGCGGCCGCACGACGGGGTTGGTCAGGCGGTAGAGGAACTGGCAGATGGGGTTGTTGAAGTCGGCGCGGTTCGCCTCCGCCAGCAAGCGCAGGACAAACAGGGCGACGAGGGCACCAAAGATGACATTGAGCAGCAGGCCGCCCGCGTTGGTAAGGTAATTCACGAGTTCGTTTCCATCTGTTCGGAGAGTTCCACGCCACGACGGCGGGCGGCGTCGACCGCACGCCCGACGACGGCAGGGAAGTGGTCGGCCTGGAAGCTATCCAGCGCCGCCTGGGTGGTGCCCTTGGGTGAGGTGACTTTCTGGCGCAGGGTGGCCGCGTCGTCGCCGCTTTCCATCAGCATGCGGCCGGCACCCAGTGCGGTCTGCGCGGCAAGGGCCCGTGCCGTTTCGCGATCGAGGCCCTGGGCCACGGCAGCGTTTTCCAGGGCTTCCACCATCAGGAAGAAGTACGCCGGGCCCGAGCCGGAGAGGGCGGTGACGATATCGAGCTGCTCTTCCTCGGGGACCCACACGGTCAGCCCGGCGGCATCCAGCACGTGCTGGGCCTCGGCGCGCTGCGGCGCGCTGACGCGGGCATTGGCGTACAACCCGGTGGCGCCGGCGCTGAACATGGCCGGCGTATTCGGCATACAGCGCACCACGGGCAGGGCCGCGTCCAGCCAGCGCTCGATCTGGGCGATGCGAATGCCGGCCGCGATGGAGACCACTACGGGCCGGTACTGCTGCACCACGGTGCGCAGGCCCCGGCATACCTCGGCCATCAGCTGCGGCTTAACGGCAAGGACCAACAGGGAGGCGCCCTCGGCCGCGGCTGCATTATCGGTATAGGTAGCCACGCCATACTGGCGCGACAGCTCCTGCAGGGCCTCGGCGCGGGGTTCCGCCACGGCAATGCCACCGGGTTGGGCGCCATGGCGGACCAGCCCCGCGACCAGTGCCGTGGCCATATTGCCGCCACCGATAAAGGCGATCCGGTTCATGGGTTCTTTCGCTCCGTTCGCGACGACTTTCACAGACCGGTAAAGCATATACGGTGTGCCGCCTTGCGCCGACCCCCGGGGGTGGTTACCTTTGGCCCACAAAGAAAGGGGACCCCAATGGATATCGCCGAACTCCTTGCCTTCTCCGTGAAGAACAAGGCCTCCGACCTGCATCTTTCCGCAGGCCTCCCGCCCATGATCCGCGTGGACGGCGACGTTCGGCGCATCAATATCCCGCCGCTGGAGCACAAGCAGGTCCATTCGCTGATCTACGACATCATGTCGGACAAGCAGCGCCGCGACTATGAGGAATTCCTTGAGGTCGATTTCTCGTTCGAGATTCCCGGCCTGGCCCGCTTCCGTGTGAACGCCTTTAACCACAACCGTGGCGCGGGTGGCGTGTTCCGTACCATTCCGTCCGAAGTGCTCACCCTGGAAGACCTTGGCGCGCCCAAGATCTTCCGTGAACTCATTGAACAGCCGCAGGGCCTCATCCTGGTCACCGGCCCCACCGGTTCGGGTAAGTCCACGACGCTGGCGGCGATGGTCGACCACATCAACAAGAACGAGTACGGCCACCTCCTCACCGTGGAGGACCCGATCGAGTTCGTGCACACCTCGCAGAAGTGCCTGGTGAACCAGCGCGAAGTGCACCGCGATACACACGGCTTCAACGAGGCGCTGCGCTCGGCGCTCCGTGAAGATCCGGACTACATCCTGGTCGGCGAGCTTCGCGACCTTGAAACCATCCGCCTGGCACTCACGGCCGCTGAAACGGGCCATCTCGTGTTCGGCACCCTGCATACGTCCTCGGCCGCCAAGACCATCGACCGCATTATCGACGTGTTCCCTGCCGGCGAAAAGCCGATGGTGCGCTCGATGCTTTCGGAATCGCTGCGCGCGGTTATTTCGCAGTCGCTGCTGAAGAAGGTGGGTGGCGGCCGTATCGCGGCCCACGAAATCATGGTTGGCATTCCGGCCATCCGAAACCTGATCCGCGAGGACAAGGTGGCCCAGATGTACTCGGCCATCCAGACCGGCCAGCAGTACGGCATGCAGACCCTGGACCAGAACCTGGCGGACCTGGTCAAACGTGGCCTCATCACCCGCCAGGAAGGCGCCATGTACGCCAAGAACAAGGAAGGGTTCCGCTGACGCGCTAGCCGGCCCGTTGGGCCTGAAAGTCGCGGCGTAGCCGCTGTAAACCGTAAGAGAAAGGGGTGTAGGCTGTTACTGACGGTTTACGCTTCACAGCCCCGGCAAAGCCGGGGCGACTAACCAGGGCCGTGCCATGAGCGAGTTCGATTTCACCTCCTTTCTTAAGCTGATGGTGCACAAGCAGGCGTCCGACCTGTTCATCACCGCCGGCGTCGCACCCTCCATGAAGGTGCAGGGCCGTATCGTGCCCATCACGCAAAGCCCCCTCTCCGCGCAGCAATCGCGCGACATGGTGCTAAACGTGATGACGCCGGCCCAGCGCGAGGAATTTGAAAAAACCCACGAGTGCCAGTTCGCGATCAGCGCCTCGGGCGTCGGCCGCTTCCGTGTCTCGTGCTTTTACCAGCGCAACTGCGTGGGCATGGTCCTGCGCCGTATCGAATCAAAGATTCCCACGCCGGAAGAGCTGAACCTGCCGCCGATCATCAAGCAGCTGGCGATGACCAAGCGCGGCATCATCATCTTCGTGGGTGGTACCGGTACCGGTAAATCCACGTCGCTCGCCTCGATGATCGGCTACCGCAACCAGAATTCCACGGGTCACATCATCACGATCGAGGACCCGATCGAATACGTGCATCGCCATGAAGGCTGCATCATCACCCAGCGCGAGCTC
This sequence comes from Luteibacter aegosomatissinici, assembly GCF_023078495.1. Lineage (NCBI taxonomy): Bacteria > Pseudomonadati > Pseudomonadota > Gammaproteobacteria > Lysobacterales > Rhodanobacteraceae > Luteibacter > Luteibacter aegosomatissinici. Next base: position 3,695,558 of record NZ_CP095742.1, on the reverse strand, counting down.
GGTATCGATACCGATAACTGGGAAAACGCGCTGAAGAACACGCTGCGCCAGGCGCCAGATGTCATCATGATCGGCGAAGTGCGTACGCGTGAGACGATGGAGCACGCCATCAACTTTTCGGAAACGGGCCACCTGTGCCTTTGCACGCTGCATGCGAACAATGCCAACCAGGCGCTGGACCGCATCCTGCACTTCTTCCCGGAAGACCGTCGCAGCGCGCTGTTCATGGATCTGTCCCTGAACCTGAAGGGCATCGTGGCGCAGCAGCTCATTCCCACGCCCGACGGTAAGGCACGTCGCGTGGCGATCGAAGTGCTGCTGGGTACGCCGCTCGCGCAGGACTACATCCGTCAGGGCGAGATCCACAAGCTCAAGGAGCTCATGCGCGATTCCAACCAGCTTGGCATGCGCACGTTCGACCAGAGCCTGGTGGAGCTCTACCACGCGGGCGAAATCTCGTACGAAGATGCCCTGCGCCATGCCGACAGCTCCAACGAAGTGCGCCTGCGCATCAAGCTGGCCCAGGGCGGCGACGCCCACACGCTGTCGCAGGGCCTGGAAGGCGTTGAGATCGACAAGGCCAACGACAAGAACACGTTCGGCGGCATGCTGCACCGCTAGGCGACACGCTCCTACAACGAGAACAAAAAAGGGAGCCCGAAGGGCTCCCTTTTTCGTACGCCAGGGCGTATTACCCAGCGCGTATTACTTGGCGGCTGCCGAAACCGTGAGGCCGCTGGCATCCACGCTCTTCACGCCCTTGATCTTCTTGGCGATCGCTTCAGCGTGGCTCTTTTCCTTTGCCGTGGCGACCGAGCCGGTGAGGGTCACAACGCCTTCCGTGGTGCTAACCGAAATATCGGTGGCACTCACACTCTTGTTGGCGGCGAACTCGCTCTTCACCTTGGTGGTAATCCACGTATCGTCAGCCTTGCCGGCTACCGTCTGGTTATCGCCCTTGGAGGCGGCCGCAGCGGAGTCCTGGGCATACGCCGAGGCAAACGGGACCGTGCCGAGACCGGCAACGAGGGCGGCAGCGAACAGGGCCTTGCGAATGTTGGCGTTCATCATGGGGAACTCCTTTTTACGGATCTGTGGTGGGACGACGCCGGCGCCACGCGCTGTGGCTGCCGTTGTCGCGGTGGCCATATCACCAGCGCATCCGTGAACGATTCGTGCCCATTCAATCTATTGATTCAGCTTTGCCGAATACGTCTTCACATCCTGTCGTGGCAGTGAAAGCGCGTGCAACGCGCGCAACAAAAAAGGCCGCGAGGTATCGCGGCCTTTTTTGCTTCGCCAAGGGTGCGGCGTTACCGCTTCGTTGGCTTTTCGCGTGCTAGCACGCTCCTACCGTGTTTATTTGTATTCGACGGCGCCGGAGATCACGAGGCCCTTGTCATCCATGTGAGCTTCGCCGGTCACCTGCACGACGCGTGCGGCCTGTGCCTTCATCGCATCGAACTGCGCCTTTGAACGCTGTGCCGTCGCCGTATCCGCGGCCTGCGAATCCGGTGCACCATCCGCCGTGGCCGCTTCCGCCATGGCCGATGCGTACTGCTGCGCCTTATCCGACATGACATCGACCCACGTGCGGTACATGTCACCATTCAGATGCAGGCGGCTGAGGCGGCCCGCATCGCCGGTGCTACCCATCAGCACGTCATCGAGCTTGTTGTCTTCGCCATCGCCCAGGCCAATCGCAATAGCCTGGCCGTTCATCGCGGCCCAACCGGGCATACCCAGCGATTGCGTCAGGTTGGCAGGCAGCGCCACCGGCTTGCCATCGGCCGCCAGCTTGAACTCACCGCCAAGCACGGCCTGGCTCATCGCCAGCAGGCCCGCCGGGTTGCGGGTGGCAAGCACGACGCGGCCGGTGATCTGCGGGATCGCAGCGCCCGGTGCACCCGGCTTGTACGAATCGACGACGAGACGCACGCCGCGGATATCGCCGAACGGAGGGATCGCCGCCTGCTGCATGGTCGAACCCATCTTCGCGAAGCTATCGTTGAGGCTGGCGAAGGCCGGGCAGGCGAACGGCTTGGCGGCCACGGCTTCCGACTGCGTCGTGAAGAACGTACGGATCTGCTCAACCGGCAGTGCGATGCTGGCATCGAACGGGCCGGTGGCATCGTTGCCCAGGCCCGGCAGTTCCACCTTCAGGCCCGAGAAGGCGCTGGTGATGTCGCTGGCAAGGGCAACGTCCACGCGCTGTTCCACGTGGTGAAGATCGAGCTTGGTGTAGCCGAAGCTGAAGGACGGTACGCGAGCCGCGACGCGGGTAGCCTCTTCCTGGCAGCTGGCCGGGATCTGCGGTGCCGGTTCGCCCGTCTTCTTCGACTGCTGCTTGAGGAAGCTCGCAAAGAGCGGGTCCTTGCCGGCGGCGACGAGCGGCAGCAGGCGGGTGAGATCCACCTGGCCTACCACGTAGTCCTTATAACCCTTGTCCTTGGCCAGGTCGGCGAGGCGGCCATCATCCTGCAGGTTCTTCTCCGGGCGGTCGACGCCCAGTGCCTGGCGGATAAGCGGCTGCGCGGCGTCGGCCGGGAGCAGGGCGGCGACGGCATTCTTGCCCACCGTGGCGATGATCAGCTGCGTGCCGCTATCGCCCAGGGCGACATGGCGGTAGGCCTGGCCACCGGCATCGGCGGTGTCCAGCTTCTTGCCGTAGGCGGTCTCAAGGCGGCCGACGAAGGCATCCCATGCCGCCGGATCGGCGAGCGCCGCACGGGCGACCGGGCTGAGGCCCACGCCGTACACGGCCGAGCCCGTCTTGAGGTCGACGCCGACGTTCTTCAGCACGGTTTCGGCATTCTTGCCGTCCAGTTCGGCCACGACGGCGCGCAGCAGGCGCGCGGCATCGGCATTGCCCTTGGCATCGAACTCCTGGGCATACGACTTGAGCTGGGCGACCTGGCCCGGGGCTTCATAGTTCAGCTGGGCGAGCACCGCCTCATAGGCGCTGTCGTCCAGCTTATCGAGGCTGGCCACGACGTACGGCGTATCGGCCGGTACGAAAGCCAGCGGGGCATCCTTGTCCTTGTGGCCGCAGGCCGCCAGCAGCACGCTGGCGACGCCGAGCGCGAGGAGTCGCTTCGTCGGTCGCATTCTTTATCCCGTTGATTGGTCCCTTGGAACCACCATTATGCCGGAACGCGCGGCGCGGCGGGTCCCAGCATGTTATTCACCGGCCCATCACTTCGCACAGCACAGCCATGCGCACGAAGACCCCGTTGCCGACCTGCTCGAGGATGCGCGACTGCGCGCCATCGGCCACGTCCGACGCGATCTCGATCCCGCGATTGATCGGGCCCGGGTGCATGACCAGGGCACCCCTGGCGGCGCGGGCAAGGCGCCGGGTATCCAGGCCGTAGCGCTCGAAATAGGCCGTTTCATCGGGCAGGTCCGTGGCCTCCATGCGCTCCTTCTGCAGGCGCAACATGATGACCGCGTCCACGCCTTCGATCGCCTCGTCGAAATCGTCGTGAAGGGTGACGCCCTTGAATTCCCCTTCCGCGGGGAGCAGGCGGGCAGGGCCGACGATACGGATGTCCTTGGCGCCGAGCGCGGTCAGCACGTGCACATCGGAGCGGGCCACGCGCGAATGGCGTACATCGCCGCAGATCGCGACCTTGAGCTTACGAAAATCCGGATGGTGATTGCGGATGGTCAGCGCATCGAGCAGGCCCTGGGTCGGGTGCGCGCGATTGCCGTCGCCGGCATTGACCACGGAGACGCCACTCATGGCGTGCTTCACCAGCTCTTCCGGGGTGCCGGAGACCTTGTGGCGGACGATGATCGCGTCCAGGTGCATGGCCTCGAGCGTGTGCAGGGTATCGAACAGCTCCTCGCCCTTGCTCGTGGAGGAGAGGCCGATATCGAAGTTGATGACATCGGCGCCCATGCGGCGGGCGGCCAGTTCGAACGATGTGCGGGTACGCGTCGACGGCTCGAAAAACAGGTTCAGCACGGTGCGGCCGGCCAGGATATCCAACTTGCGCGTGCCGTGCGCACACTGGTCGCGAAGGCTGATGGCCTTGTCGAGCAGGCGCTCGATGGTCTCGCGCGGCAGGTTCTCGAGGGTGGTCAGATGGCGAAGGCGGTTTGACATGACGTCCTCAAGGCTTAACGGTGGATGGCGATCGATTACGGTTGCAGCAGGTATGACTCAAGGATGACCGCGGCGGCCTCGGCATCGATGGATTTTGCATCCGATCGCTTGCGGGTGCCTGCAGCGCGCGCGGCCGCGAAACGCCGGGCGGCTTCCTGCGAACTCATGCGTTCATCGGCGAACGCCACGGTGATGCCGTAACGCTCTGCTATTTGTTCGGCAAACCGGCGCGCGGTGCGCGTCATCGGTTGCTCCTTGCCGTCGTTATCGAGCGGTAGTCCGACGACGAGCTCGCTGGGCAGCCATTCACGGCGGAGCGTGTCCAGTGCCTGCCAGTCTGGCGTGCCATCGCGCACCGGCAAGGCGGCGAGCGCGCGCGCGGTACCGGTCAGCCGGTTACCCACGGCCACACCGACCACTTTCGTGCCGACATCGAAACCAAACAGACAGCTCATGGATCAGGCGTGCCCGGCGTAGCCGGCGAGCTGCGAGGGATCACGCACTCCCATCTTGCGCGTGGCCGCAAACCAGCGCTCTTCGATGGGCGTGTCGAACACGATGTGCTCATCGGCACGCGTGGTAAGCCACGCGTTCTCCATCACTTCCTGCTCGAGCTGCCCAGCCTCCCACCCGGCATAGCCAAGGGTAACGACGGCGCGTCGCGGGCCATCGCCCCGCGCCATCGCGACCAGGATGTCGCGCGACGTAGTGACCGACCAGTCGTCGTTGATGCGGTAGCTGGAATCCCAGTGGCCATGCTCCCGGTGCAGGACGAACCCACACTCCTGTTGCACGGGGCCGCCGATGAGCACCGGGTGATCGGCGATCTCGATGTCTTCGCAGGGCAGCTTCATCTGCGCGAGGACATCGCCCAGGCGGTATTCGGAAATCTGGTTGATGAGCAGGCCTACTGCGCCATCTTCGCCATGCTGGCAGAGGAAGGCGACGCCACGTGCGAACGGCGGTTCCGCGAGGGACGGCATCGCGATGAGGAACTGGCCGGCGAAAGTGTTGGCGATACTCATGGCTCCATTGTAGCCGCAGCGGACGCTGGCCGTGCGGAATTGTTCATGCCCGGGCGCGTACCTTGTGCGCCGGTTCACACGGAGGCAACTCATGCCGAAGATGATGTTTGTTAAGGGTTTTGTGCTCGCTTTGGTGGCCGTTTCGGTGCTCCCGGCGCATGCGTCCGCGCCGTCTGCCTGGAAGGACTATGACCAACGGGTAACCCAGGCGTGCGTGGCGGCCAGCGGGCTGAAGGATGCAAGGCCGGTCGGTGGGCTGGTGAAGTACGACGACCGCGTGCCCGTCACCGCGCTGGTGCTTGCCGGGCGTTACCCGCAGAAGCACATGAAGAACGCGCCAGGGCGTGAATTGTGCGTTTGGGACCGCAAGGCGGAGAAGGCTTACGTGAGCGAGGCGGACCAGCTGCTGCCGAAACCGTGAAGCGCGCGGCCAGCGCCAATGGTGCGATGACGCCGATCAATAATTGCGCAGGACGTTACCCGGCAGGAACTGCCACGTGCGGGTGATGTAAAGCTCATCCACCTTCTCCTTGCTGTCCCTGGGCAGGCCGGGGAAGGGTGCGGCGAGGCGAACGATGCGTTGCGCGGCATCGTCGAGCAGCTTATGGCCCGAGCTCTTGATCACGTCGATGCTCTTGATCGAGCCATCGCGGTTGAGGCCCACCGTGAGCACGAGCTCACCGTAGACGCCCTGGCGGCGAGCTTCATCCGGGTAATTGAGGTTACCCACACGCTCCACGCGGTTCACCCAGCCTTTCATGTAAGCGGCGTAGGCGTATTCGCGCGTGTTCGACGAGATGAACTTCTTCTTGGGGCGCTTGGCGTACGCCTCGGATTCGTCACGGACCTCGGCGGCCAGTTTCGCCATTTCCAGCTTGCGCTGAATCTCTTTTTCCGAGGGGGGCAGTGGCCGCTCCTTCTGCTCGGTCTGCTCCTGCGTGGTATCGACGTGGAACGCGGTCTGGCCTGCGGTCGTCAGTACCTGGTCCGGCGTGGCCTCGCGCGGGGCAGGGGCCTGGGCTTCTTCCACCTCGGGCGCCGCGCCCGTATTGCGGGTCGGCAACGGGCCGCTCACCCGTTCGGAGGGGCGGGAGGCCTTGTCTCGGTCGCCGCCGCCCGAGTTGTTTGCCTGGGCAAGGAAATCGGCCTTGTCGGGTTGCTCCTGGTTCGCGACGTCCACGAGCGTTACATCCAACGTCGGGACGCTGGGGGCGGGCTTTTCGGCCTGGAACGTGACGCCGAGGATGACGACACCGTGCAGCAGCAGCGAAAACAGCAAAGTCGCGCCGATCAGGTCGGCGCCGGTGGTACGGGTCGTCATCGGGCCTCGATCGCGTCGAACAGCAGCCCGGCGATGTTAATGCCGAACTGGGCATCCAGCTCACGGATGCACGTCGGAGATGTGACGTTGATCTCGGTCAGGTAATCGCCGATCACATCCAGGCCAACGAAGCGGAGGCCGCGACGAACCAGTTCCGGGCCGACCTGGGCGGCGATCCAGCGATCGCGCTCCGAAAGGGGTACGCCGACGCCACGCCCGCCGGCGGCCAGGTTCCCGCGGAATTCGTCCCCCTGGGGGATGCGGGCCAGGGCGTAGGGCACCGGCTCACCATCGACCAGCAGGATGCGCTTGTCACCCGCGGTGATCTCGGGGATGTACTTCTGGGCAATCGTGAAGTGGTGGTTGCCGTCCAGCAGGGTTTCCAGCATGGAGTTCAGGTTGCTGTCGCCCGCCTTCACCCGGAAGATGCCCCGGCCACCCATGCCATCGAGCGGCTTCAGCACGGCCTCGCCATGCTCGGCCACGAAAGCCTTGAGCTGGTTGCGGTCGCGCGAGACCAGGGTGGGCGTGGTGCACTGCGGGAACTGCAGGGCGAACAGCTTCTCGTTGCAATCCCGCAGGCTGCGCGGGTCGTTCACGACCTTCACGCCAGCCTTCTGGGCGGCCTCGAGCACCATGGTGTCGTAGATGAACTGCGGATCCACCGGCGGATCCTTGCGGGCGAGCACGATGCCCATCTCGGCCAGCGGGCGCCAGCTGGGCTCGCCCAGGGTGAACCAGCCGTTCGGGTCATCCTTGACGGTGAGGGGCCGCAGGCGCGCCCAGGCGTCCGCCCCCCTGAGCTCCAGGTCGCCTTCTTCCATGTAAAACAGGGCGTGACCGCGGCGCTGGGCCTCCAGCAGCATCGCGAAGGTAGAATCCTTGGCGATCTTGATCGCGCGGATCGGGTCCATGAGGACGGCGACGGAGAGCGGCATGGAGGCGGCCTTCGGGGAGCAGGAAAGGAGTCAAGTTTAGTGGAGCGTTGCCGACTATTTCACAAGGCGTTGTCCCTTTAGGAACAATTCATCTTGACGGAATCCCGGCCACCCATTAAACAGCGTGGCAAGGTCCGCCGAAGAGCGGGTACCGGCACCGGGGGTGTCGGGCTTTACGACCTGGCGCACGGATACCCGGGTAAGAACGGGCTATCCTGTTGTTGGGACTTGCAGTTTTTTCGTGTGACGGGGGCGCAGTGAACGACAACGGACGCGGTACGGACCTGGCCGGCCTGCGGGTCATGGTCATCGATGACTCCAAAACCATCCGCCGTACGGCAGAAACCTTGTTGAAGAAGGAAGGCTGCGACGTGCTTACCGCCGTCGATGGCTTTGAGGCGCTGGCCAAGATCTCCGACCAGAAGCCCAATATCATCTTCGTCGACATCATGATGCCGCGCCTCGATGGTTATCAGACGTGCGCGCTTATCAAGAATAACGCCCAGTTCCGCGGCACGCCCGTGATCATGCTTTCCTCCAAGGATGGCCTGTTCGACAAGGCGCGTGGCCGTATCGTGGGCGCCGAGCAGTACCTCACCAAGCCGTTCACCCGCGACGAGCTCCTCGGCGCGATCCATCGCTATGCGACGGCCGGCTGACCGACCCTTTAAGTAAGCGTCCAGGGGGACGTGTGGCAAATATCCTCATCATTGACGACTCGCCCACCGACGTCCGCGTGTTCACCACGCTGCTCGAGAAGGCGGGTTTTTCCGTTTCCAGCGTCGATAACGCCGAAGCTGGCCTCGACCGCATTCGCGCGAGCAAGCCCGACCTGGTGATCATGGACGTGATCATGCCGGGCATGAACGGCTTCCAGGCCACGCGCACGCTCAGCCGCGACCCGGCCACGGCGGACGTGCCGGTCGTGATGATCACCACCAAATCGATGGAAACCGACCGCGTGTGGGGCCTGCGCCAGGGCGCCAAGGCTTTCATCACCAAGCCGGTGAACGAGAAGGAACTGCTCTCGACCATCGCCGATCTCTTGCCGAAGCAGAACTGAAGAAGGGCACGCCATGAGCGAGAACGCGGCACTGACGCCCTTTGAACTGCTCGCCCATTACGAACGCGCTTGCCTCGCGCACTCGGCGGGCACGCCTGAGCGGGTGGAAAACCTTGGCCTGTGGCGTGGCATCGGCTTTCGCGTCGGCCGCCGCGCCTTCGTGAGCGGCATCGACGAGATCAACGAACTGCTGGCGGTGCCGGCGCTCACCAACGTCCCGGGCACCCAGCCCTGGCTGATGGGCGTGGCCAATGTGCGTGGCAACCTGGTCCCGGCGATCGACCTGGGCCGTTTTCTTTTCGACGAACGTACACCGTCGTCGGAACGTACGCGTTTGCTGCTGGTACGCCAGCACGGTGGCACCGTGGGCTTGCTGGTCGATGAAGTGTTCGGCCAGCGCACCATGGATGAAGACCAGCGGGGCTCCGGCGGCGAGGAAGTGGATCCGCGCCTGGCGCGGTTCGTGACGGAAAACATCCAGCTGGGCGAGCAATCGTTCGGGCTGTTCAGCATGAACCGGTTGGTTCGTGCGCCGGACTTCCGGCAGGCGGCGCTTTAAGCGCCCAGTGTGGGGGACGGGACGGCCGGATGGCCCTCCCGCACAGGATAGGCGCCGGCCGGGAAACCGGTGGCGCAACGGGAACGAGGGGGTGGCCTTGTTGCAGGGTCACTCGTCTGCCGGGGGCTGCCAGAAGTCCCGGTCACCAGGTTTTGTTTGGGTGAGGTGGGTATGAGCACGACAACAGGGGGCGCAGGCCGTGAAGGTGGCTACACGATGGTTATCGTGTTCCTGCTGCTATCCATTGGCCTGGCATCGGTCGACTTCTGGCTGTTGAACAGCAAGAACGGCGAAGACCGCGAAGCGATCGCGCTGACGACGCAGGTGCAGGTGCTTTCGCAGCAGACCGCGAAGTACGCGCTCGAGGCCTCGGACGGAAACCGCGATTCGTTCCGCGAGCTTTCCGCCACGCGCAACACCATCGACTCCGCCGTGCAGCGCCTGGTCGCCGGCGATGAGAAGACCGGCATGCCGGCCTACGCCCAGCAAGCCGGCAGCACGGGCCGCGCCATCGGTGCGCTGGCGAACGCCTGGCACCAGCTCGATGCCGATATCGGCAAGATCCTTTCGAACAAGGAACTGGTGCTCGCCTCGGGTGAGCGCGCTGACTTGTTCTCCAAGCAGATGCCGCTGCTGAACGCGCGCACGGACGAAGTGCTCAACATCGTCCAGCAGAAGAACGCGTCGGTGGAGCAGACCTTCACCATCGCGCGCTGGATGCTCATGGCTGACCGCATGATCCGCCGCGTGCAGGAGATCCTGCAGGGTGGTGACGGTGCCCAGTCGGCGGCCGATGGCCTGTCCCGTGACGCCCAGCTTTACGGCTCGGTGCTCAAGGGCCTGCTGGAAGGCAACCCGGATGGTGGCGTCCGCGCCATCTCCGACGCCAATGCACACAAGATCCTGGCCGACATGCAGACCTCCTGGGGCGACCTGGTCGACCCGGTGGGCCAGCTGGTGACCGCCTCGCCGAACCTGCAGGACGTTAAGCGCGCAGGTAACCAGGCGTCGCTGGATTCGCAGACCGTGCTGCTGCGCGCAAACGAATCCGCGGACCAGATCGCCAAGCTACCCCTGACCCGCCTGTTCCCGAACGTGTGGGCCGGCTTGCTGGGCGCCATCGCCACGGTCGCCTTCGCCCTGGTCCTCGTCTTCAGCCTGGTGCGCGACCAGCGCCGCCGCCTGGAGACCACCAGCGACCTGAACCAGCGTAACCAGACCGCGATTATGCGGCTGCTGGACGAGATGGGCACGCTCGCCGAAGGCGACCTGACCATCAAGGCCACGGTGACCGAGGACATCACCGGCGCCATCGCCGACGCTATGAACTCCGCGGTGGACGAGATGCGCAATCTCGTTACCACCATTAACGAGACCGCCGTGCGCGTGTCCGCGGCAGCCCAGGAAACCCAGGCCACCGCCATGCACCTGGCCGACGCGGCCGAGCAGCAGGCGCAGCAGATCACCTCGGCAACCTCCGCGATTAACCAGATCGCCACCTCCATGGATACGGTGTCGAAGGATTCGGCCGAATCGGCGGACGTGGCCCAGCGCTCGGTGCAGATCGCATCGCGCGGTGCGGAAGTGGTGCGCGAAACGATCCAGGGCATGGATTCGATCCGTGACCAGATCCAGGAAACGTCGAAGCGAATCAAGCGGCTGGGTGAGTCGTCGCAGGAAATCGGCTCGATCGTGGAACTGATCAACGACATTGCCGAGCAGACCAACATCCTCGCGCTTAACGCCGCTATCCAGGCCGCATCGGCCGGTGAAGCGGGCCGCGGCTTCGCGGTGGTGGCGGACGAAGTGCAGCGCCTCGCCGAACGCTCGGCGAGCGCAACCAAGCGAATCGAAACGCTGGTGCAGACGATTCAGTCCGATACCAACGAAGCGGTGAGCTCGATGGAGCAGACCACTGCGGAAGTGGTGGCCGGTGCGCGCCTCGCGGAGGATGCGGGTACGGCACTGGGCGATATCGAACGCGTGTCGAACGACCTCTCGGCGCTGATTCAGAACATCTCCGCGGCGGCCCGTGAACAGTCGGCGGCCGCAACCGATACGTCGGCCACGATGAACGTCATCCAGGAGATCACTTCGCAGACGTCGCTGGGTGCCAGCCAGACGGCCGAATCGATCGGTAACCTGGCCCAGCTCGCGAACGACTTGCGCCTGTCCGTCGCGAACTTCAAGCTGCCGGGCTAATGCAGTGAGACTTCAAGACCATACCGATTTCACCACGCTGCACTGGGTCAAGGCGGAGCTCGATGACGCCTTGTCCAAGGCACGCCAGGCACTCGAGTCGTACGTCGAGGATTCGCGCGACAGCTACGTCATGCACACCTGTGCCGCGGACCTGCACCAGGTCCACGGCACGCTGCGCATGGTGGAGTTGTATGGCGCGGCCATGGTCGTGGGCGAAATGGAGCAACTGGTCGCGGCACTGATCAGTGACCGCGTGGCCAACCGCGACGAAGCCTACGCCGCGCTCATGCGCGGCATGATGCAGATGCCCGATTACCTCGAGCGCCTGCAGAGCGGCCACCGCGACGTTCCCATCGTGCTGTTGCCGCTGCTGAACGATCTGCGCGCCAGCCGCGGCGAGCAGTCACTCGACGAATCGGCACTGTTCACGCCCAACCTGGACGCTTCGCTGCCGCTGGGCGCCCCGGGCGCCGCCGATCCCGCGGTCGCCGAGGCCCATCGTGGCGAACTGCCTGAACTGCGCGCGCGCTTCCAGCAGCAGTTGCTTGCCTGGTTCCGTGGGCAGGGCAGTGATCGGCAGTTGCTTGGCATGCGTGGCACGCTCGATAGCATTGCCGCGCGCTGCTACACGATCGCCGGCCGCCGCCTGTGGTGGATCGCCGCTGGAGTGCTTGAAGGCCTCGAGCGCGGCGTGCTGCGCGCCCACGAGAAGGAAGTGCGGCAGCTGATTGGCCGCGTCGACCGTTCCATCCGTGAACTGGTGGATGG